>NZ_SBJL01000002.1:656248-984373 GCF_004634425.1 Vitreimonas flagellata | reverse complement strand
ACACGATTATCGAAGGCTTCAGCCAGTTCGTTACCTCCCTGTCTGCTCCGATCGCTTCCGGCTGGAGCATCTGCCGGGTGGGGCTTGCACCCACTGGAAAGCGCCGCCTTTGCACGGCGCACGCCGAAAGCGGACATGGGCGCGCACGCAGCTAGCGACCGCCTTGCCAAGTGTCCTGTCGCCGAGTGGACCCAGCCGGTCCATAATCTTCCGGTGTAAGATCGCTGCACCATCCGAGCACGTCAGTCATGAGGGCGGCGCCGTCCACGTTGCCGAGTCGTTGCTTGACGCGATGAAGTATTCGCCGCTCTGCGGCTGTGACGCTCGCGGCAAGCGCTTCCTCTGTGAGCGGACCCAGCTCCGCAATCTGTGTTGCTGAGAGCTGGTGGGGACAAGGGTTGCCGCCCGAGTGACCCGGATTAGGCCAATAGTTTTCGAAAATGAGTGCGTCTGAGCCAGTGAAGAATGTCACTCCGCGCCCGGCGTCGCAGTTCGCGGAGTCGGCGGAAAGATGCACAGACGCCCAGTCACTTGTCGCAGTCCAGGAAGCGCAGCCACTCGCAAGAGTGCGTTGCCAATGCCAAACCGACCCCACCTTCAGTTCGTACTCCCAGGATGAGCCACTTGGGACACCCGGCGGGGCACAAGACGCCGCGGCCAAACACACCACTATGACGACCGAAATCCTAAGCACGTGCGCCTCTCATGGGAGGGTAGCGTAGCCCAAGCCGCCGCGCTCGACGAGCATTCGCTGATGTCTGTTTTGGGCCAGACGCGCGCCGTTCGACATTTTTCTCGAATGGCCAACACTCTCCAAAGCTGCCGATCGTGCCCAGCCCTTCAAATCGGCACGCCGTCGCCGAAATGCGACATTCGCCAAGGGCCTTGCGCTACTGGCATTCGCAACGATGATCGCCAATGTGGGAGTGGCCCGTGGCAAGAAGACATCGCCCAAGTAGTTCAAAGCCGCCCTACCTCCGGCGCATCAGTCTTTTGGACCACATTCCGTCGGAGGCGCAGGCGCGCCACCCGCTCGATCTGCCCGCTTTTCGCGCCGGCTTCGATCTGGAGATCACGAAACCCATCACAATCCTTGTGGGCGCCAATGGGTCAGGGAAGTCGACGATATTGGAAGCGATTGCGGCGCACTGCGGCCTTGCTCTTACTGGGGGCACCAAGAACGTGGCGCATCGAACGGCTGAAGACGAACTCCTCTCGCGGTTTCTGCGCTTCAGCTGGATGCCCAAGGTGACCCAGGGCTTTTTCTTCCGCGCTGAAACGTTCTTCAGCTTCGTAGACGTGATCGACCAGTTGGCCCGCGAAGGCGGCGACGCGTACGGTCCGTATGGAGGCGTCTCCATGCGCAAGCGCAGTCACGGTCAGTCCTTCATGGCTGTTTTCGAGAACCGCTTCGGGTCGCGAGGCATCTACCTGATGGACGAGCCCGAGGCCGCCCTCTCGCCGCAATGGCAAGTCGAGTTCTTAAAAATGCTGCGACGGCTCGAGCAGCGCGGCGAGTCCCAGGTCATCATCGCCACGCATTCACCTATGATCATGGCCTACCCCTCAGCGTCACTTTTGGAAATCTCGGAAGCGGGCTTGGCGCCGATCGAATTTCACAACACACAGCATTTTCGCATGACGCGGTCTTTCGCGCTCAATCCCGACGGCTTCATGGCGGGCATTATGTTGGATGCGGAAGATGAAGAAGAACGGGAAAACTAAACGACCGCTGTGGGCCACGGCCCGGCGCTAAGCAATATTTCTCGAATGACTGACGCGCTCTACACCTGCCGATCGTGACTACCTGGCTCATGGCTCTCCTCCGGCTGAAACTGGGAGCTTACGCCACCGGCTGGAGTGGAGGGCCGTCCACCGCATCGATTGCAGACATCCGTCTCTTTGATCCCTCACTTTGAGATCAATGCGCATCGCCAAACCACTTATCCCGGTCGCGGGATCCCCGAGAACACTATTCCGGTGGCTCCGCACTCAAATCGCCGCGTTCATCGACGTAGGGTAGCGCGGCTGCAGCCACTGCAAACGCATCAACGCCGTGCACGTCGACACGGAGTCGCGACATCTGTGGCTGCCAGCGCAACACCCCAGTGAATTCAACTAAGAGGTCCTGCGGTGGTCCAGAGCTGTCGAACAGGGTCGCCCACGCGACAGATTCCAGCTCATGATAGTATTCCTTTGCGCGAAGTTCATCGGTATTTCGCCAATCAATGGTGCGATCGGGGCACGCCGCGTCGACGAGGAACCAGCCATGAGCACTAATCACCAAATGCGCTCTGGCACGGATTGAATCGCCATCGGAATGCTGATCGAGTTGGCAAAACTCAACTGACGGAGTTGGCCCTGCAGACCGGTCGCAGCCGGCGGAAAGCACACCCGCGACCAGTGCAAAGAATAGCAGGTGCGGGCGCATCACAGCTCCTGCTCCATCAATTAACTCGATCCAAGGGCGTCTCGCTGACTGCACGCCGATTGAGTAGACGTCCCAACGGCGTCAGCCAATTCTGATGGAGTTACGAACGACCGCAAAGGGCCAGCCATGCGCCATTCGACATCTTTTCCGAATGGCCGGCGCGCTCGAAAGCCGTCGCTCGCGCCGTGCCCGTCGATCCGGCACGCCGTCGCCGAGACCAGCCGCCGACCAGTATCATTATTCGACGTGCGGTCGAACCAATACCCATCTCGTATCTTCACCACTGGCAAACAGACCGTTCAGTCGCTCGATAATGATCCGACGTGCCGCCTTGCGAACGGCGCGTTGATTGTCGGCGATGCATGTTCGACTCGAACCTTCGAAGTCGGTGACCTCCTGCACGCCTCGAATTGGACCGTCGCGCAGAGCGTCGGCATCGAGCTAACGCGCCGGCGCGACGTTTCGACTTTCCCAAGCCACTCGCCATAAATTATCTTCACCGCGTCGCCATGAAGTCATGCAGTAGCCATGCATTTCGATGGCGTCACCTGAGGATGGATCGGTACGGATGACGATGCACTCACCACGAGAAACCGCCAACGTCCCGGAAGTTTCAAACTCGGTGTGAAGGAATTGAATGGACCCGTTCGGATCTGCGAAAAGGCTCTCGTTGGTCAGCTCGATCCCGACATGCGGTCTTCCGCGAACGAATAAAGGCTCGTAGATCGCATTGCCTCGGTCGTAGAATTCCGCGGCTGCCCCGGAGTCTTTCCCTGCTAGCGCCTCTGCAAGAGCGCCGTGTCGCGTTCGCAACGCGTCTACGTCTGGCCCCATGAAGGCTGGACTTTGCTGTTCTTCGCAAGCCAACAACGCCGCTGCGCAGAGAACCGCCCCCAAAACCCGCACTGACGCCTCCATCGCTGCCCGCACGCCGGCAGCGATTCTTTAGCGTAGTTGCAGCGGCTAACGAAATCGCTATTCGACCCGATCGCCACGGCACACATTCTCCATAGCGAGCGCGCCAGACCGCCGCATCCAGGCTGGGATCGCCGACCGACTTGAAAAGGGCCAGCTTAGGCCAAAGCGACAAGAACGGTGATTGGCCGGCCCGCTCGAAACCTGCCGCTAGCGCCCTTCCCGCTCGAACGGCCTCGGGCGGTGGCCTTCGCTTAAGCCCTTATTTGGCCCGCTTCTGGGCGGACTTGCAGCGCCTTCCAGATTTAACGGAGCTGGCGACGATCATGAGCACGCCCTCAAGCGTCTTGTTTCCAACGGACATCTTCGTTTCGCATGGATATGCGGAGCACCTCGTTGATCTCGGCGAAGTCACAATGAATTACGCGGTCACCGGACCAGAATCGGCGCCCGCGCTTTTGCTTGTGCCCGGACAGACCGAGTCATGGTGGGGCTACGAGCAGGCGATGAAACGGCTTGAAGACCGTTTCCGCCTCTACGCGGTGGATTTGCGCGGCCAAGGCCGCAGCACTCGCACGCCCGGCCGCTACACCGTCGACAATATCGGCAACGACCTCGTGCGATTCATACCAGCCGTCATCCGGAGTCCGACGATCGTGTGCGGACTTTCTTCAGGGGGCGTGCTGTCGGCGTGGCTTTCTGCCTATGCACCGCCTGGACTCGTACGCGCAGCGCTCCTCGAAGACCCGCCGCTGTTCGGCGCCGAGCACAAGACAAGTTGTGGTCACAAGCACCACGAAAGCCTTGTATCGCTGATGTTTACGGCATTCTCGAAGTACCTTGGCGATCAATGGTCCGTGGGAGATTGGGCCGGTTTCGTGACGGCGGTCAAAACAACTATGCCGCCGATGCTCGCAGCCAGGCCATATGATCCCGCTTCGCCACCGCAGATGCTGAAGGAGTATGACCCAGAGTGGGCGAGAGCATGCATCGAAGGAACGATGTTCGCGAGCTGCAATCACGCGCGCATGCTTGCGCAGGTGAAAACGCCAGTGCTGTTGACGCATCACTTCCGCGGCGTCGAACCACAAACGGGCCTCTTTGCCGGCGCACTTTCGGACGAGCAGGCGGCGCGTGTCGGCATCTGGTGAAAGCCAATGGTCAGCGGTTTGACTACCAATCCTTTCCGGAAATGGGTCACTTCATGCACGCTCAAGATCCAGATCTTTATGCGCGCGTCGTCACCGATTGGATCGCAACGCTGGATTAGCCTTCGTCTTCGTCGGCAGGGCCACCAACCCGAGCGGCGGGAATGGGCCAGCCATGCGCCATTCGACATTTTTTCCGAATGGCCGCCACGCTCGAAACTCGTCGCTCGCGCTCTGCCCGTCAATTCGGCGCGCGCTCGCCGAAGACCGCCATTCGGCGTTCTAGCGTCGCGTATTTTTTAGGATCAGTTCCTCAAAGTCCTGGATTAGAAAGGCACCCTGGCGACCATCTCCCGCCTTATACGCGGCATAGCAACGCTCAAGCGTTTCAAGTATTTTCGGCGCAGCACTACGTCGCTCTAGTCGCTCCTCCACGAGATGGAATTTAGTCCGCAGTATTTCGAAAGCTCTTTCTAGATTGAGCTGTTGCTCTTCCGTCAAGAAGTCTTCTCTGATCCAACGATCAGGTGCGTCGCCAAGCACTACGGTGATGAAACCGATGTACGCATCAAAATGCTTTACTCCGTGATCGAACGATTGCGTGGTCATCTCGGTCCCCCAAACGCGCAATCAAGTATAGGTCGAAAGCGTCTGCAATGGGCCAAGCCATGCGCCATCCGACATTTTTTCCGAATGGCCGGCGCACTCGAAACCCGTCGCTCGCTTCTTGCCCGTCAATTCGGCGCGGTCTCGTCGAGAGCGCCAGGCCAGATCGGGCTTTGTGCAACCCGCCATCTGCCTCCTTGACTATCTCGCTCCGCCTCTTGTCCGAAATCGACGGTAGGTAGCTCAAGCAGATCGGGCTGGGCATCAAGCACGTGATGCAAGTGCACCCAACGACGGTCAGCCTCCACGTGATCCGCTGCGCCGCAGAGCATTTGAAGGCCGCCGCGCACCTCGTGCACGAACAGAAGGACCGGCGCTCCCTCCATCACATGGCGACACGCGGCGCAACCCTTACTGACGAGAAACGAATTAACCAGCGAGGGAAATGGTCGGCTCAGACATGAACCTAAACTACTGATGTCGGCATTGCAGGCCAACGTCCGCGATGGGCCACGGCCCGGCGCTCAGCAATATTTCTCGAATGACCGGCCCGCCAAAAACCAGCCGCTCCCGCCCTGCCCGTCAATTCGGCACGCCGTCGCCGAAGACCACCGTTGGCCGAAGAATTGAGGTGTGCCCTCGGTCACGGCGATAAGCGCCGCCCTTGGGTAGGTTTGCTCATCGAAGCGATGACGCTTCGAACCGAGGAGCAAACCAAATGACCAAGTTTTACGCCCTGATCGCCGCCTGCGCAGTGTTCGCCCCGGTTGCCTTCGCGACCCTGAACCAAGCCGCGCAAATCGTCGCCTGATCGGCCCCGCCCACACCTGAATTTCGAGAGCAGTCCAATGACCAAGTTCTACGCTCTGATCGCCGCTTGCGCCGTGTTCGCACCGATGGCCATGGCCACACTAAGCCAAGCCGCTCAAATCGTCGCGTAACAACGCGATCACATCGACCGGCAAGACAAGGCCCGCGAAGGATGCTCCCCCCTTCGCGGGCCTTGTTCTTTTCCGAACGGCTGACGCCATCCAATCACGTCACTGGCGCAACGCCCGCAAACTCGGCGCGCTATCGCCGATTGCAGTCGCTCGGGAGCCCTTCTCGACACCCAGCGCTCAATCCTCCACTCTTACAACGCGCCCGCGAAGCTGCAGTCTCGAACTGGCCCTATCGACCACGCATTGGGCGCGCCCGGGGCAACTACTCCCACTTGATCATGCTCGACGGCAATTCTGAAAGCGTTCGGGGGGGAACTGCGTTGCCAGGTTCGACAGGTCACTTCCGGCAAATGTGAGTCGCTGAGACGCAGCACGTAATCAACCCGGAATTCCACCGCGACGCTGGCTGGTCTCGGATGAGCCAAAGATCCCAGCGTGGACTCTACGGCCCGGCCGAAAATTGAGTAGTTGCATATCACCCCGTTAGGCGACGGCGCAGCGCAAGAAAATCCTAGCTCCGTTGCCGATCGGCTTTGCTCGGCCAGCGGCGCGTTGCTGAAGGTTCCTCTGCCTAGCGGCGGCGCGCAATCGACGTACGTTTCGCTTAAAGTAACGCCAGGGATGCCGGGACGAGAGGTCCGGTGAATGTTGCGCCAATTCGCGCACTCGATTCCGCTTGAGCGCACCGTCAATGCGTCTTTGATCTGACCCAGGTCAAAGCCGCGAAGGTCGCCGCGAGCATCCATGTAGACATACCACTTAAGCGCTTCGGGCTCCAAAGACACCAGTCGGTCCGTGGCTCGTGTCGAGAGCTCCACACGCCAGTGCCCGTCATCAAGGGGCGTCACGTTTGAGAGAGGCGGTCTGGCGCACGCCCCCAGTGAGATCGCCATGCACAGAACAACCACTCTAAGCGGTGTATTGAGCATCACTAGGTGAAACCTCGGACTGGCTAAACGCGGTCTTTAAGCGAGGCCAGGATAGACGCGGCGCAGACGTCCACAATGGGCCAGTCGTAGCCCGTCCGCCAAATTGTAACGAGCGGCTACTTGAGGGCCCTTCCTGCCGATTGATCCCAAAACCAGACTCTAAGCCGAGGCCGCCTGTTTTCGGACGTCGCGGAGGGTTCGCAGCCACGACAAAACCGGGTTTCCTTTTTGGCCGGCGTTCGCGACAATCGAAGTATGAATGGGGCGCCCAGGCACGCACGTCAGTTGGGATTGATCGTTCTTTGCATCGTCGCTCCGGTGGGGATCACGACGGGTCAATTGTGGTTGTCCAGATCTTTTGATCTCTGGTCCTGGTGGACCGGGGTTTCCGATCTTATCGCCATCGCTGTCGGAATAGTGATCGGTCTGGTGGGCATCGGGCTTCTCCAACTCCCACGTTCACAGCGTCTCGCGTTTGGCTTACTTTATGCGGTCTTCGGGAGCGGAGCGTTGTTCGTTTGGACAATAATGTTTGCCTGCTCCGCGTTTGGCGGTTGTTTATAGGCGCTCAAACATCCCAATTGCGGAAGTTGGCGGTTCCTTGCCTCAAAGCGGACGCCCGAGCCCTTCTCCAGACGTCCAGCAGAAGGCAGCGCGCCCCCGCCATTCAGCGGGGGCGACTTCGGTTCTGACCTGTCGTAGGATTCCTGGTCTTCCTCAAATGCGCCCTGAAATGACCCGCTTAAATACCGATCAAGATTTCGCGCCGGCGATCCGCGCATTGGTCGTCGAGGATGATTGCGTTCTCCGTGCGCACCTGGTGAAAATAATACGTGCTGCCCCCGACATCCACTTGATCGCGGAAGCCGGCACGCTCCGCGAGGCGTTACCCCTCGTTGAGTTGCTGCCCGATATCGTGCTGCTCGACCTTGGACTCCCGGACGGCAGCGGCATTGAGCTGATTCAAGCACTACGCAGCACCGTCCCCAGCAGCAAAGTACTCGTCGTGACCGTATTTGAGGATCGCGCCAGCGTCCTTGCAACGCTGAAAGCAGGCGCAGACGGCTATCTTCTCAAAGACAACAACACCGACGAAATTCTCACCGCCGTCCGCGCGACTGTTGCGGGTGAGACGCCGATCAGCGCGCGCGCTGCGGGTCACCTGTTGAGCTTCATTCGGCAAGATTCAGCGCCACATCAAAGCGAGCCGCAGACAGTTCTTAGCCCGCGCGAACTCGAACTACTGGAACACCTCGCACGGGGCGCGAGCCGCAAAGAGGCCGCCCGGGAGATGAAGCTGTCTCCGTTCACAGTCGCCGAATATGTGCAGAATATTTATCGCAAGCTCTCGGTGCGTTCGCGTAGCGAGGCTGTCTATCAGGCCTTGAGCACGCGACTCATTACGCTTGATCGCGAATGACGATCCCCTCGCTTGAGGGGATGGGCTAGGCGTCATCACAGTGAGACCACCTCTCCCACTTCAGTGAGGGGAAATCACATGGCTGACGCAAAAGCTGCTTTTCATCATCGCCGCCGCATCGATCATTTGCTAGGCGGCGCCGGCCTTTTCGCCATCGCCTCAGCCGCTTCGCTTTTTCCCATCGATGAGGCGCAGGCCTGCACAATCAGCAATGGCTCGCCCCCGAATGCGGTGACCGCCAACGCGCAGATACTCTGCCAGGGAACCAATACCGGGCAGAGCTTTACCGGAACGGGCGACAATATCCTTTTTCTTCAGGTCGGCAGCGGCGGCGTCCTGGGCAACTCGAGCGTGGCGTTGACGGGCGCAGGTGTTCTCATTCTCGCCGAAGACGCCGACATCCAGGATACTCTCTTCTCCGTATCGGGCGACTATGCGGGCATTTCACTCGGCAACATCAACGCCATTGATCTCTCGCTCATCGCGGGCGGCAGCGTCGGCAGCTATATCAGCCTTTCCAACACCGACATCGAAGCCGCCTCCGGCTCAATCCTGCTGCAGGACAATACCCTGCTGAGCATGGACGGCGCCTCTTCACTCACGGCGACAAGCAATGGCGGCATCGTGCTGGGCGGCCTTGGCGACAATTTCTACCTCTTTCACGGTACGCTGGTGGCGGCCGCCGACGGCATTCTCGTCGCCGACAGCGGCGGATCGAATAGCTTTTCGTTCAATGCCGACACAATCCTGAGCACGTTAAACGCCGCAAACCTCAGGATACTCGGCGGAAGCGGCCAAGATGCACTGGTCTTGAACGGCTCAAACGCGTTGACGTTCGACACCGACGATGTCGAGGTCTTGACCGTGAACGGCGCCTCCGGCGATGTCTTTGCCCTGAGCGGGGCGCACGATTTCGAGAACGTGAACATCTCGGGCGGCGCATTGCGTATCGACGATCTCGCCACCCTGGGGCAGGCCAACGCCGATGTGTCGATTGATAACGGCGGCGAATTGATTGTCGACCTCACAGCAGGCGTGCTCACTTCAGATCACATCTTCTCGGGCGGCGGAGCGCTCACTCTCAACACGATTGGCGCGACAATCACGCTTCAGGGCGCCAATTCGAACTTTTCCGGTTTGATCTCCATGAGCAACGGCGCGCTCATTCTCGGCAGCGCGGATGCCGCTGGATCGGCCGATATCGAATTGAACAATGCGCTGCTTCAATTTGGCGGCGCCGGAACAGACCTCACCAACAATGTAAGCGGTGCAGGGATTATTCAATATGTAGGTTCGAACGCCACTATAGGATATCTTACTGGGCAGAACACGCACGCTGGCGGCATTCAAGTCATCAATGGCGGCACGCTCTATGTAAATGGCGCCGACAATCTTGGCTCGGGGTCGATCTACTTCGCCAATGGCGGCATGTTGTGGATCGATGCGCTCGCCGACGAAACCATCGCCAACGACATTAGCGGCAGCGGCCAATTGTTCGTGTCGGCCGGCGCTCACACAGTTGAGCTCACCGCCTATCACGGCTATTCGGGCGGCACCTATGTGCAAAATGGCGCCTTACGGGTGAGCGACATCGCCCAGCTTGGCACAGGCCCCATCGTGATCGAAACGAATGCCGCGCTCGATCTGAATATCGGCGCCGCCTACACGTTCGATGGGACTGACGTCAGCGGCAATGGCTTTCTACGCAAGAGCGGTCTTGGCGATCTTACGCTCGACGCCAATCCGCTCAATGGCGGCCTCGACATCGCCGCAGGCCAAGTCTTTATTGAGGATTTCGCAGCTCTGGGCGCAGGGCCGACGCAGGTGCAGAGCGGGGCAAGCCTTGTCTTGGAAAGCGCCGGCGCACACACGCTCACCTCGACCATTCTAGGGAACGGCACGTTCCGCAAACGCGGCGTCGGTGATCTCAACATCGGTTTGAACTTTGGCATTGGCGCCCTCTCCATCGAGGAGGGACGGGTCTTTTTGAACGCTGCGGCGACGACCAATGTTTCAGTGTTGGCCAACGCCAGCCTTCTTGGCAATGGGACCATCGTTGGCAATCTTGCCAATGAAGGGCTCCTCGCCCCCGGCAATTCTATTGGCGTGATGACCGTCCAGGGGGACTACACGCACGGCACAAACGCCGTGCTCGAGATTGAGTTCGACAACGCCGGCGGCATTGACCTCCTCGACATCAGCGGCGCGGCCAACATTCAAGGCGGCACGGTGCGCTTTATCGGCCTGGGCGGCGCTGAGGGCATGGGCGGGGTCTTCCTTCATGCTGATGGCGGCGTGACCGGCGCCTTCACGAATGTCGAAACGATTGGCGCAACCATACCTATTGCGGTGGTCTATGATGCAAACGATCTGAGCATGGCCCCCACTCTGCTTTCCGCACGACCATCCACGTTCAACGCGCAGATTCTGAGCGCCGCCGACACGGCTTTTAGCTTCGTCGACCGCGTCGTCGCCAACGCGGCTTTATCCGAGGGCGGTCAAATCTGGGCGGAAGCCTTTGCGGCATCGTCTGATCGAAGCGCCGACGACGCAACCCTCGGCTACGCGCACGACAGCTCGGGTGTCGGCACAGGCGCGAATGTGCAACTCAACGCCCACATAAGTGTGGGCGGCGCCCTGGCGCTCACCCAGGGCGAGCTCTTTCTTTCAGAGAATGGCGGAGACGGCGATCAAGAAGGAGTGTTGGCGAGCCTTTATGCACGCTATCAGATTGGTGGGTGGTCGATGCTGGGCGGTATTCTTGTCGGCGGCGTCGATCAGAGCACGACACGCAATGTCGCGTTTGGCGGCCTCTCTACGAGTATCAATGCGGAGACTTCGTCTTCGTTGTTCGGCGCCCATCTTGCTCTTCGGCGCGAATTTGGCGCATTTGCCGGATGGTCCGTGCATGGTGAGGCGCGCGCAGGCCTCGTGCGGCAAACTCAAGACGCTTACACCGAAGATGGCGCAAGTCCCTTGCGCCTGCGCGTGGCCGAGATCGACGTCGACACAATATCGGCACAGGCGGGACTAAGCGCTCAGAGGCGCGTGATGCTCGGCGATCGCAATTTGGATCTGCGCCTGGGACTGGGCGTGCGTCGCCTTGAACTTGAAGGCGCTGCAATCCCGGTGACCTTCGCCACGAGCGGGGCAGAACTCACGCTTGAGGGCGATGCGCGCGATTCCACGGATGCGTATCTTGACGCAGGAGCCAGCTATGCGATTTCACCCAATCTGGTGGTGAATGTGGGTTACGCTGGCCAGGCTGGCGATACCGAAAGGCATGAAGCCCGGTTGGGTGCTGCGCTGCGCTTCTAATCGCCCGGCGTGAAGTCACCGCCCCTCAAACGAACGGCTCGCCAAAGCGCCATCCCCTCAGATGAAGGGGGTGGCGCAAGACGCCGCTTTCGGCTGAGAACGCCTGACAGAAAAGATGAGGCGGCGTGGAGGCGATTGCGTGCGAAGCTGGGCGGGCGCGCTCCTTATCCTGCTCTGCTGGCAGGCGATGTTCTGGTCCACGGTCCATGTCGTTGAGCGTGCGGCGCGGCCCTATGCCATTGACCAGCGCGAGACCATTGATTTTCATCGACTCTCCGAACATGGCGCGCGTCTCGACCACGGCCCCGCGTTGGCGGCGCGACGCAGCGGCCTGGAAGGTTACGTCGCCGAAGGCTCGGATGGCGCATCCGCTATTGTCTTTCTCGTCCCCTTCGAGGTGCGCGATCCCACAGAGCCCCTGGCGCTCTATTTGACGCTGCGCGAGCAGATCCGCGAAATCCGCGTCAATGGAATTATCGTTCAAGCGGTGGCGCCGCTGCCGCGGCTTGAGGGGCTCATCACTTCCGAACCCAGCTATTACGCCTTGCCGCGCGCAGCGATCAGGGCTGGCCCCAACCAGCTCGAGATTGAAAAGGACGTCTTCGGCTTCGACACCGCGCTCTCTGAATTCGCTATCGGGCCAGCTGACCAACTCGCGGGCGCGTATCGGTGGCGCACGTTTCTCCAAACCGATCTAGGAATGATCGGCATAGCGCTTTTGGTGTTCACCGCCCTGCTTTGTCTTGTCGTCAATTGGCCGCCTCCAGATCGGCCTCGCGTCCACGCGCTTGTCGCGCTGCTGGTCACCTGCGCGCTCGCCACCTACGTATTGAGCTTCAATCCCCCAATCGAACTTTCGCTCAGCGCAACCGTGCTGATCTGGGTTTGGGTCAATGTCGCCATTGCGTTGACGATGACGCAATATTCCCTACACGACGCCCGCGTGCCGCAGCCGCGTTGGTTCGTACTTGTATGGATTGTCTTGCCAGCGCTGGCGAGCCTCCCCGTCTTGATCGCGCATGTCGACGTCGCTCGTCAGGGCGAGTATTTGCTCGGCGCAGTCAACGCCGCCTATGTCTTGGTGATAGCCGCCGCTGGCTTCTCCATTGTTCTTTTGGCGCAAGCCAGTACCGACGGCAGTGCGCGCCGCTGGTTCGATCGCACCATCCTTGCGCTTTGCTTCTCAGCCTTCGCGATGGACCGGATCGGCAGCATATTTGATCTCACCTCTCCATTCGACGCGACACTCCCGTTCACGCTCTCTTGGTCGCCGATTGTCGCTGCCCTGCTAGGGCTTTCGATGGTTTTAGCGTTAGCGCGCGAAGCGACCGAAGCGCGGCGCACCGTCCAAACAGCAAACGCCGTGCTTAAGGAAAAATTGGCGACGCAAGAGCGCGCGTTGGCTGACAGCTACACCGCCCACGCACAAATGGCGCAGCGTGCGATCGTGCTAGAGGAACGCCAGCGCATTGTACGTGATATGCATGACGGCATCGGGGGCACTCTGCTTGGGTTAAAGTTGCAGATCGGCGCGGGCCAGCTCGACGCCGAAGCAATCCAAGCCGCGCTCGATGCCGCCATCACCGATATGCGCCTTATCGTTGATTCCTTGGACATGGCCGACGAGAGCGTCTCCGAGGTCATGCGCGCGTTCGAGAGCCGCGTGCGCAAACATATCGAGGCCGCGGGCTGTACTTGCGTGGTCGAGCATGCCTTGGCGCCAAACGGCCCGGCCCTCGGCCCACGAGTAACACTGCAAATCCTGCGCATCCTGCAAGAAGCGCTCGCTAATGCGCTGCGTCACAGCGGAGCGAGCCAGATTAGCATCGGCAGCGCCCAAGAAGGCGAACTCATCAGAATTTATGTTCGCGATGACGGAAGAGGCTTTACGAAGACTTCAACAGGTCGCGGCCTGTCCAACATGCATCACCGCGCACAAGCGATCGGCGTGTCATTGGAGATCACATCCTCCGCTGAGGGCACGGACGTGGTGCTCGTTGTACCCTTCGTCTCAAAAGAGGCTTAGGAGGTCTCTATCCCAAAAGGCGACATCCGACCGAACGCGCAAATGCGAGTCCGTTTTCGGACATTCTACGCGACTGCGCGTCACGCGCGGGAAAGGATGTCCTGGCCCCTGACGTCAAGCGGCGTTGCGGTTTTAGCGAGACTATGATTGTCTCGCTGGGTTGATGCGGGGATTGCGCATGCAGCGGGCTGTGCTTGCGGCACTGTTGGGCTTGATGAGCGGGCTTGCCAGCGCACAGACTCCGCCGCGCCTACCGGCGCCCCAACTGCAAATTCCCGGCTTCGACTATCGCGCGCAGACAAGCGCTCCCGCACGCCGTCAAGGCAACATCTCCGCCGGCGGCGTAACTTGGACATGCGCGGCCAGCGCCTGCACGACACGGCGTCTGTGGGAACGGCCGACCGTTGAGACTTGTCGCGCGCTCGCGGCCGAGGTTGGACCGATCACCTCCTTCGGCCGCGCGGGCGCAACTTTGTCGGCGACGGAGCTCCAACAATGTAACGCCAGCATGGCGCTACAGCGGGCGCCGATACAGATCACGCCCCCCGCCGCCCAGCTAGCGCAAACTGGGAGCGGGCCAGCAACAATTACGAGCGCCGAGCTCTCGTTTGTGGGGGGCGGCATGACCGCTACTTCAGACCGAAGCGCGCCTGCCGTCGCCGTCAATGCGTCGGAGCTTTCGTTTGTTGGCGGCGTCATGGTCGACACCTCCGACCGCGACGCGCCGCCGATCGTGGCGACGACCCCGGAGTTATCTTTCGTTGGACGCTAAGGGACCGAACATGCGTTTGCTAAAGGCACTCATACTGGCGACGGCGTTCTTGAGCGCATCTGCTGGCGCGGCGTTGGCGCAGACAGGGCCGGATTTCGTGCTCAATGTTCCTGTTCGGATCGAGAATGCCCCGCCGCTGGCAAATCGCGAAGCTGAGGTCAGGTGCCAAATTCAAGCGTATCAGCCGGGCACACGCACTGTAACAGCCCTCCCGCGCGCCCAGCAGCGGATCAGGATCGGACCCACTGGATTTCGCGAAACGCTACGGTTTGAGTTCAGTTTTCCGCCGGGCGTGCCACGCTCGCATGCGCGCTACTGGAACTGCGAACTTGCGCTCCTAGAGGCCGCCACTCCGAGCGGCGAAGTGGTTAGCGTGGTTGCGGGTAATGTTGCGACCACGGTGACAAATTACACCTCGGTGACTGGACAATCTGTTGCTTCCAGCAACGTATCGGTCAACGGCACATTCGGCCCATAGGAAAAGCGCCGCGCAATTAGTCCGTCGCGCCAGTGCGGCGCTTCTTTTGTTGGTTCGGGTCACTCGTGATCCGCCGCGCACGCAACAGGACAACGAAAGTACGAGTTCACGTCCTAGCGCGGACTCAAGCCATCATTACGATGATCCCGCTGACCCACGCTGGCGAGGAATCCCAATTTGAGACCCCAGCACCTGCCCGCCCGAAAGCGGACCTAGCCTATCGCGGAAAGGGCTCGCACCCAATTCCATCGCCGTCTCGATCGAGGTGAGCGCCATACCCGTCTTGCCCTCGACGAACGGGCGCCGCACCCGCCGCTCGCGCGGCGTCACAGTTTTCAAACGGCCTATCGCTTGCGACTTCGCGCGCACTCGGTTCTTCGCGCTCAATCGGATCTTCGCGCTCAATCGGATTCAAGTACCCGAGTTGGCTCGAAGGGGGCTGTAGGGTTTGCATCAGCGCAAGGCCGCCCAAGATAAGCAAGCCGATGATGAGCCCGGCAAGGGATCGGGAGACACGACGGCGTCCAAAACGGCGGAACCGCTCACGCAAGTTCGCAGCCCGACGTTCAGAGCTGGCGCGGTTCAGCCGAGGACGTTCCCAGGGCGACGACATCGCGAAAGCGTAGCTCAGGTAGGTTTACGAGAGCTCAATCCCATGAACGGTCATTGGGCCCACCCCTGCCGCAAAGCAGGCGTTGAAGCTTCAGATGCCTGAAGACGTCTTAGATCCTCAAGAACTTCGCCGCCGTGAGCGCGGACCATCGATCAGAAGGGAGCGCGTCGCGTACCGCCGCCCAAATTGATTCCACGCGCTGGACAGGCGTTCCTGGCCATTAAGAGCGACCGCAATGACTACCAATAAAAGACTATGCCCTGCTGGCTTCGGCGCACCCTCAAGTGAGCGGCCACTCAAACAGCGTGGTCCGGTCATCGCGCTCACTTGGCAACACGAGCTTCCATTTTGGGAATCGAACAGTCGTGCCGCCCGTTGGCGCGGCTATCTGGAATTGCTCAAGGTCTAACCAGTTGGTTCCCCCAAACGCGCCGGGCCGATCCACGGCAATGAGCCGGTGCCCTTCCTTGTCACATGCAATTGAACCGAAAGCTGGCCGCTCGTCGCCAACAACGAACGCACTCTGGTCGATTTCGATGGCTGCAATCTCTGTGACGTCCCAGGCCCAGAAATTCGATGCGCTCTTGTGCACAATGCCTTGCATGTTCGCGTGCGCCGACAACACAACGTTCGACGGTTGGCCGTCGTCAACGTGGTTCGTAGAGATTATCAGCGCCCTCGAGCCGCTCACTTCCAGCAACAGCAGAGAACCACCTGGCGCGTTAGTGGCGCGCGCCAGCTTTCCAATCGGCGGCGAAAACTTCACGCGGATGCCTCCTTAAGAACCGGCGTCAGATGCAAGGGTTGGAGCGGGCGGCGGAATCGCCCCCCCAACATCGACTTTGGGAAGGTCGCATTCTACCTCTGAACTACGCCCGCGCCGGTAGGCGTTGATACCGAACTCAGGCCCAGAGAGGAAGAGTCTTCACCGGTAGGTCTGGACAGTGGTCGCGCGGCAACAGCACGCTCAAGGCGAGTGATTCGCGCAGAGCCGGAGCATGACCGACGACAGCAAGTTCAGAGTGCTCAGCCTCGACGGCGGCGGGGCCAAGGGATTCTACACGCTCGGCGTCCTCAAGGAGCTTGAGGGAATGACGGGCGCGCCTCTCTGCGAGCACTTCCATCTCATCTACGGCACGAGCACTGGCGCAATCATCGCCACGCTTCTCTGCCTCGGCCGTTCAGTTGACGAGATACTCGACCATTATCGCAATCACGTCGTTACGATCATGGCTCGCCTGTGGCCATGGGAGAAATCGGCGGAGCTGGCGAAGCTTGCGAACACGATATTCGCCGACCACACCGTCACCGACTTCAAGACACGCATCGGCATCGTCGCGACACGCTGGCGGGAAGAGCGCCCGATGATCTTCAAAGCCGACGTCAATCAGGCGTTCGGCACCAAGGGTACGTTCCAGCCCTTCTTCGGAGCCAGCATCAGCGACGCCGTTCAGGCGTCGTGCTCCGCGTTTCCGTTCTTCTCCAAGAAGCAGGTTCCAATCTCCGACGGATCGACCGTCACGCTTATCGACGGCGGCTACTGCGCCAACAATCCGACGCTCTACGCGCTCGCCGATGCCACCGTGTCGCTGAAGATCGAACCGGACAGGATTCGCGTCGTCAGCATCGGCGTCGGAGAATATCCCGCGCCGCGCCGGATGCATAAGCCATCGTATTGGGCGAGCAAGCTCCCGCTGGCGGACCTCCTGCAGAAGACGATGGAGGTGAACACGCGCTCGATGGATCAACTGCGCATGGTGCTCTTCAAGGATATCGCGACGGTTCGCGTCAGCAACGCCTACACGCAGCCCGACATGGCGACGGACATGTTCGAGCACGACCACCGAAAGCTCGACGTTCTGTGGCAGCGCGGACGCCAATCGTTCAGCGAACACGAAGCCAAGCTGCGCGAGTTTTTCCTTCAGGTGATGTGATGGCAATCGATGAAGCTCAGCTAGAGACATGGTCGCACCAGGGCGCGATCCAGTCGTCGCGCGACACCTACGCCGCGATCAAGACCGTGCTCGAAAGCCCGCAGGCTCCGTATGCAAATCGATCGTACAAGGTGTTTCTGCAGGGGTCGTACTGCAACGACACCAACGTCTGGGCCGACAGCGATGTCGACATCATCATCAGACTGGACGGCGCCTACAGCAGCGACATCACGCGGCTCTCGCAGCCGGAGCAGGATGAATACAACGCAATCCCGAACGCCAGCTATGGCTACACCGACTTCAAAAAGGAAGTCGTGGCGTGGCTGTCGAAGAACTTCAACGGCGTGAATCCTGGCAATAAGGCGATCTACATTCCGGCGTCGGGCAAGCGGCGCGAGGCCGACGTGCTCGTGTGTCAGCAGTTTCGCCGCTACCACAGTCTCGCAGCGAGGCGCTTCGACAGGGGCATCTGCTTCTGGTCGAAGGGCACGCTTATCGAGAACTTTCCCGAGCAGCACTCCGACAATCTAACGGCCAAACACCAGGATGCGCGACAGTGGGTCAAGCCCATGGTTCGCATATTCAAGAACCTGCGGAACTACATGGTCGAGCAAGACGAACTGGGCGACGGCATCGCGCCGTCGTATTTCCTGGAGGGTCTTCTCTACAACGTGCCGAGCGATCGCTACGACAAGACGTATCAAGACACGTTCGTGTCTTGCTACGATTGGGCCGTGGCCGCCGACCGGTCCAAGCTGGTGTGCGCGAACGGCCTCCACTGGCTCGTGCGGGACAACAGCTCCACTTCGTGGCCGACGAAAGACTGCGAGGCATTCTTTCAGTCCGCTCGCCGCGTGTGGCAGGGGTGGTGAGGCGGACTAGTCGGGCTTCGAGCCCATGTTCAGCTTGAAGCGGTCGTCTTTCAGGACTTCCTTCAGCTTCGGTCCGATGTCGTCGCCCAGCTTGGTGATGTGATCGCGCGCCTTCAGCGCCGCTTCACGCAGGTGGATCGCGCCGGTTTCCACTTCCCGTATCTTCGGAGCTAGCAAGCGATGGGTGTCGCTCTCCTTGTCCACGATGATGCGGCCAATCGGGCCGTCCATCTCCACCAATCCCATCTCGGCGAACGTATCGCCCAAGGCTCTTCGATCCGAGTTGTAGTTCCGGAGAAGCTCCAAGATCAGGTGCGAGTGATTGCTGGCGACGAGAAGGCGCTCGGAGAACACCGGCCCCTTCGCCCGCGCGAACAACGCCATCTCTTCCGCTGTGAACGTGTCGTCCAGGGGCGGAATGCCCGCAAGCGGCATCAGCGCGGGCCAGTGCCAACCGTTGCGGTCCTCCTTCCATTCTTCGCTGACATGGCGCGCCACCTTCACTGCGACGTCGCACATCTTCAGAACCTTGAAGAATACGGAGTGCGCTACGGCTAAGCGTTGGTCCCGTTCGGCGCGGGATGCGAAATACATCGTGGTGCCGGTGGCGATGCCCGCGCCGACCAGCACGCCGATGAAGCCCAAGATGGCTTCCCACGGAAACCCAGTGCTGCCGTTGACGACCTGGCCGACGCTCATTGCGCCAGTATGGCGCGATTCTTATCCTTGGAATGGATTGCCCAGATGGCGGCAGACCTCGCATAGGCGATGGCCCGCGCCGGTGCTGCCGACGCTCTGCCCGCAGCACATGCACGGGCGCGCCTTTACGATCGGCCGGGGATTGGGAGGCAAAAGCGCTTCGCGGTCGCAGCGCCTCCAGCGCGCCCAAGTTCACTTCGCTAGGATCGACTTCGGGCGCGCCGAATGCGCGCGCAAGCGACAGAGCCATAACGGGCTCGTTCCAGCGCTCGCCGCGACGCGGTGCGGTGTCGGGCGAGCCGACGAGCTCGATGCGCTCCCGTGCGTGCGCGTCGGCCCATCCGTGCGGCGTCGGCCACCAGCCCAGGAGGATGCAGACGACCAATCCGTCCGCGCCGAAGTGCGGCGCTTCGGAGAGGATCGTGCGTGGCGCAGGGCGCTGGCCCAGGAGAAGCGCGCGCCATCGCGCCAAGCTGTCCGCCTGTCTCGCGTCCGCTTTTGCCCCGGCGTGAACTCGGGGGCGTGCCTGCTCCTGCCCCGAAGCGCCCACTCCTATGGGCGTGGAGCCGCCCTGGCTCGCTCTAGTTGTCTTCCAGTGTGCCTGGCGTCACATCCGCCAATGCTTGTGGTCGGTAAGGTCTCTTCATCGAAGCGCTGCCGCTTCGGAGGAGCAAACCAGATGACCAAGTTTTACGCCCTGATCGCCGCCTGCGCCGTGTTCGCCCCGATGGCTTTCGCCACCTTGAACCAAGCCGCGCAGATCGTCGCCTGATCGGCCCCGCCAACCAATTTTGAGAGCACTCAGATGGCCAAGTTCTACGCCCTAATCGCCGCTTGCGCCGTGTTCGCACCGATGGCGATGGCCACGCTCAACCAAGCCGCCCAGATCGTCGCGTAACCCGCGCGATAATACGAGCGAGCCCAAAAGGGCCGCGAAGGATGCTCCCCCTTCGCGGCCCTTTGCTTTGCACCAATGCGCGCAAACCGCGCCAACACGCCGCAATCCCCCACCTATTGTGGGTCGCGTGGTAGCCCGGTGGTAGCCACGACAATTCGCCCGGCGCGAACGCGTCCCTGCGCCTCAATTTTCAAAACCAATTTCAATTGGTTGCTGGCGCACCCGACAGGATTCGAACCTGTGACCTTTGCCTTCGGAGGGCAACGCTCTATCCAGCTGAGCTACGGGTGCTGAAGCCCTTGAGCCGGCCGGTCGGCCAGCGCGGGCGGCATCTCTAGCCGAGCTTTGCGGCGAAGGCGAGCCTTCGGAGGCGACGATTGCGGTCCCTGTTTGCAGCTTTACTGGCGGTTTCGGCCTGGGCGCTGGCGGCGTGCGCGCCTACCGCGCCACAGGGCGAACCCGCGCTCTGGCGGATCGCTGATGCGGATAGTGAGATTTGGTTGTTCGGGACCGTGCATGTGCTGCCGCCGGATTTGCGCTGGCGGGGCGAGCGGGTGAATGCGGCGTTCGCGTCGGCCGACGAATTTGTGACGGAGACGGACACTTCGCCCGAGGCGAATGCTGCCTTTCCAAGTTTGGCCGCACGTTATGGTCTGCTGCCGGCTGAGCAGAGTTTGTCAGCGTTGTTGGCGCCAGCAGATCGCGCCCGACTTGCAGAGATCGTGCAGGAACTGCGCTTGGACGCGGGGCAGATCGAGCGCATGCGACCGTGGTTCGCGGCGTTGCAGCTTTCGTACGCTTACGCCGTTCGCGAGGGACACAGTGCTGACGCCGGCGTTGAAACTGTGCTTGCCGCTGAAGCACGACAGCGCGGCAAGCGCCTGAGCTTCTTCGAAACGCCGGAAGAGCAGATCCGAATCCTCGCGGATCTGCCGCCAGCGGACCAAACGCACTTTCTCGCCGTGACTTTACGCCAAATCGCCGAAGAGGATGGGTCGTTGGCGGACTCGGATGCGGCTTGGGCGCGTGGCGACCTCGCCGCGTTGAACGCAGCGCTCGCGCCGCAATGGGAAGAAGCCGGCCCTGTCGTGCACGAGGCCGTCATTCTTCGCCGCAATCGCGCGTGGGCTGATGAGATCGCCGCGCGCCTTGATGGATCAGGTCGCATCTTCATCGCCGTGGGCGCGGCGCATTTGGTCGGCGACGGCAACGTCGTCGACCTCCTGCGCGCGCGCGGCACTGATGTGGAAGGACCTTAACCGGCTGGTGGCGGACGCGTGATACGGCCCTGCAGGTTCGATTGCACCTCACGCGCATCAAACGCATTAGGATCGTCCGCCGGCTTGCGACCGCTGAACATCGCGATCTCGGCCATCGCTTCGTAGCGAGTCACTTCGCGATAACTGGTCGGCTCGTCCCAGAAGGGATCGTACCAGGGGCTCCAGCCGCGGCGCGGCGAGAAATACCAATAATCGAAGCCAAAGCGCGAGCGACTTGGACCGGCGCCTTGCAGGCGCGAATGCTCTTCCGTGTCACGATTGGCGACGATGAAATAATCGTAGCCGCCCTCCAGCGTGAGCTCGGCGGCGCGATAGAGCAGATAGGTCTCCACCGTCTCGCGATCGGTTACCGTGTTGCCGCGAAAGGTGATGCGGACGCGGTTGTTTTCGATCCGCTGTTCCTGGAAGCCGTAATTTGTATTGCTGACAGCCGGCTGGTACGGCGTGGCCGTGGCGCACGCCGATAACAGGGCGGCCGCGGCGATAAACACAAGCGCGCGCATGTGGGGACATCTCCAATATTGACGCTTCGTTGCATCAGATATGGAGCGCCCCGGCGCGTTCGGCGAATCTCAATCTAGTGATGCAGCCAATGGTCGGCGGTGTTGACCTTCGGCGGCGCAATTGTCTCCCCCGTCGCCAGCCGCACGGAATGGATGACGGCGTCAATCTCGGCGCGCCAATAATTGAGGAACTTGTGTAGGCGCGGGTAGGACGGCGCCAGGTCCAGCGTCTGCCACATGAAGCTCTGCAAGAGCGAAGGGTGGTCCGGCATGTAGTAGAGCACTTCGGCCGTCGCTAAGCGCCAGCCTTCCAGGCGAAGTGCAAACTCGTTCGTCTCCATGCAGTCTCGACCTCCGACAAACAATGCGCAGTGGCGCGTGGTGTGTTTCTCAGAACTCGGAGGCTGACTGATCCGCGATTACTCCGTCAATACTCCGCATTCAGCTAGCAATCGCGCGCGCCGGCTGCCAACAGAGTCTTAGTCTTGAGAGATAAGAGCTTTCGCCCATCGCAAGAATGCGCGGCGCCTGTCGATTAGTCGCGCAGCAGAATGAGCGCCGCTGCAATGAGCAGAAGCACACCCACCAAGCCGGAGAACACACGGCGCGCACTCTCCTGGCGCAGCGCCTTCGATAGCGCGCCACCGGCGAGGCCGTAGCTGCTCATGGCGATGCTATCCATCAGGATCATCGTCGCGCCGAGCAGCGCGAGTTGCGGCACGGCCGGCCGTGCGGGGTCGACAAAGGGCGGCAACACAGCAGTGAAAAAGATGATCGCTTTCGGGTTCGAGAGCTGTACCGCGAAACCATCGCGGAAAGCGCTGGAAAGATCGGCGCCCCTGCCCGTTTCGAGCGGCGCGACCTTATCGCGCCACGCAGCCCAAAGCGCCTTCGCGCCGAGCCACGCGACATAAACGCCGCCAGCCACGGCGATCACACGGAACGCCAAAGGAAAGGCATGCACCAGCGCACTCAAACCCAAGGCCGCGGCGGCGATCCAAACAAGGTTAGCGGCGTTCATGCCTACGACGCCCAGCAGCGCGGCTTGCGGGCCAGCGCGCACGCCAGTGGCGATAGCAAAGATGTTGGCGGGGCCAGGCGTGACCGCCATCACGGCCATCGTGACAAGGAAGAGCGCATAGAGCGCTGGATCGACGGGAAGCATCGGACGACTCGTTCGAAAAGTAGGACAGGATTGGTCGCGCGTCTGCACGCGGCGTTAGCCGGCCTGTCGCGCCTGTCGGTGTGCGAACGAGATCATGTTTTGCGTGTGCGCCATCTCATTGTGGCGCGCAAGCCCCATTAACGTGAACGCTCGAGCGCCCGCGCCTTAACCATACGCTGTGATGCGAAGTGGCACGCGAGATAGCCCAAAGCGATCGGCGGTGCGCCAATCGCCAGCGGCAGGATCGGCGAAATTGCGTTCTCCGCCAGCGCGCCGGCCACAAGCCATAGCGTCAGCGGAAAGCCGATCAGCAACAGGATGATGCCTGCTGTCGAAAGTAGTCTCGCTTCGGCACGCAGGGCGGCGGCGGTGGGACGAGTGGTGCGCATGAGCGACGCGCTGCGAAAATCGCGCCACTCGCGAACACGTGATGCGCGCACGCCACGCGTGACCCGCGCGCCGCACGATCAAGCGATTGTGTTGCGCTGAATCCTCGGTTCTCCTCATCCAACATTAAGGCCGAGGAACTATATTCACTCCACAGCGTCCCTTTGCAGAACGCAGGACGGAACGTCGAATGGCATTTTCGGATCTCCTTACGCCCGGCGAGGACGAACTCGCAGAGCACTACCCGAACCGGGTGGAGCACGCGGCTGATGGGATCGTGCATGCGGTTGGGATGTTGGCGGCGTTGATCGGCGGCGGTTTGCTCGTGGCGTTCGCTCTGGTTAATCGCGGCGTGCCGCTCGCGACTGGCGGCGCCATTTACGCACTCTGTTTGATGGCGATGCTGGCCGCGTCGGCGATCTACAATCTCACGCGCCCATCGCGTTATCGTCGCGTGCTGCGTCGGCTCGACGAAGCGGCGATCTTTCTGATGATCGCTGGCTCGTACACGCCCTTCACCCTTCAATTGCTGCCGCCGTCGTTTGCCGTCGGCATCACCGTGGCGATCTGGATCGCGGCCCTCGCTGGCGCTGCCGGCAAGGTGTTTTGGACAGCACTTTCGGACCAGGCCTGGTGCCTCATCTACTTAGCCTTCGGCTGGCTCTCCGTTGTCATTCTGGGCCCCGTGGTGCCCTCGCTGCCGCCGCTGGCGATCGCGCTGCTCGTGGTCGCGGGCGCTACCTATTCGGGCGGCGTCTTGCTTTATCTGAACCACGCGCTGCCGTTCCGCCGCGCGCTCTGGCACGCCTGCGTGATCCTGGGCGCGGCGGGTCACTACGGCGCTGTGTTCGTCGGTCTTGTGATGAGCTAGGTCAGCGCCGCTTCCAACGCATCGAGCGCGGCGCCATGGATTGCATCCGTGGCAGAATTGCTCAGCACCGGGTGCGACCCGAATTTCGCCATCACCAGATTGAGGCTCGGCACGATCACCAGCCGTTGGCCGCGCACGCCAAGCAGCCACACTGAGCCGCGCGCATCGTGCGTGCACCAGAATTGGCTCTTGTAGGACCAGCCGGGCCGCGTCGCTTGGTTGCCGCGCGTGAACGCTTCCTTGTCCCCGCCGGCGAAAATCGAGTCTATGGCCGCGGTCGGGAACACTTGGCGCGAGCCCACACGCCCGCGACGGCGCAGCATTTCACCGAAGCGCGCGAAATCGCGCAGCGAAATATTGAGGCCGCCAGCGGCGACTTCCTGACCAACAGCGTCGAGCGTAAAATAGGCCGGGTCGGTGGCGCCGATGTGTGCGTGAATTTCTTCGGCGTAGAGCTGCGACAAGCTCTTATTGGCGACACGCTGCACGACCCAGGCAAGCACGTCGGTGACAGCGGAGCGATAAGCGAACGCATGACCGGGTGGGTGCTCGCGCGCATTGATGGTCTGCAACGCGGCGTATGTGCCGCGTGGTGGGTTGCTCGCATCACGCGGACCCAAGCCTACATCGGCGAGGTACCGGAAAACGTCGGCGTTCGGGTCGTTGTAATTCTCCGAGAACCGCGCACCGTCTGTCATGTCGGCGATCTGGCGCACGCCCGCGCCAGCGAAGCCGCTCGTCGCCAGCTCCGGCAGATAGCTCTCTACAGGGCGGTGGAAATCCAATTGGCCTCGCGCGGCGAGAATTTCGGCGAGGAAGCCGCAATAGGATTTGGTGGCCGAGAACAAGACATGCGGATCAGCCGGCTGCATGCCATCGATGTAACGCTCATGCACAACGCGGCCGTTGACCAGAATGATGATCGCATCGGTGTGCGTGGCCGCCTCAAACTGCGACCAGCTGATTTCACCTTCGGCCGTACGCAAGCGCACGCGCTCCATGTCCATCGGCGCGTTACGGAAAGTGAGCGAGCGGGCAGCCAATTGGGTGGCGTCGCGCGAGCTGAAAATCTCGCGCATGTGCCGCACCGACCATTTGGCCTGTGGCCAAGTCTGCCAATTGGCGACATCAATGCGTGTGTCCGGCGCGGGCGGAAACCCGTGCATGAAATTGGCGGCGGAATGGTTGCCCGTGTCGGGCTGCGCGGTAACCGAGATCGCCTGCGCCTGTGCATTGTTCGCACTCGACAGCGTCACCGCCGCCGCCACGCCCGCGCCGGCCACGATCGCACGCCGTGTCATGCTCGTCTCGTCCATCTCGCTCCCTCCGCGCCCTCTTTGTTACGGCTTGCCGGCAGAATAGCGCCGACGCGGGCGCCCGCCTTCCCTAAGGCGTCAGTTTTCGGCCCGTTCGTTTTTCTGCTAGGTTCCATCTCATGAGCGGATGGCGGGATACGGGCGGGCGCACAGCGCGTGAGCGGCGCGCGCGGGACGATCAAGCTGCGCGCGCACGCTTCATCGAGACAGCCAAGACCCGGCCTCTGAGCTTGGTGAAGCCAGCGCTCAGCGCGCTCTTCGTGTTGGTGCT
Organism: Vitreimonas flagellata; assembly: GCF_004634425.1. Classification (NCBI taxonomy): domain Bacteria; kingdom Pseudomonadati; phylum Pseudomonadota; class Alphaproteobacteria; order Hyphomonadales; family Hyphomonadaceae; genus Vitreimonas; species Vitreimonas flagellata. Next base: position 958,580 of record NZ_SBJL01000002.1, on the reverse strand, counting down.
GATCATGGCGCTCTTGCTCGCCTTCACCTAACGCACGGAACGAACGCGGCCATCGGCTGTTGTTCAAGCTCCACTTACATTCGAAGAGGAGCGAGTCCCCATGCCTACCCCCACCGGCCACACGACCGCCATCCGCGCCAAGAAAGTTATAGGCACATCCGTGAAGGACACGAGCGGCGAGAAGATCGGCACCATTGAAGACATCGTGCTCGACAAACAATCCAACTCGATCCTGTTCGCCGTCGTCGGCTTTGGCGGCGTGCTGAAGATGGGCGAAAAATTCCATCCACTACCGTGGGCGGCGCTGAACTACGACGAGGACGAAGATTCCTACGTCGTGCCCTACACCAAGGACGAGCTGAAGGCCGCGCCAGCGGACACGATCAGCGAACTGACCAAGAACGACGGCATCGCCTATCGCGATCAGAGCCACGCCTTTTACAAGGTAGATCAATATTGGAGCTAACCGCCTAAGCGCTTAGATGTAGCGCGCCTGCCAGCGATGGCAGGCGCGTTTGCATTGGGAAGCGCCATGAGCTCGTCCTCGGCCATTACGCGCGTGTTGTACGACGCCTCCAAGCGCACGCTCGCCGTGACCTTCACGAGCGGCAAGAAATATATCTACGAAGACGTGCCGCCCGATGTGGCTACAGAGTTTCAAACCGCGCCCTCGCAGGGTGCGTATTTCAACTGGCGCATTCGCGACCAATACACATACCGAGAACTTTGATTAGCCGCCGATCCGCGCACGTAGCTCGCGCACCCACCCGAGCGGAATGACCTCGGGCTCGTTTGGCTTCGTCGCCTCAATGAAAGCACGCGGCCGCATGAAGAGGCCTGCGGCGCACGCGCCCGCGCCCATGAAGAACAGCACCGACAGCGCAGTCACCGGAACAATCAGCAGCAACACGACGAGAAGATTTTCGCGCGCTTGGTAAAGGCCGAACGGAAGGCCCACGGCCAGACCAGCGAGAACAAGCATGCCCACGAACAACATCAACACCCAAAGGGCGCGCTTGATGAATTCGATTGTGCCCATCGCCCCTACTCGTTTTTGCCGCGCTTCTTATCCCGCTCGGCCATGATCCGAAGCCTGAGGGCGTTGAGCTTGATGAAGCCTTCCGCGTCAGCTTGGTTGTAACCGCCTGCCTCATCAAAGCCGACGATCTTCTTCGAGTAAAGTGAATAGGGGCTGGCGCGGCCGACAGTACGGACGCCCCCTTTGTAGAGCTTCAGCTTCACATCGCCGGTAACGCTCTCTTGGCTGGCGTCGATCGCGGCTTGCAGCATCAAACGCTCTGGCGTCCACCAGAAGCCGTTATAGATGAGCGTCGCGTATTTCGGCATCAGCTCGTCTTTGAGATGCATGGCGCCGCGATCGAGCGTGATGCTCTCGATAGCGCGGTGGCCGTACCAAAGGATCGTGCCGCCCGGCGTCTCGTAATAGCCGCGCGATTTCATGCCGACATAACGGTTCTCGACCAGATCAAGACCGCCGATGCCGTGCTTGGCGCCTAGGCGATTAAGTTCGGCCAAAAGCTCGTGCGCCTTCATCGGCTTGCCGTTGATGGCGACAAGGTCGCCACGCTCGAAATTGAGCGTGACCAATTCGGCCTGATCCGGCGCCTCTTCCGGCGTAATGGTGCGGCGATCGCCGCGCTTAGAGACGATGTCCGGCACTTCGACGTCCGGGTCTTCGAGCACGAGCCCTTCGGACGACGTGTGCAGCAGGTTGGCATCGATCGAGAACGGCGCGTCCTGTTCTTTGTTCTTGGCGATCTCGATGCCGTGATTGCGCGCGTAGTCGAGCAGCGCTGGACGGCCTTCGAATTCCCACTCGCGCCATGGTGCGATCACCTTCACGTCCGGCTTCAGCGCGTAATAGCTGACCTCGAAGCGGACTTGGTCATTGCCCTTGCCGGTAGCGCCATGGCTCACGGCGTCGGCGCCGACGAGGTTGGCAATTTCGATTTGGCGCTTGGCGATCAGCGGGCGCGCGATCGAGGTGCCGAGCAGATATTGGCCTTCATAGAGCGTGTTGGCGCGGAACATCGGGAAGACGAAATCGCGGACGAATTCCTCACGCAGATCGTCGATGAAGATGTTCTCTGGCTTCACGCCGGCCTTGATCGCCTTGGCGCGCGCGGGCTCCAGCTCCTCGCCCTGGCCCAGGTCAGCGGTAAAGGTGACGACCTCGCAGCCATAGGTCTCCTGCAGCCATTTCAGGATGATGGAGGTGTCGAGGCCGCCCGAATAGGCGAGCACAACCTTGTTGACCTTGGACTGAGACATGGCGCGCGTTCCCGCATTGAAAAGCGGGGCTTTCCTTTCACAAGCGCGCGCTCAAATCAACGGATGCTGCCGCTCGCGAACCCATTGTGTCAGCACCCATTTCTCGCCCGCCGTCACAGGCGCGCCCGCGTGAAGCGAGTCTCGCTCGAGCTCGCCGGCTTGCGAGACGTTCCAGAAAATGAGCGCGTCGCCCGCTTTGCCCTTGAACGCCAGATTGAGGCGCGGGAATACGGTTTCACCGCCCTCATATCCATCGTTCAGATAAATGAGCACGGTCACCGCGCGCTGCCCCATTTCAGCGAGCTCGGCTGCGTAGCCCTGCGCTTCGGGCTCCCACGGTCGGATGAAGTCGTAGTGCGGCTTGTATTCCTGACCTGGCTCGTAGCGGAGCACATTCATGCGTTCTTGATTGACGAGGGGCAGGCCGGTGGCGATCGCCATGCGTCGACACACCAATTGTTGGATGAGATCACCGTCGATTAGATGAAAGCCTGCGGCGGAATTTGTGCGCGCGGGATCGCGTATGCTGCCGCCATCAGGATTGAACACCATGCATGGCTGAAGCTTGGACGATGCGGCTTCGATGATCCAATCGCACACAGACTTCGGGATGAATTTTTCAACGCTGAAAACCCGGGGCGCATCCGCCATCGGCTTGACTTCAATAGGCTTGAACCAGGGCGCACGATCGAACTCGTGCAGGCCAAGAATGGTAAGCTGGCGTTGCGCGTGGCTGTGCCCAAGCGCCGCCGCCTGTTTCACGAGCCCATATGCTGCATCGAGGTCCATCTCGCAGCCAATGCCTCGCGCAGCGAGCGCCGCACGCAACAACATCGCATTCGCACTGCCTTGCGCGCACGCGGCTTGCACTTGCTCGAACGCTTGCGGCACTGAGCGCGCAACGCCGTTTCCGGTGAGAAGCTGATAAGCGAACTGAACACGGGCTTGCGCGTCCCCTTGCGCCGCCCGCTCCCGAATCGAAGTCGGGTCACCCATCTACGCTCCCCCAATGAGCGCAGCCGTCACGGGCCTATCGAAATCGATGGGCCGTCGCCGTTGAGTTCCACGCTAGCGCAGCCGCCGGATGCGCCGCCACGGGGCGCCGTTACGGCCGCAGCTTTTTAGCGAAAGCGGTATTACACCATCACCTGATTGCCCAATTCCACGGCACGCCCCGAGGGGATGTGGAAGAAGTCTGTGGCGTTCGTGGCGTTACGGGCGAGGAAGATGAACAGGTGATCCTGCCAGAGCGGCATGCCGCTCTTCTCGCTCGGCACGATGGTGCGGCGGGAGAGGAAGAAGCTCGTCTTCATGATGTCGAACTTGAGGCCGTGCTTGCGCGCTTCCGTGAGCGCTTTGACGACGTTCGGTGTTTCCATGAAGCCGAAGGTGAGCTGGACGCGCTTCACGTCCGGCATGAAATCTTCGATCTTCACACGCTCGCTCTCAGGCGCACGGGGCGCGTTGATCGTGCGCACGGTGAGGATAATGATCTGCTCGTGCAGCACCTGATTGTGCTTGAGATTATGCATGAGCGCGGCGGGCGCTACATCGGGATCGCCCGTGAGGAAGATGGCGGCGCCGCGCACGCGATGCGGCGGGTGGTGGGAGAGGGTTTCGAACAGCTTCGCCAGCGGCTCGTCACGGCGCACGGTTTCGGCGAGCAAGCGCGAGCCGCGCACCCACGTCCACATCATGATGATTAGGCCAACCGCCAGCAGAAGCGGAACAAAGCCTCCGGACCACACGCGCTGGAGGTTCGATGACAGGAAGATCAATTCGATGATCAAGAAGGGCGTCACAATCGCCGCCGCGAGCGCAACCGGGCGCTTCCAGAGCTTCCAGATCACGATGAACACCATGATTGTGCTCATCAGCATCTCGCCCGTGATGGAAATGCCGTAAGCGGCGGCGAGGCGCGTGGATGAACCGAAGGCCAGCGTCAGCACGAGCACGCCAGCAAGCAGCAGCCAATTCACCTGCGGCATATAGATTTGACCTGCCTGCGTTTCCGACGTGCGGCGGATTTCCATGCGCGGCAACAGGCCCAGCTGAATAGCTTGCTGAGTTAACGAAAACGCGCCGGAGATCACGGCTTGGCTGGCGATGACTGTGGCCGCCGTAGCCAGGATAACGAGCGGCAGGCGCAACATTTCCGGCGCCATCTCGAAGAATGGGCTGAATTCGAACGCCACAGTATCAGCGCCGACTGCGCGCGCCGCTTCGCGAGCAATGGAATATTCCGCGTTGATCACATCGAGCTGACCCAACACGAACGCGCCTTGACCCAGATAATTGAGCGTCAGCGCCGGCAACACGAGGCCAACCCATGCGACACGGATCGGGCGACGACCGAAATGGCCCATGTCAGCGTAAAGGGCCTCGGCGCCCGTGACGGCGAGAAACACGGAACCGAGCACTACGAACGTCAGAAACCTGTGCTCGATCATGAAGCTGATGGCGTGCAGGGGCGAAAGCGCCGCGAACACGCCGGGGTTCGACATGATCTGGTAGGCGCCCAACGCGCCCATTGTAATGAACCATATCGCGGTGATCGGTCCGAAGTAGCGACCCATGACTCCGGTGCCGCGCGACTGGATCGCAAACAGGCCGACAAGGATGCCGATACCAATCGGTAGGATGAAAGGATCGATAGAATCCTCAAGCGCAGGCACAGCGCGGAGACCTTCAACCGCCGAGAGCACCGAGATCGCCGGCGTAATCAGCGCGTCGCCGTAAAACATCGATGCGCCGGCGACGCCGACGAGAAACAGGAGCGGCGTACGTTTGCCGAGCGCGCGCTGCGCAAGCGCCATCAGGGAGAGCGTGCCGCCCTCGCCCTTGTTATCCATCTGCATGACGATGACGATGTATTTCAGCGTCACGACGATCATCAGCGCCCAGAAGATCAGCGAGATGATGCCAAGCACCTCTTCAGCCTGGGCGACGCCGCGGCCTTCGGTAAGCAGGTGCGCAAAAGATTCCTTGAACGCGTAGAGCGGGCTGGTGCCGATGTCGCCATACACGACGCCGATCGAACCGATTACAAGCGCCCAAAATCCGGCATGCGCGGCGGGGCCATGGCCACCGCTTCCTGCGTTCTTGTCCGGCTTGGGCGCGTCGGCGGACGCCTGCGCCATATCGTGATCCCCTTCGGGCGGACGATGCGGCCCGATCCCGGGGCGCGCGTTTACGCCTTTTCACCTAGAGGGGCAAATGATTGCGACCAGAGAGCTTGTGGTTTGGTTAGCGGCGCGGCGTTCGGCGCCGGCGCCGCGTTAACCATTGGTCAGAAGTCCGAGACGATGCCCTTGCGCTCCCAATCGCCATAGCGCGTCGGCTCCGGGCCGCTGGGGCCACCGTGTTCCTTGGCGAGCTTTTGGGCCTCGCGGCGGCGCTCAGCCGCCTCCGCAAGCGCGCGCTGCGCTTCGGGAGTCAGCACCTTTGGCTCCGCTGCCGGTTCCGCCATATCGCGTTTCGCATCATCCATATTGAACCTCACCTGCGCGCACTCAATATCATTGTCGCTACGTGAGGAGAAAGATGAACCATCTCAAGACCTACATCCTGCTCGCCGCGATGACCGCGCTGTTTGGCGGCGTCGGCTATCTGGTGGGCGGCACGGGCGGCATGCTGATCGCACTGGTCGTCGCGGGCGCGATGAACCTCTTTGCGTATTGGAATGCCGACAAAATGGTGTTGCGCCATTTCAAGGCGCAGCCGCTTGAGCCGGGGCACCCTGATCCGCGCGTGCGCGCCTATTACGAAGATACGATGGCGTTGGCGCAACGCGCCGACCTGCCGCCGCCGAAAGTCTATATTATTGACAACCCGCAGCCGAACGCGTTCGCCACCGGCCGCGATCCGCAAAACGCAGCGGTGGCGGCGACCAGCGGTTTGCTTGGGCTTTTGTCCCGCGATGAAATTCGCGGCGTGATGGCGCACGAACTCGCGCACGTGAAAAACCGCGATACGCTGACGATGACTGTGACCGCGACGATCGCGGGCGCCGTGGCGATGCTGGCCAATTTCGCGCTTTTCTTCGGCGATCGTGACCGCAATCCGCTTGTGGGCTTGGCGATCATGTTCCTGGCGCCGATCGCGGCGTCGCTGGTGCAGATGGCGATCAGCCGCGCCCGCGAATACGAAGCCGATCGCCTCGGCGCAGAGATCGGCGGCGAGCCTGAAGCGCTCGCGCGTGCGCTGGAGAAGATCGAAGCGTACGCACGTCAGCGTGTGAACGTAGATGCAGAGCGCAATCCGGCGATGGCGCACCTCTTCATCATCAACCCGCTCTCGGGCCGCGGCGCAGACAACCTATTCTCGACCCACCCGAATACGCGCAACCGCATCGCTCAACTGAGCGAGATCGCGCGCCGTTTCGGACGACCAACGATGAGCGCCCAGCAAGCCTCCAATACCGGCCCCTGGGGCGCACGCGGCGGTAGGCCGAAAGGGCCTTGGGGTTAAAGCACCACAAGGTGGTGTTTCGCCTTCCTTACGTCTTGATTTTGTGAGTATTTTGGCCCGGCCGCAGAACGCAGGCCGGGCCTTATGGTTAATGATGCGCTAACCGTCGCCGCGCGAGCATTGCTGAAGCTCGCGATGCGTCTTTTTCCTGTCCTTCCAGCCGCCCTGGCCGCGGCGATCGGCTTTGCCGCCGAGGCGCCGTCCGCCTGGGCGGATTCGCCTGTCATCATGGAAGGCGCCGACGAGGAAACGCGCGAAGCCATCCTCGATCTGCTGCCCGATCGCGAAACGCCGACGAGCTTGTTCGAAGCCGAGCGCATTGCGGAGGAAGCCGCGTCGCGCGCGCTCGCGTGGTTGCGCTCAGAAGGATACTACGCGGCGACTGTAACGCCGGAAGCGACGGAAGAGCCAGTGGCCGCGCGTCTCGTCATCGCGCCTGGCCCGCGCTTTCGCTTCGAAGCGCCGCAAATCACCTTCACAGGCGCCGCGCCTGATCAAGCCAGCGCCGATGCAGCGCGCAGCGCGCTTGAGCCCGTACGCGCAGGAGATGCTGCACGGTCCGAAGCCGTGCTGCTCGCGGAGAGCAGCGCGCTCGCGGCGCTGCAGAACGCGGGCTATGCTGATGCGAGCGCGGGCGAACGACGCGTCGTGGTGGATCACGCCACATCGCGCGTCACCACGGATTTTCGCTTCACCACCGGTAGCATCGCGCGCCTCGGCGCCGTGCGCGCCGAGCCGGCGGACGTTTTCCGTCCTGGCTTCATGTCCGATCTGCAGAACTGGGACGATGGCGAAGCTTACACGCCCGAAGCGCTGCAGCGTCTGCGCCGCGATCTGAGTTCAACCGGCGCGGTCTCACGCGTGACGACACGGCTCGACGCACCGAATGCTGAAGGCGTGCGCGACGTCATCGTCGAACTCGAGCCAGCAAAGCGCAACGCCTACGAACTCGGCATCGGTTATTCGACGACCGAAGGCGTCGGCGTGCAGGCGGCCTGGACACGGCGCAATTTCACCGGTCGCGCCGATGCACTCACCGTTGACGCCACGCTCGCCGAGCTCACGCAGGGCGTAAGCGTTGAACTCGCGCGCCCACACGCAGCGGGGCTTGGGCACACCATGACATTTGGCGCATCGGCCGAGCGCGAAGCGCTGGATGCATACACCCGCCAAGGTGTGGCGTTGTACGGCTCCGTCGATGCCTCCGCACGGCTACGGCTTGGTTTGAGCTACGGCCTGCAACTCGCGGCCGATCAATACGACGATCTGCAAGGCAGCATTCGCGACGCTGTCGTTCTCTCGGGCTTCGCGAATATACGCAACGATTCTACCGGCTACACACTTGATCCGCACGACGGCTCGCTGGTTGAGATGCGCATTGAGCCATCGGTTTCGACAGGCGACGAAACACTCGGCTTTTTGCGCGGCACGGCGGAGGGCCGCATTTACGAATCCTTCGGCCGCGAAGACAGCGTCACGCTGGCGGCGCGCATCAAAGCGGGCTGGCTCGAAGCCGTGTCGGGCGATGTGAACGACGTGCCGCCGGATCGCCGCTTCTATGCCGGCGGTGGCGGCTCAGTGCGCGGCTACGAATACAATTCCATCTACCCCGCGGAACGCGATCTGCTCGGGCTAACGCCAGGCGGACAAGGCTTGCTTGAAGGCTCGGTTGAAGTGCGCTGGCGTTTGACGGGACGCTGGGGCGTCGCCGCCTTCGTTGATGGCGGCACAGCTTTCGATGATTGGGGCGAAGCGACCGACCTGAGCTACGGCGCGGGCTTTGGTGTACGCTACGATCTGGGCTTCGCGCCGCTGCGCGCCGATATCGCCTTCCCGCTCGACGCCGATGAATCGAGCGCCGATTTTGCCCTCTATATCAGTCTCGGGCAGGCGTTCTGATGAGCGACTTGCCCGCGCCACCGCCTGAAACGCCGAAGCGACGCCGCCGACGTTGGTGGACGTATGCGGCTGGCGGCGCATTCGTCGGCGCGGGCGCTATCGCCGCCATCGGCCCAGGGGCTGGCTGGATGGTCGAGCATCTCGCCGATGGCCAACGCGTGTGGCGGCTTGGGCGTATTGAGATTAGCGGCGTCAGCGGCGGCTGGCTCGGCGATCTGCGTGCCGCACACATCACGATCGCCGATGAAGACGGAATTTGGATTGAGGCGCGCGACGTCGCATTGCAATGGCGACCGCAAGACATCGCCTTTGGCGCGGTACGGCTCGACGTGGCGCATGCGTCGAGCATCACAATCTTCCGCCAGCCCGCCCTCCTCGAACAACGCCCCTCGAGTGGCGCGAGTTTCGATGTGCGCATCGGCGAGCTCGACGTCGACACGCTTAGTCTTGAAGAGGCGGTGCTTGGTCAGGCAGCGGCGTTCTCCGCCGCCTTCGCGCTCGATTATCGCGACCAATCGATCGACGGCCTTGAGCTTGATCTCCGGCGCACGGATTCTGATTCCGACCACATCGTCGCCACCTATCGTCCTGACATCGACTACGCGCTGAACCTCGACGCACACGGCGCGGCGGGCGGTATTCTTTCACGCGCGCTCGGCGTGCCCAACCACGAGATACGCGCGACAGCACTCGGAAACGGCGACGCGCAGACGGGCGGGGCCACGTTTGCCGCGCAGATCGGTGAAACGTCGTTGCTCTCAGGTGCGGCGCAATGGACGCTCGCAGGATGGTCGACGGATGTGCGCGCCGATCTCGACGCGCTGCCCAACTTTGAAACGATCTCGCGCCGCATCGGCGCCGAGATCAGACTGCAAGCTTCCGGCGCGCGCCTTGGCGATTTCACGGCGCATGCCGAAACCAATTATCTCGCACTCGACTTGGAGGGCGCATTGGATGCGGAACGCCAATTAATTGGCCCGGCCCGCTTTGTGGCGACAGCCAGCCGCCTTTCCGATGTCGCGCGCGAATCTCCATTTGAACTCGGCCCCGCGCGGCTGGAAGGCGAATTGCGCCGCGCGCGCGGCACGACGGCCATTCAGGGCACATTGGACGCCGAGGGCGTCGAAGCGTTTGGCCAAACCACGGCCTTACGCGGGCCGGTGCGCGCCTCACTCTCATCTGAGCGCTTTCAGCTTGAAGGCGATTTGCGCGCGCCGGCGCGGACCGCGCCAATGTTTACGCGCGCGCGGCTACGTACGGAAATGTCGTTCGATCGCAGGCGCGGCCGCTATGAGCTCAGCCGCGCCGATCTCACCAGCGACGCACTCGATCTCCATGCACAAGGCTGGACCAATCGGGGCGACGGCGAATTTGCCGGCGAGTGGCGCGTCAACACGCTGACCGCCTTCTCACGCGAAATGCTCGGCCAAATCGGCGGCCGCTGGCGTGCATTCGCCGAGGATGTGAACAATGCGCGCGGCTGGACTGTCACGATGCAGGGCGCCGGGCAGAATGTCGGTGGCGCGCCTGACATTGTGCCGCAATTGCTGGGATCAACACCACGGCTCGACGCGCGCCTGCGCAGCGAGAATGGCGGCATAACAGTCTCGCACGCACGCATCGATGGCGCAAAGCTGCGCGCAGGTGCGACAGGGCGCATCGTCGACGGGCAAGCCAATCTCGCACTCGAAGCCAGCGCGCGCGGGCCGCTTGATCTCGGCGGCGCGCAGATCGCCGGCGTGGTCGACGCAACTGGTCGCCTCACCGGTCGCATCGCGCAGCCGACGCTGACGGCCAATGCGAGCATGTCGAGCTTCAGCGCCGGCGGTGTCGTGGTTGAGCAGCCGACGCTAACTCTCACTTTGGCGCCGGGCCCCAACGGCTACGCCGGCCGTGCGCAGGTCAACGGCACGACCTCCGGCCAACCGGTCAGCGCCACCTCCAATGTTGCGATCGTGCGCGGGGCCATCGCGCTGGATGACCTCGACGCGCAGATCGCCGCCATGCAAGCGCAGGGCTCGGCCATGTTCGGAGCAGAGGGCGTCAGCGCGGAGCTTGCAGTGAACGGCCTGATAGATGGCCTCGTAACAGGCGTGACCGGACGCATGCTGGGCGATCTTTCGCTGACGCCGGAGACTTTGCTGCTGGATGCGCAAATCGCCGATGCGCGCATGGGCGAGCTGCGCGTGCGCGCGGCGAACTTGCGCGCAGAAGGGCCGTTCAACGCCATCGCGGCGCGGTTCGATATGCGGGGGCGCTTGCGCCAAGCGCCGCTTGAGTTCGCCGGCACGGCAGCTCTTGACCTCGACGGCGCAAGCACGCTGCGCATCGAAGGCCGTGGCACATTGGCGGACGCGGTGATTTTCACACGCGCGCCGATCGAAGCGGCTTGGCAAAATGGACGCATGGGCGCGTCGCTAAATGTAGCGATCGGCGACGGCGTGCTTCAGGCGCAATGGGAAGAGCGCGGACGCGCCCTCTCCGGCACGGCGCAAATCGAGGACGCACCGCTCATGCCGCTGGCGCAGATTTGGGGTGAGCGCGCCGAAGGCCGCATCGATGGCCGCATCACGTTGGCGAACCAAGGCGGCGGGCTGAGCGGCAACGCAGACGTGACGCTCGATGACGCGCGCTTCGCCGGGCGGCAGCGCGGCCGCCTAGATATGCGCATTGTCGCAGATCTTGATCCGACCCGCTTGCAGGCCGTGGTCGATGCGACATCCACAGAAGGCCTAGTCGCACGCTTTCAAGCGGACGCGCCGGTGGAGACAAGCGCCGCGCCTATCCGCATCGCGCTGGCGCCGGAGCGGCGCGGACGCGCGCAATGGTCGGTACGTGGGCCGGCGGAGAGCCTGTGGGCGGCGGCGCGGCTGCCGGATCAATCACTGCAAGGCCAGCTCGACGGCGAAGGCGAGATCGAATTTGGCGCCGGCTATCTTTCAGGTGACGGCCATATCGAGATCGTTGATGGGCGCTTCGAGGACAAGCTGACGGGCATTACTTTGGTCGATCTCGACGCGCGCGTCGCGCTCGATGACCGCGGCGTGACAATCGACAACTTCACCGCATCTGGTCCACGCGGCGGCAGGCTGACCGCGACTGGGGGCAGCGCGAACGAGCGCGAGGGCCGCATCAGTGTGAACGTACAGGACATGCGCGTCGCGGACCGGCCGGATGCGCGCGCAATCGCGAGCGGCGAATTGGAGCTGGTTTGGGAGGGACTGCACTCATCGCTCACGGGCGCACTGAACATCAGCTCGGCTGACATCGACATCGCATCCAACCCGGAATCTGGTATTCCAACGATCGACGTTGTCGAGATCAATCGGCCGGGCGAGCAAGACTATGGCGAGATCGAAACCGCGCCGCGCCGCAATGGCGCGACGACGCTCGATGTCCGGGTGACTGCGCCGGGTCGCGTATTCACGCGCGGACGCGGCGTCGATGCGGAATGGGCGCTTGATCTCAGGCTTACCGGCACGTCGCGCAATCCGCTGGTCTATGGCGAAGCGCGCGCGGTGCGTGGCACGCTCGCCCTCTCCGGCCAGCCGTTCGAGATCGACGACAATTCACGCATCATTTTCAGCGGCGATCCGTTGGATGCGGAAATCAACCTACGCGCCACGCGCGACACGGCTGATCTCACCGCTTACGTGCATCTCACCGGCACGGCGCGCGATCCAGAAGTGTCGTTCACCAGCGACCCCGGCCTGCCGGAAGATGAAATCCTGCCGCAAGTGCTGTTCGGCCGTTCGGTCGAAGATCTCTCCGCGCTGGAAGCCGCGCAGCTCGCCGCAAGCTTGGCCGCGCTCTCGGGTAACGCCTCGCTCGATCTGGTGGACGCGGCGCGCGCCGCAGCGGGGCTTGACCGCTTCAACGTCCGCCAGGACGAAGACGGCGGCTTCCTCGTCGCTGGCGGCGTTTACCTTACACGCGACGTTTACGTCGAAGTGGCGCGCACCGGGCTTGGCGAAGCGCAATCCACCGTCGAATGGACGATCCGCCCGCGCCTGGTGCTGATCACCAGCTTCCTCAGCAGCGGGGACCAGCGCGTTTCGCTGCGTTGGCGGCGCGAAAGCGATTGAGGCAAAAGCCTCTCGCGGCCATATAGAGCGCCATGAAATTCCTGGATCAGACCAAAATCTACGTGCGCTCCGGCAACGGCGGCGCCGGTGCGGTCTCGTTCCGGCGCGAAAAATTCATTGAGTATGGCGGCCCGGACGGCGGCGATGGCGGCCGCGGGGGCGACGTGTGGATCGAAAGCGCCGACGGCCTGAACACACTGATCGACTATCGCTACCAGCAGCACTTCAAAGCAGCGACCGGCGGCCATGGCATGGGCCGAAGCCGGCACGGCGCTGACGGGGAATCGATCACGCTGAAAGTGCCGACGGGCACGCAGGTGCTCGAAGAAGACAAAGAGACGGTGATTGCCGATCTCGACAAGCCGGGCATGCGCATCCTGATCGCCAAGGGCGGCAACGGCGGCTTCGGCAATGAATATTTCAAATCGTCAACCAATCGCGCGCCCTATCACGCCAATCCCGGCCAAGAAGGCGAAGAGCGGACACTTTGGCTGCGCTTGAAGCTGATTGCGGACGCGGGGCTTGTGGGTTTACCGAACGCGGGCAAGTCGACCTTCCTACGCGCGGTGAGTTCGGCGACGCCGAAGGTGGCGGACTATCCGTTCACGACACTGCATCCGCATTTGGGCGTGGTGACGGTGAGCGATAGCACGCGCTTCATCATGGCGGACTTGCCCGGCCTGATCGAAGGCGCGGCGGAAGGCACCGGCCTAGGCACGCGCTTCTTGGGTCACGTCGAACGCTGCGTGGCGCTCGTACATCTCATCGACGCGACAGGCGAGAGCGCAACGGAAGCATATCGCACCGTGCGCCACGAGATCGAAGCGTATGGTGAAGGCCTCGCCGAGAAGCCTGAGATTGTCGCGCTCAACAAGATCGACGCACTCACGCCCGCCGAGGCGAACCGCAAGCGTGCGGCGCTGTCGCGTGCGATCGGCAAGGAAGTGCGGCTGGTTTCGGGCGTCTCTGGCGCGGGCGTACGCGACTTGGTGAACGACATCGCCGCCATGCTGCGCGCGCGCCATGACGAGGAAGTGCAAGCAGAAGATGAAAGCTCTTCGACCGGCGAGTGGACGCCGTGAGCGCGCCGCTCGCCAACGCAAAGCGCATCGTTATCAAGATTGGGTCCGCGCTCTTGGTCGATGGCGCAACGGGGCAACCGGCTCGGGCGTGGCTCGCGGCGCTGGCGGATGACGTCGCCGAAGCGCGCAAGGCTGGGCAGAGCGTGCTGATGGTTTCGTCCGGCGCTATTGCACTCGGGCGGCGCGTGTTGGGCTTGAGCAAGACCGCGCGGCTTGAAGAGAAGCAAGCGGCGGCGGCGGCGGGCCAAGCGCGCTTGATGGGTGCGTATGAGGAAGCCTTCGCACGCCACAACATTCCTGTCGCACAAGCCCTGCTCACGCCGGACGATACGGAGCGTCGGCGGCGCTGGCTCAACGCACGCGCAACGCTGGAGACATTGCTTGATCTAGGCGCCGTGCCGATCGTGAACGAGAACGATACAGTGGCAACGGCGGAGATCCGCTACGGCGACAATGATCGGTTGGCCGCGCGCGCGGCGCAAATGGTGTCCGCTGATGCGCTACTGCTGCTCTCTGACATCGATGGGCTCTACGAGCGCGATCCCCGCAGCGATCCGAACGCGGCGTTCGTGCCGGAGGTGAGGGACATCACGCCCGCGATCGAAGCGATGGCGGGCGGTGTGAACGAAGCGGCGGGTGTCGGCTCGGGCGGCATGCGCACGAAGATCGAAGCGGCGAAGATCGCGACAGCGGCGGGTTGCGCTGTAGCCATCACCAAGGGCGCGGAGTTCAACCCGCTTTCGCGCTTGAAGGCTGGCGCGCGCGCGACGTGGTTCTTGCCACATGCAACACCCCGCGCGGCCTACAAAGCTTGGATTGCCGGAAGGCTTGATCCGCAAGGCACGTTGGTCGTCGATGCGGGCGCTGTTACGGCGCTGCGCGCGGGCAAAAGCTTGTTGCCGGCTGGCGTGACCGAGGTGCGCGGCGCGTTTGAGAAGGGCGATGCCGTGCGGATTGTCGGGCCGGACGGCGCCGAGATCGGGCGCGGGCTAGCGCGCTATGATGCGAGTGACGCGGCGCGGATCAAAGGGCTGAAAAGCGCGGCGATCAGCGAGACCCTCGGCTACGAAGCGGGCGCGGCGCTAGTTCACGCCGACGATCTGGTCGTAAGATGAGCGACATGAGCGCGCTTGAAACCCAGATGCTAGAGCTCGGCCAGCGCGCGCGCGCCGCGCGCCGCGCCGTGCGCGACGCTGATGGCGCGACGCGGACAGCGGCGCTCGAAGCGATGGCGCGGCGCCTGCGCGATACGGCGCCGGAAATTCTGCGCGCCAATGCCGAAGACGTGGCGCGCGCGCGCGCGAACAGCTTGGCCGAGAGCTTCATCGATCGCCTCGCGTTGGATGAGGCGCGGCTTGAAGGCGTGGCCAAGGGCGTCGATGTCGTGGCCGCACTGCCCGACCCGGTTGGCGCGACGCTTTCGGAATGGACGCGTCCGAATGGCTTGCGCATTGCGCGCGTGCGTACGCCGATCGGCGTAATCGGCATGATCTTCGAAAGCCGGCCGAATGTGGCGGCGGACGCGGCGGCGCTGGCGCTGCGCGCGGGCAATACGATCATTTTGCGCGGCGGCTCGGATAGCGCGGCTTCGGTGGCGGCGATCGGCGAAGCATTGCGCGGCGCATTGCGCGAGGTCGGCCTGCCGGAGGATGCAGTGCAGATCGTGCCGAGCGCGGATCGCGCGGCGGTGGGCATGATGCTGGCTGGCCTGGACGGCGCAATTGATGTGATCGTGCCCCGCGGCGGCAAGTCGGTGGTGGCGCGGGTACAGAATGAAGCGCGCGTGCCGGTGTTCGCGCACCTAGAAGGCATTTGCCACACCTACGTACACGCCGCGGCGAAACCCCACGAAGCGATTGCGCTGGTCGTGAACGCCAAGATGCGACGCGTTTCGGTATGCGGTTCAACCGAGACACTGCTGATCGATCGCGAGATCGCGCCAGCGCTGTTACCCAAGATTGCAGCGGCTCTGGTTGAGCGCGGCTGCGAATTGCGCGGCGATGATGAAGCGCGCGCCATCGTTGAGATGAACGCCGCCAGCGAAGAAGATTGGAGCACCGAATATCTGGCGCCGATCCTTTCTGTTCGCCTGATCGGCGGCGTCGATGACGCGATCGCGCATATCGCCAAATACGGTTCGCAGCACACTGAATGCATCGTCACCGAAGATCAGGCGATCGGAGACAAATTCTTGCGCGAGGTCGATAGCGCGATCGTGCTGCACAATGCGTCGACGCAATTCGCCGATGGCGGCGAGTTTGGCTTTGGCGGCGAGATCGGCATCGCCACAGGACGCATGCACGCGCGCGGGCCGGTGGGCGCCGAGCAGCTCACAACCTTCAAATACGTGGTGCGCGGCACGGGGCAAATCCGGCCGTGAAGCATGGCCTCCCCGTCGCTTATCCCGGCATGAAGATCGGGCTCTTCGGCGGCAGCTTTGATCCCGCGCACGAAGGCCATGCGCATGTAGCGGAAACGGCGCTGAAACGGCTCGGCCTTGATCGCGTGTGGTGGCTTGTGTCGCCGCAAAATCCGCTGAAGCCGAAATCGAGCCCGATCGAGCAACGCCTCGCCTCGGCGCATGAACTCGCGCATGGCCGCCAGATGGTCGTCACCGATCTGGAAAGCCGGCTCGGCTGTGCGTTTACCTACCAGACGCTGCGGCGGCTGAAGCGCCTCTATCCCGGCGTGCGCTTTACGCTCGTGATGGGGGCGGACAATCTGGCGAACTTCCGCAAATGGCGAAATTGGCGCGAGGTCGCCCGCGCCGTGCCGATCGCCATAGTCTCCCGCCCTGGCGCCGGGCCGGGGCTGCGCATGTCAGCCCCGAAGGGCTGGAGCTATTTGAATGCGCGGCACAATTTCCAATCTTCCACAGCACTGCGGACGGCGCGCCGTCGGCCTGTGGCGAAGCCGGGCCGGAAGTGATAGCGTTCCCGCTTGTCCTGGGGATGAAGAAGGAACCCACGTTCTGTCGCCTGAAATGAAACGCGAAGCCGCCGCGCCCGAAGCTGGCAAGCCACGCGATCCGAACCGCCCTGCGCCCGGCATCGATGTCGACGCCGCCACGCAAGTCGTTCTCACCTCGCTTGAGGACGACAAGGCTGAGGAAATCGTCTCGATCGATATTCGCGGCAAATCTTCCTTCGCAGACATGCTCGTCGTCGCTTCCGGCCGCTCCGCACGTCATGTCGGCGCGCTGGCCGATCACGTCATGCGCAAACTGAAAGAAGCGGGCGTCAAAGACGTGCGCGTCGAAGGCATGCCGCAGGCCGATTGGGTGCTCGTGGATGCGGGCGACGTTGTCGTGCACCTCTTCCGCCCGGAAGTACGCAGCTTCTACAACATCGAAAAAATCTGGTCCGGCAACCATACGACGGCGCTGCCGAGCTAAGACATGCGCGTGATCATCGCCGCAGTGGGCCGGCTTCGCGATGGGCCGGAAGCGGCGATGACAGCGGACTATGTCGCGCGCGCGAATGCAGCGGCGCGCTCGCTGGGTTTCAAAAGTTTCGAGCTCATCGAAGTTGAAGGCAAACCCGCAGGCGATCAGCGCGCGGAAGCGGCGGCGTTGTTCAAAGCGACGCCTGATACCTCGCGCAAAATTCTGCTCGACGAACGCGGCGCGGAATGGGCGTCGCGACAAATGGCCGAAAAGCTCGCGCGGTGGCGCGATGACGGCGTGCCCGCCTTAACGTTTTGGATAGGCGGCGCCGATGGCGCTTCACAAAGCCTTAAGGACCAAGCGGACGAAAAGCTGGCTTTTGGGCGACAGACTTGGCCGCATCGCTTGGTTCGTGTGATGATTTCCGAGCAAATTTACCGAGCTGTGACGATTTTGAGCGGTAATCCCTACCATCGGGACTGAAAGATCCCGGCTTATTGGTGGTGTGGATTATGGCTCGAGGCGCAGGACGCGCCCGCGCCCTCGTCGCATGTGCGTTTGCCGCGCTCGCGATGTGTCTAGGGAACGCGGACGCCCAAACCCGACGTACGGCCACGCAGGCCGAGCGCGAACGCCGCGCTGAAGTCGCGCGCGCTGAACGCTTGCGCACGGAAGCCAATGCGGCGCGACGCGACGTGCGCCAACTCGATGCGCGCTTGAGCGCCGCCAACCAACGCCGCCAAGAAGCCGAAATCGCCGCCGCCGAAGCGCAAGCGCGTCTCGATGCGCTGCATGCACAGATCAGCACCGACACCGTGCGTCGCCGCCATGCGCAGAGCGCGCTTGAATCCGCGATCATCGCCGCCGCCTTCGCCGAGCGCCGCGTTGAGCCGCGAGCCGTGCGCGCCGGCATTTTCGCACGCGCCGCCGCCCCTGGCTTTGCCCGCGTCGAACGCGCCTCCGCCACTTCGATCGCGGAAGCGCGTCGACTTGAAATCGCCATTGCCGAAGAGCAGGTCACGCTCGCCGCCGCACAAGAAGCGCTAGAAGCCGAGCGCACGCAGATCGCCAGCCTCATCACCCAACGCCGTGCGGCACAAACACAGCTTACGCGCGATGCCAGCGCCGCCGACCGGCGCGCACGCCAACTCGCCGCAGAAGCGCGGAACCTGCGTGAGCTCGCCCAGCGGGTGCAGCGGAGCACCGCGCGCACGGCCGCCGCGACACCCGCCCCCTCCGGCCCCTCTGTTGTTCCGGCCTCTTGGATGGCCCCAGCCGAAGGCCGCATTACGCGAAATTATGGCGCCCGCGACGCCGACGGCCTGGCGTCTCAAGGCGTCTTGGTGCGCACCGCCTCAGGCGCACGGGTCATCGCGCCCGCAAACGCTGAAATTGCCTACGCCGGAGTGTTCAGAAGCTACGGCCAAGTCTTGATCCTGAACGTAGACGGTGGTTACGCTCTGGTTCTCACCGGACTCGAAACCATCCAGGCCCGCGTGGGCGAAACTGTAGTGGCCGGCCAGACAATCGGACAAATGCCCAGTTCGGACACGACGGCGCCGGATTTGTATGTGGAAGTGCGGCGGGGCGGCCAACCGGTCGATCCTGGAAGATGGCTCGGTTCGCGGCTCGCCAGCGGATCGAGCGTTAGAGCTGGTTAACACCTTGCGGGCGATCAATATCGCCTTGGGGGATTGAGATGCGGATAGCGTGGATTGCAGCGCCCGTCGCCGGCATGGCGGCTCTCGTCGGCGCTCTGGCTTGGTCCGCGCCTGAAGAGCCTGGCCGTGGCGACATCTATCGCCAGCTTGAGCTCTTTGCCGATGTGCTGGCGCGCGTCGAGCAGGATTACGTCACCGAGATCAACGAAGAAGAGGCGATGGAAGCGGCCATCCAAGGCATGCTCGCCTCGCTCGATCCGCACTCCTCGTACATGAACGCCGCCGATTACCGCGAAATGCAAACGCAGACGCGCGGCGAATACGGCGGCCTCGGCATTGAAGTCACGTCGGAAGAAGGCGTCGTCCGCGTCGTCTCCCCGATCGACGGCACACCGGCCGCGCGCGCTGGCATTCAAGCGGGCGATTATCTCACTGCCATCGACGGCGAAAGCATTGTGGGCCTCACGCTGAACGACGCTGTGCGCCGCATGCGCGGCGAAGCCGGCTCATCGATCGTCGTCACGGTAGCACGCGAAGGCACCGATCCGTTCGACGTCACGCTACAACGTGAAATCATCAATGTGCGCGCTGTCACGGCGCGCGTTGAAGGCGGCGATGTCGGCGTGATCCGCATCTCGACCTTCAACGAACGCACCGGCGACATGCTGCAGGACGCGATCCGCACCGTGCGCCGCGACACCGGCGGACGCCTGCGCGGCGTCGTGGTCGATCTGCGCAACAATCCCGGCGGCCTGCTCGATCAAGCGATCGAAGTTTCGGACGCTTTCCTGGATGGCGGCGAAGTGGTCTCCACGCGTGGCCGTCAGCCAGAAGACGTGCAGCGCTACAATGCGCGCCGCGGCGACGACATGGCCGGCGTGCCGATCGTTGTGCTGATCAACGGCGCCAGCGCCTCCGCGGCGGAAATCGTTGCGGGCGCCCTGCAGGACCGCAACCGTGCGCTGATCGTCGGTACGGATTCGTTTGGCAAAGGCTCGGTGCAGACGGTGATCCCGCTGCAAGGCGGCCGCGACGGCGCGCTGCGCCTCACCACGGCGCGCTATTACACGCCGGCGGGTCGCTCGATCCAAGGCGCCGGCATCACGCCAGACATGGAAGTCGCGGCGCGTCGTATCGACGCCGAACAGATCGCGCGGCTGCAACGCCTCGGCGTTTCGGAAGCGGATTTGCCTAACGCGCTCGACAACGATTCGGGCGCGCAACGTCGCGCCGTGCACGTGCCGGAAGACATGCCGCCGGAAAACTGGGACGCCGACGAAGATTACCAGCTGAAGCGCGCGATGGATTTCCTGCGCCAAGGCACGGTCGCGGAACGTCTGCGCCAACGCGCCGGCTAAAAGTTAACACTTAAGACTCAAGCGTTTCTGGCCGTTCGACCTAGTGACGCGCGCGGCGAATTCATGGATGTTTCGGACCCATGATTCGCCCGCGAACGAGCGCTCCTGGCCTTGCGCGGAAACCCGCGCCAAAGGCCAAACCCGGCGCACCGCAAGTCAATCACCGCTTTCTCGCGATCGGCGTGGCTGCGCTGCTCGCGCTCAGCGCGTTTGGCGCGATTCAAATATTCGGCGATCCAAATGCAGCTGGCCCGCGCCGCGTCGTGGCGCTCGCGCCAAGCGACGCCGCCGCGAACGCGCCGACGGTGAGCTTCTCGGATGCGGCGATCGATGAGAATGGCCAAGACTACGAGTTGTTCGATCTGAGCGAGCTGCCCGACGCGAGCGTTGGCGCTGAGATCGGCGAGATCGGGTCCGACGGGCAATTGCGCGTTTCTGTTGTTGAATCTTCGGAAGCGCCGCATCGCCCCGCCGCATCGCCGCTGCCGCGCGCACCGATCGCGGGCATGACCGAGCCTGGCCCGAATGGCGTGTTGCCGATTATCGCATCGAACGGGCGCACGCCTGCGCAAGCCTATGCGCGGCCGTTCACGCCTGTGCAGGGCCGACCGATGATTGCGGTCGTGATCGGCGGCTTGGGCTTCAACGCGCGCGCCACCACGCAAGCGATCGATGAATTGCCAGCGGAAATCACACTCTCCTTCGTGCCGTACGCCAACGACCTGCAAGGCTGGATCGATCGCGCGCGTGCACGCGGCCACGAAGTGCTGATCGAACTGCCGATGGAGCCATTCGATCCGGACGCGGACGACACTGGTCCGCAAACATTGCTCGCGGGCGCATCCGCGCAACAGAACACGCAACGGCTCGAACAATTGCTCTCGCGCGCGTCCGGCTATTTCGGCGTAACGAATTACCAAGGCGCGCGCTTTGCGACATCAGCGCAGGCCTCTGCGCCGGTTGTACAACAATTGCGCCGCCGCGGGCTTGTGTTTCTCTCCAGCGGCATCGGCCAACGCACGGCGTTGAGCGTCGAGGCGCAGCGCGCAGGCCTGCCGAGCACAGCGGCGGACCGCATCATTGACGCGCGGCGCGAGGCCGATGCGATCGATGATCAATTGCTCAATTTGGAGGCGTTGGCGCTGCAAAATCAGAGCGCGGTCGGCGCCGGTTTTGCCTATCCTGTGACCATGGAACAGGTCGGTCGCTGGGCGCGTGACGTCGAAACACGCGGATACGAATTGGCGCCAGCATCGGCCGTGCTCAATGCACGCGCCGCGCGCCGATGACAGAAGCTCGCGACCCCAAAAAATTCCGCCCCAATGTTGGCCTTGCGCTGTTTCATCGCGACGGGCTTGTGTTCTTGGGCAAACGCGCTGGCGCCGAAGGCCCCTATCAGTGGCAGATGCCGCAAGGCGGCGTGGATCGCGGTGAGACCACGCTTGAAGCGGCGTATCGCGAACTTGAAGAAGAGATTGGCGTAACGGCAGCGCACGTCGATCTGCTCGAAGAAACGGCAGATTGGTATTATTACGAATTCCCCATCGACGTGCGCACAAAAATGAGGCCACGCGGTCGTTACCTCGGTCAACGGCAGAAGTGGTTCGCGTTCCGCTTCAAAGGCCGCGACGCAGACATTAAACTCGACACACACACGCCGGAATTCAGCGATTGGCGTTGGGCTGCGCTAGAGACGGCGCCCGGCTTAGTGATACCGTTTAAGCGCCCCACGTACGAGATCGTGGCGCAGCGGTTCAAGAAGTACAGCGTGGGGGATTCCAAATGATGTTTTGCCCGATGGGCGCCGCTTGGGCCGCCCGCGCATGAAGACCAATTCTGTCGTGACGCCCGTCGTGTTTGTGCACGGCGCGTTCTGCGGCGGCTGGGCGTTTGACGCGTTTCGCGAGCCGTTCGAAGCGGCGGGATTCGAAACGCACGCACCCAACCTTCCGCATCACGAGCGCGGCGCCGATCTCGAGCAACTCGCGCAAGCGGGGCTGAAAGAATATTCGAAGTCGATCGTGCATTATCTGCATGGCTTGCGCGCGCCGCCGGTGTTGGTTGGCCACTCACTGGGTGGCCTCGTCTCGCAAATGGCGGCGATGCATGCACCCGTCGCTGGTCTCGTGTTGCTTGCGCCAAGCGCGCCCTGGGGCGTGATGCCGACCACTCTGGAAGAGCACGGTAGCCAGTTTGGTTTGTCATTGTTGGGAGATTATTGGCGCAGGCCGATCCCGCCGGATTATCGCGTGGCGCGCAACGCAACGCTCGATCGTTTGGAGCGCGACGATGCGCGCCGCGTATTCGCGCGCTTTGTGCCGGAGAGCGGACGCGCCATCCGCGAAGCCGTGCAATGGTGGTCCGATCATTCGATGGCGGCGCAAGCGCCGGTCTATCGGATCGCAGCGCCTGTGCTCGGGTTGGCCGGCGGGCGCGATCGCGTGAACCCATCAAGCACGGTGCGTCGCTTGATCTCGCGCTTCCCTGGATCGCAAGCGCACTTCCACGAATTCCCCGAGATGAGCCATTGGCTCGTCGGCGAACCCGAAGCGCCCGAAGTCGCCGCCATGACGCTGCAATGGCTGACCGCGCGCGGCATTGGGCCAAAGCCGGTGAAAGCCAAGCGCAAGCAACTTTCTCTGTTCGGATTTGGCGACGGCGCGGGCGCTTAGCTACGTTGAACAAGCGGCGGCTCAGTACCAGACGCACCGCTTCGTATCGTGATCATCACAATCTCTGGCGGCGTCAGGAAGCGCACGGGCAGCGTGCTCGTGCCGATGCCGCCCGTCGTGTAGAGCCTGCGGCCATTTTCTTCGACCAGATGACATTCATACGCGCGATTGCGCACAACGCTGGCGGGACGACCAATGAACGGGATCGTCACCTGCCCGCAATGCGAATGGCCGGCCAGCATCAGTGCGGGGCCGTCCGGCATGTCGGCGAAGCTATCCGGGTTGTGACCAATGATGATCGTGTCGATGTTTGCCGGCGCGCCATCGAGTGCAGCAGCGAAATCAGGATCACCAGTCCACGCATCGGCAATGCCCGCGACAACAATCGCGCCGCCGCTGCGACGAATGACGATGTGCCTGTTCCAGAGCGCCGCGACGCCAGCATCCTGCAACGCGGTCGTGACCGCGCCACGGCCATACCAGGAATCGTGATTGCCGATCGCGGCAACCGCACCGTAACGCGCATTGAGCGCGCCGAACGTGGCGATACCGCCCAGGATTTCTTGGTTCTCAGCGGGCGTGCGCTCCGCTTCCGGCGCGTGCCCGTTCACAAAATCGCCGAGCATGACGACGAGCTCCGGCCGCAGCTCATTCAGACGCTGCACGATGCGCCCCATGCGCGCTGCGTCCACATGCGGGCCGCCGACATGCACGTCACTGATCGCGGCAATCGTCAGCGGCGCGCCGCGCCAATCATCGCTGACGATCTCGACATGGCGCACGACCAGCGTGTTCGGCTCAATGAACCACGCATAGATGTTGACCCAATACCCGATCTCGACAACAGCGATCGCGGCGAAGGCGAGCCAGCGCGTGCGCGGCGAGAGCGTGCGCCAACGGCGCACGAGCCAGATCGTCGTCCAGGCGATGAACGCAAAGCCAAGCACCGCGCCAATCAGCGCAGGCATGAGTTGAGGATGCAGCATCGCTGCAAACTTGGCGCGGCCGGCGCGTACCGGCAAGCGCAGCTTTGATGCAGTTTTAGTGCAGCGCGGCCTTCAGCGCTTCGAGACGGGCCACGGCGCGCTCGGCCGCTTCGCGCTTGGAATCGCTCCCGAGCGAGTCACGCAAATCGTCGTGCGCGTTCTTGAGCTGTTGCTCGACTTCAGCGCTATCGACGTCGTCGAGATCAATCGCCTCCTCGGCCAAAACGGTGAGGCCGTCTGGCGTCACGTCGGCGAAGCCGCCGTTGACGAAGATACGACGCTCCGACCCGCCATCCATCACCCGCAGCGCGCCCGGCTTGATCACGCTCATCACCGGCGCGTGGTTCGGCAGCACGCCAAACTCGCCTTCCGAGCCCGGCACCACGACTTGATCGACATCGCCGTGAAAAAGCTCACGCTCCGGCGAGACGAGGGCGAAGTTCAGCTTCTCAGCCATAGCTTAGAACCAACCTTTTTTCTTCTTCTCCGGCTCCGGCGCAGGTGTTGGCGGAGCGGGCTGTTGCGCGACCGCTTGCGGCGCGGGCGCGGCGTGTTGCGCCGGAGCCTGCCGTGCAAGTGGTTGCGCTTGTTTGGGCGTCAGCGAGGTCAACTCTTTGCCATCCGGCCCAGTGATCTGGAACGTGTTGGCGGGTGAGCTCTGCACGCCCGGCGGCAACGGTCCGAGCCAGTTCGCAAAGAAATTCTGCACTGAACCAACTCCTCGCTCTGCCGTTAGGCCGCTTCAGCCGCCAGGCGTTGCGCTTTCGCGATCGCTTCCTCGATCGAGCCGACCATGTAGAAGGCCGGTTCTGGGAGGTGATCGTAATCGCCGTTCACCAGACCCTTGAAGCCACGGATCGTGTCCTTCAGATCGCAGAGCACGCCCGGCGAGCCGGTGAAGGCTTCGGCGACGTGGAACGGCTGCGACAGGAAGCGCTCGATCTTACGCGCGCGGGCGACGACGAGTTTGTCGTCCTCCGAGAGTTCATCCATGCCGAGAATGGCGATGATGTCCTGCAGCGACTTATACTTCTGCAGCGTCTCTTGGACCTGACGCGCCACTTGGTAATGCTCTTCACCGACGACGTTCGGATCGAGAATACGCGACGTGGAGTCGAGCGGGTCGACGGCCGGATAGATGCCCTTCGCGGCGATGTCGCGCGAGAGAACGGTGGTGGCGTCCAAGTGAGCGAACGATGCGGCAGGCGCCGGGTCGGTCAAGTCGTCGGCCGGAACGTAGATGGCTTGCACCGAGGTGATCGAACCCTTCGTGGTCGACGTGATGCGCTCTTGCATGGCGCCCATTTCGGTCGCCAGCGTCGGCTGATAGCCGACCGCCGAAGGAATACGGCCGAGCAACGCCGACACTTCCGAGCCGGCTTGCGTGAAGCGGAACACGTTGTCGACGAAGAACAGAATATCCTTGCCCTGATCGCGGAAGTGCTCAGCGATCGTCAGACCCGAAAGCGCAACGCGGGCGCGCGCACCCGGCGGTTCGTTCATCTGGCCGAACACGAGCGCGCAACGCGAGCCTTGACCGCCGCCGTGCTTGTTCACGCCGGACTCGATCATCTCGTGATAGAGGTCGTTGCCTTCGCGCGTGCGCTCGCCGACGCCGGCGAACACTGAATAGCCGCCGTAGGCCTTCGCGATGTTGTTGATCAGCTCTTGGATGAGCACGGTCTTGCCGACGCCCGCGCCGCCGAACAGACCGATCTTGCCGCCCTTCGAATACGGGCAGAGCAAATCGACGACCTTGATGCCGGTGACGAGGATTTCCGGCAGCGGCTTTTGATCGACGAATTCCGGCGCCGGTTGGTGGATCGCGCGCGTCGCGGTGTTGTTGACCGGGCCCGCTTCGTCGATCGGCTCGCCGATGACGTTGAGAATGCGGCCCAGCGTTTCTTCACCGACCGGCACCGAGATCGGCGCACCGGTATCCGTCACGGCTTGGCCGCGCACGAGGCCGTCCGTCGCGTCCATCGCGATGGTGCGGACAGTGTTTTCGCCGAGATGGGTCGCCACTTCGAGCACGAGGCGATTGCCGTTATTCGTGGTTTCGAGCGCGTTGTAGATGTTCGGGAGCGCGCCATCGAATTCGACGTCGACAACGGCGCCGATCACCTGGACTACGCGACCTTTTCCTTGCTGTGCCATTTCTCTTCCTCGGTCAGTTCGTGTGCGGCGGCGTACGCCGCGAAATCTGGGTTAGCCCTCGACGATCAACTCGACGGGGATGTTGTTCCGGGTGGCCTTCGAATACGGGCAAACTTGGTGCGCCGCTTCGATGAGTTCCTGCACTTGCGCGCGATCCATATCGGGGATCGCCAGCGTGAGCTTTGCGGAGAGGCCCAAACCGCCTTCTTCGCGGCCGATGCCGACTTCGCATTTCACGACGGCCTTCGAGGCGTCGATCTTCTTTTGCGTCGCGACAAACAGCACGGCGCTGTTGAAGCAATTCGACCAGCCGAGCGCGAAAAGCTGCTCCGGGTTCGTGCCCTCGCCCGAACCACCGAGGCCCTTGGAATGCTCGGTGTGAATCCAGAGGCCGCCCTCTGCGAGCGCAATCTTGCCGCCTGCGCGACCGCCCTTGGAAATCGCTGTCGTCGTGAAGAGTGCGTCTGCCATGGTCGCCTCCTTACAAAGCTTCGGCGCCGGAGATGATTTCGATCAGCTCCTTGGTGATGTTGGCTTGGCGCTGGCGGTTGTAGCGCAGCGACAACTTCTTGATCATGTCGCCGGCGTTGCGCGTGGCGTTGTCCATCGCGCTCATCTGCGCGCCGAAGAAGCCAGCTTGGTTTTCCAACAGCGCCTGCAGGATTTGGCCGTTCATGTAGCGCGGCAGCAGAGCTTCGAGGATTTCGCCTTCGCCCGGCTCGTACTCGTACGCGGCGCCCTTCAGGTCCGGCGGGTTCACGCCTTCCGGCGCTTTCGCCGGGATCAGTTGCAGCGCCGTCGGCACTTGGCTGATCACGGACTTGAAGCGCGAGAAGAAGATGGTCGCGACGTCGAACTCGCCAGCGGCATAGAGTTCGTTGATCTTGTCGCCAACGATCTGCGCGGCGTCGCTCGAAATGTTGCGGAAGCCCGAGAGATCGATGTAGCCAATGATCTTATCGCCATAGAGACGGCGCAGCTGATCACGGCCCTTCTTGCCGACGGCGAGGATCTTCACAGTCTTGCCCGACGCGATCAGCTCGCTAATGCGTTCGCGCGCAGCGCGGACGATTTGCGTGTTGAAGCCGCCGCACAGGCCACGCTCGCTCGTCATCACGACAACGAGTTGCACTTGATCCTTGCCGGTGCCGCGCAACAGCGCCGGAGCGTCATCGCCCTTCACCGCTGCAGCGAGGTTGGCGATCACGCGCGCCATGCGGTCAGCGTACGGACGCGCGGCTTCCGCCGACGCTTGCGCGCGCTTCAGCTTGGCGGCCGCCACCATCTGCATCGCCTTCGTGATCTTCTGCGTGGATTTCACGCTGGCGATCCGATTGCGGAACTCTTTTAAGCTCGGCATTGCGATCCCTTAGGCGAACGAAGCCGTGAATTCTTCGAGGCCGGCCTTGAGCTTGTCCTCAATGCCGTCCTTGCCGATGTCCTTCTTATCGACGATCGCTTTGAGCACGTCGGCCTTCTTGGCGCGGAACCAAGACACCAATTCTTGCTCGTAACGGCCGACATCGCTGACCGCGACCTTGTCGAGATAACCGCGCGTGCCGGCGTAGATCAGCAGGATTTGCTCTTCAACCGGCACCGGCGAGAATTGCGGTTGCTTCAGCAATTCCGTCAGGCGCGCGCCGCGGTTCAGCAAGCGTTGCGTGGCGGCGTCGAGGTCCGAACCGAACTTCGCGAACGCGGCCATTTCACGATATTGCGCGAGCTCGCCCTTCAGCGGGCCGGCGACTTGCTTCATCGCCTTGATCTGGGCGTTGCCGCCGACGCGCGACACCGAGATACCGACGTTGAGCGCCGGACGGATGCCTTGGAAGAAAAGATCGGTTTCCAAGAAGATCTGGCCGTCCGTAATCGAGATCACGTTGGTC
The DNA here is from genome assembly GCF_004634425.1 of Vitreimonas flagellata. Classification (NCBI taxonomy): domain Bacteria; kingdom Pseudomonadati; phylum Pseudomonadota; class Alphaproteobacteria; order Hyphomonadales; family Hyphomonadaceae; genus Vitreimonas; species Vitreimonas flagellata. The sequence goes on along the minus strand of NZ_SBJL01000002.1, from coordinate 930,647 downwards.
GGAATGTAAGCCGAGACGTCGTTGGCTTGCGTTTCGATGATCGGCAGCGCCGTCAGCGAACCCGACTTGTTGTCTTCGTTCAGCTTCGCCGCGCGCTCGAGCAAACGGGAGTGCAGATAGAAGACGTCGCCCGGATAGGCTTCGCGGCCCGGCGGGCGGCGCAGCAGCAGCGACATTTGACGATACGCGACGGCCTGCTTCGACAAGTCATCATAGATGATGAGCGCGTGCATGCCATTGTCGCGGAAATATTCGCCCATCGCGCAGCCGGCCATCGGCGCAAGATATTGCAGCGGCGCCGGCTCCGACGCAGTCGCGGCGACAACGATCGAATACTTCAGCGCGCCCTTGTCTTCGAGCGTCTTCACGAGCTGCGCCACCGTCGAGCGCTTTTGACCGATGACGACGTAGATGCAGTAGAGCTTTTCGCTCTCCGGCGCGTTCCGGTCGTGCGCTTCGCGTTGATAGAGGATGGTGTCGAGCGCCACGGCGGTCTTGCCGGTTTGGCGGTCGCCGATGATCAATTCGCGTTGGCCCCGGCCGATCGGGATCAGCGCGTCGATCGCCTTGATACCCGTCTGCATCGGCTCATGCACCGACTTACGCGGAATGATGCCCGGCGCCTTCACGTCGACCGTGCGGCGCTCGGTGGCGACGATCGGGCCCTTGCCATCGATCGGTTCGCCCAAGGGGTTCACGACACGACCGAGCAAACCTTTGCCCACAGGCACGTCGACGATTTCGCCGAGGCGCTTAACAGTGTCGCCTTCCTTCAGGCTGCGGTCTTCGCCGAAGATAACGACGCCTACATTGTCGCGCTCAAGGTTGAGCGCCATGCCTTTGATGCCACCCGGGAATTCGACCATTTCGCCGGCCTGAACGCTTTCGAGGCCATAGACACGGGCGATACCGTCGCCGACCGAAAGCACGCGACCGACTTCAGCCACCTGCGCTTCGGAGCCGAAGCCCTTGATCTGTTCCTTGAGGATTGCGGAAATTTCTGCGGCGCGGACGTCCATCTATGTAACCCCTCAGGCGGATTTCAGTGCGAGACGCAGCGCGTCCAGCTTGGATTTTACGGAAGCATCGAACTGGCGGGAGCCGGCGCGAACGACAAAGCCGCCGATGAGGCTTTCGTCTACGGACGTTTCGGCTTCCACCTTGGCGCCCAGCTTCTTGCTGAGCGCGTCAACGATGGCGGTCTTCTCCGCGTCAGCCAGGGGCTTGGCGGAAATGATTTCGATTTGGCGGGCGCCGCGCTCACGGGTGACCAGCTTGCGGTAGGTCGCGGCGATGGCCGGCAGCTCGGCGGCGCGACGATTCTTGGCGATCGTGCCGACGGCTTTTTGGCCGAGATCGGAGAGGCCGAGCTTGGCGGCCACGGCGACCAACGCCTTGGCCTTTGCATCGGGATCGATCAGAGGCGAACGAGCGGTCGCGCGCAGATCCGCACTCTCAGCCCAAGCCGCTGAAAACTTAGCAAAATCCTGTTCCACAGCTTCGAGCGCCTTGGCCTCCTTCGCCAAGTCGAACACGGCTTGCGCATAGCGCCCTGCCGCCTCGGAAGCTACGCCGTCGAACCCTTCGGCCACGTCTGTCTCGCTGGTTCCGCCGCTGGCTCCTCGCACCGCTGCGCTTCGTGCGCGGCGATCGCGAAAATCCGGCGGCTTGGATGACGCCACTGGGGAAAAATCCCCAAACGCACATAGCCCGCAACGCAACGCGCGCGGCTCCATGTGACGCGCGCGCGACGTACCACGCTCCGTTCGGGCTTGACAACGGGGCCCAAGCCCCCCCGATCAGCGACAAAAGAGCCGCATGGCTCCAGGGGGAAACGCACACATGACCGACGCGCCGGCAGCAACGCCCAGTACCGAAGAAGTCTCGCCCGCCAAGCTGCGCCAGGTGGTCGCGGCGTCCGCCGCAGGCACCGTGTTCGAGTGGTACGACTTCTTTGTCTATGGCGCGCTCGCCTCGGTGATGAGCACGCACTTCTTTGCGGGCCTGCCGGATGCTCAAGCCTTTGTTTTCACGCTGCTGACGTTCGCAGTCGGCTTCATCGTGCGCCCGATTGGGGCGCTGGTGTTCGGCAAGATCGGGGACTCGACGGGCCGCAAAGGCGCGTTCCTCATCACTATTACTATTATGGGCCTCGCCACGTTCGCGATCGGCCTCCTGCCCACGGCCGAGACGATCGGCATTTGGGCGCCGATCCTGTTGGTGACCTGCCGGGTCGCGCAAGGATTCGCGCTGGGCGGCGAATATGGCGGCGCCGCGATCTACGTCGCCGAGCACGCGCCGAACGGCCGTCGCGGCGGCGCCACGGGTTGGATTCAGACGTCAGCGTCGGTCGGCCTGATTGGCGCGCTCGCTGTCGTTCTCATTGTCCGCGCCATCATGGGCGAAGAGGCCTTCCGCGAATGGGGTTGGCGTATCCCCTTCCTGATCTCGATCGGTTTGCTGGCGATTTCGGTTTGGATTCGCATGCAGCTCGAAGAGAGCCCGGCGTTTCAAAAGCTGAAGGACGAAGGCGCGATTTCGAAGCGCGCGTACGCCGAAAGCTTCTTCGAATGGCGCAATCTCAAGATCGTGATCATCGCGCTATTCGGCGTGATGATGGCGCAAGGCGTCGTCTGGTACACGGCGCACTTCTATTCGCAATTCTACCTTGAGCGCATCCTCCGCATCGACAGCCAGACCGTGAACCTGATCATGATCTCGGTCGTGATCGTGTCGGCGCCGCTCTACATGCTGTTCGCGCGCCTCTCGGATAAGGTCGGGCGCAAGCCGGTGATGCTATTCGGCATGTTGCTGATGCTGGCGCTTTACTTCCCCGGCTTCCATTTCATCACGCAAGCGGGCAATCCCGCGCTCGACGCCGCGTCGCGCAATACGCCCGTCGTTGTGATCGCTGACCCGGCCGATTGCACATTCCAGCTCGATCTTACCGGCGGCGCGCAGCAATTCTCCACTTCGTGCGACATCGCCAAAGGCGCGTTGGCGAGCGCCGGTGTCAGCTACACGACACAGGACGGCCCTCCAGGGGAGCTCGCGCGCATCCGCATCGGCGATGCGATCGAAGTAGAGAGCGTAAGTGCGGCGGGCCAATCCTTGTCGGAAATCCGCGCCACGCGCACGGCCTTCAGTGAGCAATTGCGCGGCGTGCTGAGCGAAGCCGGTTATCCAGCAGCCGCCGCCGGCCCGATGCAGAATTGGAGCGTGGCCGAGATTGTCCGCGTGTTCACCGAGAAATGGGGTGTCATCGCCGTGATGATCCTCTTCATCGTCGCCGCAACCGCGCTTTACGGCCCGCAAGCAGCAGCGCTCGTCGAACTCTTCCCCACCCGCATTCGCTACACGGCGATGAGTTTCCCCTATCACGTGGGCACGGGCTGGTTCGGCGGCTTGCTGCCGGCGATCGTGTTCGCGATCAACACGGCGACAGGCTCGATCTATTCGGGCTTATGGTTTCCAGCCATCGCCACGGCGATTGCGGCGCTGGTGACATTCTTCTTCTGGCCAGAGACGAAGGATCGCGACATCCATGCGTAAATGCGCGCGCTGCATGGTTTTCACGCATTCACCAGACTTCTGAACAGAAGCTTAAACCTGCTCGTGTAGGCTTCCCTACATGACGGCGATCCCCCACGCCGCCGTGGCCCTCACCAGCGCCCTTGGTCGCTTCGATGCCGCTGCTTCCCGCGCGGTCGAAGCGGCCACTGGCGCTGATGATGTCGCTATGGGCGAAGCTCTGGTCGAGATGACCGAAGCGAAGACGCAAGCGAAAGCCGGCGTTGCTATCATCCGCTTTGCCGATGAAATGTGGGACGCCCTGCTCTCGATTGGCCGCGAGCCGCCGCGCTAAGCGCTAGTCCTTGAAATAGTCGCGCATCAATTCGCTCGCCCAGGCGGGTTGCCGCGTTGCGCCGATCGGCGCGAACTCATCCATCCAGGGTTTGATGTCGAGCACCGGCGTACCGTCGATCGCATCGAGACCGCGGACACGCAGCACGCGGCCCTCAACCGCGACGATCATTGCGCGCGTCAGCCCAATTCGGTTGGGCCGCGCCTTACCACGCTGGCCGAAGATGCCCACCAAAGGCCAATCGGCACGCTCACGCGGATGCCGCGCGCCGGTCTCGACCTTGGCGGCGTCCACGCGATGCATAAGGAACAAAATCTCCACGTGGCTGAAATCGCCGAGCCCAAAAAGCGCCTCTGGTCCAAAGGCTTCATCCAAAACGATCTCGGCTTCGACGGCGCCCCAAAAATCATCAGACAGGTCTTTGCGGGGCGAACGGACAATGCCGATTGCGGAAACGTCAGCTTGCATGAGCAGTCCTCCCGCGCTCTTCAAACGCCCTTCCCGCCGCACAGGCAATCCCCTACATCAATGCGCCGGAGAGGGATTCACTGCATGGATTGGAATATCGCCCCGCTTTTGTCGGACCCGGCCGCTTGGGCGGCGCTCATCACATTGATCGTGATGGAGGTCGTGCTCGGCATCGACAACCTGATCTTCATTTCCATCCTGACCAACAAGCTACCTGAGCATCAGCGCCAACGCGCCCGCCGCATCGGTATCGGCTTGGCGCTCGGCATGCGTCTGGTGCTGCTGTCGACCATCGCGTTCATCGTCGGTCTTACGGCGCCGTTGTTTGACCTTGGCCTCGTCGGTTCGCTCGACGACCACGGCAATCCAAGCTTCGAGACCGCGTTCTCCTGGCGCGACCTCATCCTGATCGCGGGCGGCCTGTTCCTCGTCTGGAAGGCGACGAAGGAAATCCACCACACGGTGGACCCGACGCCGACCGGCGATGTGCTGGATAAGAAGGCGCCGATCGCAATGAATTTCGGTTCGGCGATCTTCCAGATCATTTTGCTCGACCTCGTCTTCTCGATCGACTCGATCCTCACCGCCGTCGGCATGACCGATCACGTGCCGATCATGGTCGTCGCCGTTGTCGTCGCCGTGACCGTAATGATGCTCGCCGCCGACCCGGTCGCGAACTTCATTCACGCCAACCCAACCGTCGTGATGCTCGCGCTCGGCTTCCTGCTGATGATCGGTATGGTGCTGATCGCCGAAGGCTTCGGCGTGCACGTGCCGAAGGGCTACATCTACGCAGCGATGGCGTTCTCCGCGATGGTCGAGGGCCTCAACATGCTCTCGCGCAACGCGCAGAAGAAGAAGGCGGCGCAAGGCGCGCCACCCGCGGCGCACTAAGGGAGCACGATATGCGGTTCATCCATCTTGCGGCCGGCGCGGCGCTAGCGCTGAGCGCGTGCGTTGCGCCGTCCGCGCCAGTGACCAGCCGGACACTTGTCTCAGCGGACGCGGCGACGTCGTTGGCTGTCGGCGAAAGCGTGGTGGAGGAAACGTCCACGCAAGAAGCTGGCGAAGGCATGGACCCGGTCGTCAGTCTCGCGTTGCGCCATGCGGATGGCCGACGCCTCGCCTTCCAGCAAGGAAACCACACAAACAACGATCTGCTGGCGCAAAGCCCTGGCGGCGCGCTGGCGCAGATCATGGGCTTGCCGGGCGAAGAATCCGCCACGCTCTATCATGCCGTGAGCGGCGAAGACGCATCCGAAGGTGCGTTCTTCTGCGGCCCGCAAGGGCCGGCCGCGATCGGCACATATGCGGCGGCGGACGGCACGCTTTTCGTTGTTGGCTTGCGCCAAGCGATAGAGTTCGAAACGCGTGTGGACGGCGAAACCTATGCGCTGCCCTACTCGCCCGACCAGGTCTGCGCACGCTTGCGTTTCCGTCAGGGCTGACCAATGGCCGTTTACGCGCTCGCGCAATTGAACATCCACGACCGGGAGCGCTACGGCCGCTATATGAGCCGCTTCATGCCGGTGCTTGAAAAGTACAACGGCAAGCTGCTCGCCGCTGACGACGCGCCACGCGTGCTCGAAGGCCAATGGTGGGATCGCAACAAAGTCGTGCTGATGGAATTTGCCGATAAAGACGCGTTCCGCGCCTGGGCGAGTTCACCCGAATACAATGAGATCGCCGAGGATCGGAAAGCCAGCGCAGACGTCGTCGTGCTGCTGATCGAGGGCGCTTAGCTCAATTACGGCGCACGGCACGTCCGCGCTATTGGCGCCGAGCGATAATCCGGGCGAACGCTCAACAGAAACGTCACCTCGCATGAGCGCATCACCGCCGCCCCCTCGCGCGTACAACTAACAATACGCTGCAACGAGAGAGACGACCCGTCGATTGTGTAGAGCTCGCGATCCTCGTCCGGCGTCCGATCAAGCACCACCCCGCCCTCTCGCAACCCGCGCACCACAGCATCTGCGTCCGCGGGCATGGGCGCCATGCCGTCGGCCATGCGCAGCGCCAGCAGCTCCGGTCCGCGCGACGAGCCGCACGCCGCGACGCCCGCTTGCCGCCCCGCCACGGAAATCCATCCGCTGCGCCGGATGACACGCGTCCCACGATCATCCGGCGGGGCCAAATGCCAGCGCACGGTCTGCGGCATCGCCACGCGCAATTCGTCCCATGATCGGTATGGCGCCGCATTCATGGCGACGCGGATGATACGCACGACCTCCCCATCGAGGGAAATCACCTGATCCGCGGACGCGGGGCTCGCCAAAAGCGCGAACGCGGCGAGCATTTTGAGCAAGCGTCGCATTTGTGTGTCACTATATTCATACAGCAGAAGCTGTCGATCACGACGATGGAGGCCGAATTGGAGTTCACCGCCGCCCTATGCCGCGCAGCACGCGCTTTGGTGCAATGGCCGCGCGAGCAGCTGGCCGAGGCGTCGGGCGTCTCCAAGAAAACAATCCGCGACTTTGAGACGGGCGGCGCTGCACTCGATCGCAAATCGGCCAAGGCGCTCCGTCTCGCGCTCGAAGCAGCCGGCGCAGTCTTTCTCGACGAGGACGACATGGGCGCCGGCGTGCGGTTGCGCTTCACGCGCCGCGATGTGAAGCAGCTCAATCGGCTTGAAGGCGAAGGCGGCGTGGTCGGCGACGACGACGTCTAGAACTTGCCGTAACCGCCATCGATGATGATGGAATCGCCGGAATGGAAGCTTGAGGCGTCGCTGGTCAGATAAACCGCGATGCCGCCAAATTCTTCCGGCTTGCCCCAACGCCGCGCCGGCACACGCGCGATCACGTTGTTGGTGAACGAGTCACTCCCTTGCGCGACGCTCGTCATATCCGTTTCGATCCAGCCCGGCAGGATCGCGTTGGCGCGCACGCCATAGCGCGCGAATTCGACAGCGATGCTGTTGGTCACGCCGATGATCGCGGCCTTCGACGCGATATAGTCCTGATTGCGCGCGGCGCCAAAGAGCGCGCCCATGCTGGCCACGGACACAACCATACCGCCTGGATCACCCGCTTCCGCCCGCGCCTTCATGTGCCGACACGCCTCGCGCATCGTGAACATCATGCCGTCGACATTGATCGACATCAGCTTGCGATAATCGGCGCCGCCAATGTCGAGGAACGACTTCCAGCGGTTCGACATCCCGGCATTGGCGAAGCACGCATCAATGCGGCCGTGCTCCGCAAGCGTCGCCTCGAAACCGGCGACGATGTTTTCTTCCTTCGACACATCGACGATACGCGCCGTCGCTTTTCCACCATGCGCTTTGAGTTGCGCGAGCGCTTTCGCGTTCTTCTCGGGGCTGGTGCCCCAGATTTCCACGCTGGCGCCAGCCTGCGCGATGGCGTCCGCCATGCCCAAACCAATGCCGCCATTGCCGCCAGTGACAAGCGCGACCTTACCGGTCAGATCGAAGGGTTTGTACGCCATCGCGGCCTCCTCAAAGGAATGAGTATGGGTCCACGTCGATTTGCACGCGGACCGCGCTGTGCAGTTTTACACGGCTTGCCCAAGCGGCAAGGAAGGCCGAAACGTCCACGCCGCGATTGGCGCGGATGAGAAAGCGACGCCGATGCATGCCGCGGATCACCGAAAGCGGCGCAGGCGCCGGCCCCCAGAGGTCGAGCCCCTCCACGATCGGCGCCTTCTCACCCATCGTCTTGGACGCTTCGTTGGCGAGCTGCTCGTTCGGCGCGGAGACGATCACCGCCGCCAAGCGGCCATAGGGCGGCATGCCGGCGGCTTCGCGCTCGGCGATCTCCGCGGCGAAGAAGGCGTCGCGATCTTGCGCGGCGAGCGCCTGCATCACCGGCTCGTGCGGCGCGTAAGTTTGAATGAGCGCGCGGCCCTTCTTTTCGTGGCGACCGGCGCGGCCCGCGACTTGGCTAACAAGCTGGAACGTGCGTTCGCCCGCACGCAGATCGCCGCCCTTCAAGCCGAGATCAGCATCGACGACGCCCACAAACGTCAGGTTCGGGAAGTTGTGCCCCTTCGCGACAATCTGCGTGCCGATCAGAATGTCGATCTCATTATTCTCCATGCGCGCCACCAAATCGCGCACGGCGTCCCCATTGGGCGTGGTGTCAGAGGAGAAGATTTCGATGCGCGCTTCCGGGAAATGCTCACGCACTTCTTCTTCGATGCGCTCAACACCGGGGCCGATCGAGGTGAAGCTATCAGGCGTCAAACATTCCGGGCACGCCTTCGGCTTCGGCATCGAGAAGCCGGTGAGATGGCAAACCAAGCGACCTGAATATTTGTGCTCGACCAGCCAGCTCTCGGTCTCCGGCGATTTCATCCGGTGACCACACGCGCGGCAAAGCGTAAGTGGCGCGTAGCCGCGACGGTTCATATAGAAAAGCGATTGCTCGCCACGCAGCAGCGCTTCTGCAGCGCCGCGCACCAATTTCGGAGACAGCCACTTGCCCTTCTCCGGCGGGGCCTCTTTCAGATCAACCAACTCAACATCGGGCAATTCCGCAACGCCGTGACGCGCCGCGAGCTTCACATGCGCGTAGCGGCCGAGCTGTGCGTTGACGAGCGTTTCAAGCGATGGCGTGGCGCTCGCGAGGATCACCATGCACTCGCCGAGCTTCGCGCGGGCCACCGCGAGATCGCGCGCCTGATAGATAACGCCTTCCTCCTGCTTGTAAGAGGAATCGTGTTCTTCATCGATGACGATGAGCTTGAGATTCTTGTACGGCAGGAAGAGCGCTGAGCGCGCGCCGACGATCAGACGCGCCCGGCCCGCCGTGATTTCACGCCATGCGCGGCGACGCGCCTTTTGCGGAATGGCGGAGTGCCATTCGACGGGCGTCACACCGAAACGCGCCTTGAAGCGCCCCATCGCCGCTTGCGTCAGCGCAATTTCCGGCAACAGCACCAGCACTTGTGCGTCGGGCTCAAGCTTCAAGGCTTCGGCGACAGCTTCGAGATAGACTTCCGTTTTGCCAGAGCCGGTAACGCCATCGAGCAGCGCCACATGAAAGCCGCCCGCACGCACGCTGGCGCACACTTCTTCGGCGGCGGCAAGTTGAATGTCAGAGAGATCCTTACCGGTGCGGCTGAGGTCCGGCGCAGGGTATGGCGGGTCTTCGCTGATCTCGAGTTTCACAAGCGCGCCGCAATCGACCAGGCCCTTCACAACAGCCGACGATGTTTCCGCACGACGCGAAAGCTCAGCGGCGTTGACTTGTTCCTTCGCCGCTTCCTCCAACACACGCGTGCGTGCTTCGGTGAGCTTTGGCGGCGTCTCGCCCGTTGGCGCGAGCACGGTGTACGTCGGCGGCGGAAACAGCGCCTCCGGTGAGCGCACGACCATGCGGATCAAATCGCCCGGCGGCCGCACCAGGTACTTCGCCGCCCAATCCACGAAGATGCGCGAAATTTCCGGCACTGGCGGGCCGGGCAACACTTCTTCGATCGCCTTCAGATTCGCAGCGGCAGGATTGTTGCGCTGAACATCCCAGACCACGCCGCGCACCAGCCGCGACCCGATCGGCGCGATCACATGCATGCCAGGCTCGATGCCAAGCGAGGTCGCGGCGCGGTAGTCGAACGGCTCCGGCAACGGCAGCGGAAAAAGCACCGACACCTTGTCCAAAGTGTCGTGCTCGAATTCCGCGTCATCTTCCTCCACCGCGAACAACGGCCCGGCCGGCGCGGGCGCGCGCTGGCGCTTCAGCGCATCCATGGCGCGGCGGCGGGCTGTGGAATTCATAGGGTGAATCTAGTGGCTCGAAGGATTCGGCGAAAGCGCCAGATGTTGCGCCGCTGTTACTGAACGGACCTTAACTCTGGTAACTTATTGGTTGTTAGGCACGGACGCGCAGTTTTGACGCGCTGTGTTGGCGAAATTGATCTCTCGCATGATGGGGTCGCCGGCGTCCCACGCCGACCACGACCACCTGTTTACGACCTACGCGCCCGAGGGCGCGCCGGCGCGCGTGCTGTGCAGCCTCTACGAGCAATATGCCGGCGCATATCCGGACGAACCCGTCCCGCCGCAACACCAGCACTATCGCGCGCTCGTCGATACGATTGTCGCCAACGGCAATCTGCGCTCGCTGCGCGATCTCGATCTGCGACGCGTGAACTCTGCTTACGTGACCTGCTTTGAGAAGGTCGAAGCCTTCGAGTTTCAGCTCTCACTGTGGCGCGACGACCCCGACTTCCGCGAGCATCTGCTGCAGACACGCGCAGCCGTGGCGACCGAATTGACGGCGCAGGCGGAAGCCGAGGCGGCCCGCATCGACCATTACAAGCGTTGGAACGAATGCCTCGCCACACCGCTCGACATCAGCGGCTATAGCCGGCTCAGCCTCATCGCGCAGATGGCCCCTGACGATTGGCACGAGATCGCATTGAGCTGGCATTGGCGTAACGGTACTGCCGAGCTGGAATGGATCACGGCGCAACGCGTCTGCGACCGCGCGACGGCCCTTTATATAATGTGCAAGGGCGCGCCGGGTGACGTCGCGACCCATGCGCATGAACCCACCGCCCGCGACGCCTTCATCCGTACGCTCGCTGGGCGCCTCGAGGATGGCTTCTACCCGGCGGCGGACTTTGGTCTGCCCATCTCAATGCGGACGCGCGTGGCCTTCGCCGAGCAGATGGCGATCGCGCGACGCACGCGGGTGAGCCCTTGGGTGCTGCCGAGCGATCTGCTCCACCACGAGGGGCGTCGGCATCAACCCAAATACGCGCTCACCGACGGGCGCCTGCACTATCACTATGAGTACTGGCTCGCGCACCTCGCGCCGAGACGTTGACGAGATATTGACGCGGGCGCCGTTCAATCACGCCCATGCACGCCGCCACTCTCCTCCAAACCTGGATCGCGCATCTGCGCGATGAGCGGCGCTTCGCAGCGAATTCAGTTGAAGCGTACGAGCGCGACGTCGCAGCGTTTCTGGGCTTTTTGCAAGGCCATTTGGGCGGTGAGCCATCCGCCCAAGATCTCGCGCAATTAGAGCCGCGCGATCTGCGCGCCTATCTCGCGCATCGCCGTCAGGGGCCTGACGCGCTCGCCGATCGCTCGATTTCGCGCGCGCTCGCCGCGATCCGCAGCTTCTATCGTTATCTCGAACGCCGTCATGGTGTGGCCAATGCGCGGCTTGCTTTGGTGCGTGGGCCAAAGCTTAAGCGGCCCTTGCCGCGCCCCGTCTCCGAAGGCGCTGCGCGTGATCTGATCGTCGAAGCCAGCGACACGGCAAGCCAAGAATGGGTAGGCGCGCGCGATGCGGCTTTGATCACTCTGCTCTACGCCGCTGGCCTTCGCATTAGCGAAGCACTGGCGCTCACGGGCGGTGATCTGCCCTTGCCAGAGATGCTGCGCGTACTCGGCAAAGGCGGCAAAGAGCGTATCGTCCCGCTGCTTCCCGCCGCACGTCAGGCCGTCGAACGCTATACGGAGCTATGCCCTTATGCGCTGACCGAAGACGCCCCACTCTTCCGCGCGATACGCGGCGGCGCGCTCTCTCCGCGCATGGCGCAAGACCTGATGCAGCGCCTGCGCGGGCGTTTGGGATTGCCTTCGAGCGCCACGCCACACGCGCTTCGGCATGCCTTCGCAACACATTTGCTCGCGAACGGCGGCGATCTGCGCGCCATCCAAGACCTGCTCGGACACGAATCGCTATCGACGACTCAGACGTATGCGAGCGTCGAAGCGAAAAAAATTTTGCAGCTGTATCGTCGCGCACATCCGCGCGCGTGACGTTTTTTGCGTGGCGCAACAACGCTCATCGCCTTTGTTTTCAAGGCGCGCAGAGAAATCATCGAGTGTTCGCGCAATCAAAAAATCGCTTGACAGAAAAAATCGCGCGAGTGCTTGCGGAAACTACTTGCAAACCAAATTGCGTCAGAAAAATCCCCGGAGAGTCAAACAACTCCCATCCAACCCAGTACCAACACTAGTAAAGATGAGGAAATGAAAATGGCTAAGAAGGTAAAGAAGGCCGCTGCTAAGAAGCCGGCGAAGAAGGTCGTTCGTAAGGCCGCCAAGAAGACGGTTCGCAAGACTGCGAAGAAGACCGTCCGCAAGGCTGCCAAGAAGTCGGCGAAGAAGGTCGTGCGCAAGGCTGCGAAGAAGCCGGCCCGCAAGACGGTTCGCAAGGCTGCGAAGAAGACCGCCCGCAAGACGACCCGCAAGGTCGCTCGCAAGCCGATGAAGGCTGCTGCGGCTGCCGTCTAATAGACGCAAAGGCAGGGGGGCGCTGACGAGCGCCCCCTTCGCCGTTTAGGATCATCGATCACACAAAGGATCACATGCGTTCTCCGGTGATACGTTCCCCTCGCTCCCGCTTCGAACGCCGTCGCCTTTGCCGCTATTGCCGAAAACGCTGATTTGACGCTGCAAACGCAGCTCTCCCCTTCCCCGCTGACGCTTCCGAAGATCCGCACGCTGACCGCGTTGCGGATTTATTCATTTTCGGGACAGTCTCTCCAATGCGCGAGACGAACTTCGCGCCATTCATCGGCCGCATCGCGCGTGACGCTCTGCAATACCAAGCGAAAATCGCGATACTCGAGGTGATTGGGCTCGTTGAAGCGAGCCTCGACGACGTGGCCGCTGCGCGCATCAAGCCAAAGATCACCATTCAGACCACCGCTGACCGCATAGTTCACAGCACTGACGCCCGCGTGCTCCTCCACTCCAACGAAACGCGCGTTGACGAGGCCGAGATCACGCAGCGGATTCTCCGCGCCCTCCTCCGGCCAGATCAGCACGACGTTGAACACGAAGTCCGCGCGTGGCGCTGGGCGACCCGCGTTAAGCGCCGTTAACTCGGAGAGATCGAAATCATAGATGCGCCAGGGCTCGTGTTGGATGGTGATATCCGCATTGAGTTGCGCCGAAGGTATCCGCGCCGCGAGCGAGCGCGTTTGCCGATCGTAGTCCAGCCAAGCAAACGGCTCCTGCGAACCATCCCGTGCAAGCCGCCCGCCAACAAGCGCACGCGGCTGATTGCGCGCGAGATCGAGATCACTCGTCACATACGCGGCGCGGCGACAGCGCTGCACGATCTTGACCACCTCCACGCGCGTGTCGTTCGGGCGATAAACCCAGATCTGCTCCGGCAGCGAGCCATCGCTGTTCGTGCGCACATAATGGAAGAGCTGGGCGGCGGGCGGCGGCGCGTGGGTGCACGCGGCGAGAGCCAAGGCGGACGTAAGTCGGGCGAGAAGTGCTTTCATGGGCATTTAGATGCGCCCTCCCCCGGCATTGGATGCCGCTTGACGAACGGCCAACCCCATCATACTTTGTTTTTCAAAGTTCTCTGGATGCAGCCAATGACCCGTGAAGAATTGATCTCCGACATCGCCTACGCCCGCGCCCTCGCTGAAGAAGGTCGGCAAGCGCCTTTGCTGGGCGGCTCTTATCTGACGTTCTGGGGCATCCTGAACGCGATCGCGTACATCGCCCACTGGGCCGCTTTGACCGAGCGCTTGCCTGTGTTGAACGGCCTGACCTTCGCGCTGATTTGGGCTGTGTACGGAATGGCCGCCGGCATAGGCATGTTTGCGCTGCACCAGCGTGTTCGCGAAAAACCAGGATGTTCGACGATTGGCGTGCGCGCCGAGCGCGCCATCTGGAGCGGCGCGACTGTCGCGATCTTCGTCATTGTGGCGGGATCGCTTGCGCGGATGATCATCACCAACGATTCGACAGCGCCAAACGCTATCTTCGGCGCTGCGTTCGCGATCTTCGGCGCGGCCATGTTCGCCGTTGCGACACTTTCGCTGCAAGTTTGGATGCGTCGGTTCGCGTGGCTTTCGGCGAGTATTGCGCTGGCGCTCTGCCTCTTCGCCAATGAGAATTGGGCCTATCTCTACGCGGCGATTGGCAGCCTGCTCGCACTGGCGTGGCCGGGCATTCTCCTGCTCAAGCGCGAACCCTCCGCGATCGTGTGAACGCCCGTGTCCTTGTTCGATCACACCGAGATTGACGACGTGATCCACGGTCGCTTGCGGCTGGGGATCATGGCGTATCTCTCCACCGTCTCCCCCGCTCCGTTCGTGGAACTGAAGGCCAAGGTCAATGCAACGGACGGCAACCTCTCCACGCATCTCTCGAAGCTGGAGGAAGCCAAGTACGTGCGCATCGAGAAAAAGTTCGAGAATAAGAAGCCGCTGACTTTGGTGCATCTCACCAAGCAAGGCCGCAACGCCTGGATCGCCTATCTCAACCGCATCCAATCGCTCTTAGGCGCGGCGGAGTGACCGCTTGCGGGAACACGCGCGGGCCGCCACCTTGCTCACCATGAGAGTTCTGACTGCCCTCGCCGCACTAGCTTTGCTGAGCGCCTGTGACGTCCCCAGCAATCTGGAAGAAGCCAAGCAACAGGCCGCCGATATTGGCGGCCAAGTGATGGACACCGCGCGCGGCGCAGTCGACACGCGCACGGCCTGCGTGTTGGCGGGGCAATCCGAAGCGTTCTGCGGCTGCGTGCAAGAACGCCTCGGCTCTGAGATCACGGAAGAGCACGTCACCGCTATAACAACCGTCGCGCGCGAAACGCTTGAAGGCCGCAGCGTCGAAGCCGCCGCCGAGAGCGCGTCAAACATCGATGCGACAACGCGTGACGCATTGGTGCAATGCGCCACGCATGCGGCCATTCAAGGGGCGATCGGCGGCGAAGGTGAAGCCGCGAACTAAGCCGCGGCGCTAAGCGCCCAACGCGCAACACCCGGATAAGGCTGCTCGCGCGTATCCGCGAAGCCAACGCGCGCCAAGGTATGCGCCGCGCCGGAATCTTCGGCGTCCAGATGCGCAATCACGCGGCGCGCGCCGTTGGCGAAAGCCCAAGTCGCAAGCGCGCCCACAGTTTCACCGCCATAGCCACGGCCGCGGAATTCCGGCAGCAGGCCGAACGCAAGTTCGACATCGCCATCATCATCAGGACGGCCAATCAAAGCGGCGATGCCAACCAAGCGCGGCGGCGCGCGTTCGCCTTCGTTCGCGAGCAAAGCCCAGCCGTACCAGCCCTGCCCTTCGGGATCGTGCGCGAGGTGGCTTGCAGCCCATTCGAGCGCGCCCGGTTCAAATGGCGCCGGCGGCCACACTGGCTCGTGCGTCACCGCGATCGCATTGAAGAACGCCGTGCGGCTGCCGGCTTGCAACGCCGCCAATTCGTGATCCAACGCCAAGAGCGCCAAGCGCCCCGTGCTCAAAATCAGCAAGACCCGTTCTCCCCTCGCTCGCTACGGGGATCAGGAAAACGCAGGAAGTGCTCACGGCAAAGTGAGCATTCTGCAATATCCACAGGGCGATGTTCTGGTGGCGGATCAGGCCTGCATCACCCAGCCATCGACGCCCTTCGCCGCTTCGCGGACGGCTTCGCTCATGGTCGGGTGCGCGTGGCAGGTGCGGGCGATGTCTTCGGCGGCGGCGCCGAATTCCATCGCAACGCAGACTTCGCCGATCATCTCGCCCACGCCCGCGCCAATCATGTGCACGCCGACGACGCGCTTGCTGGCGACGTCTTCCAGCACTTTGACCATGCCGTCGGTCTCGTGGTTCGTGCGTGCGCGCGAATTGGCCATCATCGGGAATTTGCCGACCTTGTACTCAACGCCTGCGGACTTCAGCTCTTCCTCGGTTTTGCCGACGCTGGCGACTTCGGGATCGGTGTAGATCACGCTCGGGATGATATCGGCGTTCACGTGGCCCCAAAGGCCTGCGATGATTTGGGCGACGGCGATGCCCTCCTCTTCCGCTTTGTGCGCCAACATCGGCCCATGCGTGCAATCGCCGATGGCGTAAATGCCGGCGACATTGGTTTTGAAGTGATCGGTTTCGATGAAGCCGCGTTTGTCGGCCGCAACGCCGACAGTTTCGAGACCCAGACCATCCGTGAACGGCTTGCGACCAATGGCGACGAGCACGACGTCGGCTTCCAAAGTGCGCGCGGCGCCACCTTGCGCCGGTTCGATCGACACGAGCAGACCGCCACCTGTTTTCTCAGCGCCCGTGACCTTATGGCCGAGCTCGAACTTCATGCCCTGCTTCTTGAGGATCTTCAGGAACGCCGTGGAGATTTCGTTGTCCATCGTTGGCGTGATCTTATCGAGGAATTCGACCACGGTGACTTCCGCGCCGAGGCGGCGCCACACCGAGCCAAGCTCCAGCCCGATCACGCCTGCGCCGATCACGATCATCTTGCCCGGCACACGCTGCAACGAAAGCGCGCCCGTTGATGTGACAACGCTCTCCTCGTCGATCGTTACGCCCGGCAAGCCCATCGGCTCCGACCCCGTCGCAATGACGATGTTCTTCGTCTCCAGCGTTTGCGTCGCGCCATCAGCGCCCTTCACCTCAACGCGGCCCGCGCCAGTGATGCGGCCAAAGCCTTTGACGTAATCGACCTTGTGCTTGCGCATCAGGAACTCGACGCCCTTTGTGAGGCCTTCGACCGCGTCTTCCTTTTGCTTCAGCATTTGCGGCAGATCGAGCGATACGCCGCTCACCTTGATGCCCATCGACGGGAACGTCTTCGCCGCGGCTTCGAAATACTCGCTGGCGTGCAGCAGCGCTTTCGACGGGATGCAGCCCACGTTGAGGCAGGTTCCACCGAGCTTGCCGCGGCTCTCGATAATCGCGGTCTTCAGCCCCAATTGGCCTGCGCGGATAGCGCAATTGTATCCGCCGGGGCCGCCCCCGATGATGACGAGATCATACGACATGAAAGCTCCAATGGAGGCGAGGCGCAGCATTCGGCGCGCGTGAAATTATTGCCGGAACATATGGATGTGCCCCAGCGTGATCAATCCGCGAAAATGGACGGGCGTCCTCCTAGATCAGGCGCCTTGCTTATCCCAGTACGCGCGATCGGCCGCGTCCACGATGAACACGAACAGACCGACGATCAGGATGATCGCGAGCAGCGCGATCTGCGATTCCGGCGAGCCGATATCGGCGATCACCGCCTGCGGCTGCGTGTAGGCGCTGACATCGATGCCCTGCACCGTCGCGACGAGCCCACCGCTTTGCTGCTGCTGCCAAGCCCAGCGACCGCCAAACAGGGCAAAGCCGAGCAGCCAAACCCAGAAGCCTTGCGTCCGGCGCATGAGGCGCACGGCTGCGACCAGGAAGAAAAGTCCCGCGCCGGCCAAAAGCCCGACATCGAGCCAGCTCGCGCCGGCCGCCGATTGCGCCGCCGCGGCCTGCGCCTCGACGACCTGACCATCGACTTGCGACACGCCGCTTGCCGGCGCCTGGAAATCCGCAATCACGCCCGCAGCGCCCAGCGCGCCCGCGAAGCACAGCAGCACCAAAGCCAAGAGCACCAGAATGGCTGGCCAGCGCAGAATGAACGTCATGACGTTCCCCTATCCCCTCGCTCCCCCGAGCGCGGGCGCAATCTATACGCGGCGGCGCGCATGCGCCAATGGAGTCCGAGAAAGCCTTTCGAGTCAGGCTCTTCTAATGGGCGAGTGGCGCGCTTAGCCTGCGCCGGTGGAGGGAAACGGCATGATGTGGATGGGCAAGACGAGCGGGATCGCGGCGCTGGCGATGGGTGTCCTGCTGATCGGCGTCGCCGTTTTGGGCTTCGAGCTGGAGATCGGCATCTTCGCCATGATCTTGATCGGGGCACTGTTGCTGCTCGCTGGTTTCCGCACGCTGCGCAAAATGTCGGGCGGCTTGCGCTTGCTATCGGGCGCATGGGGCTTGTCAGCCGGCTATTCGCTGGTGCCACTCGCGCAAGCCGGAAACCTCGAGAGCTTCTTCGATGATTTCGGCCCCCTCGCCTATGCGATGCTGGCGATCACGCTCATCGCCGCCGCGTGCCTAGCGCTCACGGTCCTGCACAAGGAGAAATAGTTACCCCCAATGATCCGCGTGCGAAACGCGCAACCCAGCGCGTGACTAAAAGTTATAGATGCGGGCGGGTGATCTGGAGATTGCCCATGCAAGTGACGAAACTGCGCGCACGCAGCGAGACCAACGGCCTCGTTCCTATGGGCCAATACTTCGCACGCATCGCCGCCGCGCTTGAAGAAGCCCACGCGCGCGAAGCCAAGCTGCAAGCAAAGCTCGACGCAGAAGATGCCCGCCTCGAAGCCCGCTATCGCCGCGCCTCAGCTGCACGCGCCAACACATACGCGCGCAACGAAGCGCAGCTTGCGATGTGATGCTCAGAGATCGAGCAGCATGCGCTCGGGATCTTCCAAACCTTCCTTCACGCGCACGAGAAACGTGACGGCCTCCTTGCCGTCGACGATGCGGTGATCATAGCTCAGCGCCAGATACATCATCGGGCGGATCACGATCTGCTTGTCGACGACGACCGGGCGATCCTGGATCTTGTGCATGCCGAGAATGCCCGATTGCGGCGCATTCAAAATCGGCGTGGACATGAGCGAGCCATAAACGCCGCCATTCGAGATCGTGAACGTCGCGCCCTGCAGATCTTCCAGCTTCAGATGGCCGTCACGCGCCTTGACGCCGAGCTCGCCGATCTCCTGTTCGATCTCGGCCATCGATTTGCGATCAGCTTCCCGGATCACCGGCACGACCAGGCCGCGGTCGGTGCCGACGGCGATGCCGATATCGTAGAAATTCTTGTAGATGATGCTGTCGCCGTCGATCTCGGCGTTGACGTTCGGGATTTCCTTCAGCGCCGCGACGCACGCCTTCACGAAGAAGCTCATGAAGCCGAGCTTCACGCCGTGCTTACGCTCGAAATTATCCTTGTACTTGTTGCGCGCCGCCATGATCGCCGACATATCGGCCTCGTTGAACGTCGTCAGCATCGCCGCCGCGTTCTGCGCTTCCTTCAGGCGACGGGCGATGGTCTGACGCAGACGCGTCATCTTCACGCGCTCTTCGCGCTCACCGACCGGACGCGCAACCAAAGTTTGCTGCGGCGCTGCGGGCTGCGCGGAGCCCGCACGATTCTCGATGATCGAGAGCGCGTCGGACTTGGTGAGACGACCACCCTTTCCGCTGCCGCTCAGGCCGGAAACGTCGACGCCAGCTTCCGACGCAATGCGCTGCACCGACGGCGGCGCTTGCTTGACGCCAGCGCTTGCTGCGGGTTGTGCGGGCGTTGGCGCTGCAGCCGGCTTCGGCGCTTCATCTTTCGGCGCGGCGGCGGCCGGTTGCGCGCCAGCAGCGCCCATGCGGCCGAGCAACGCGCCAATGCCAACCGTGTCGCCTTCATTGGCGACGATCTCGCCCAGAACGCCGGCTTCTGGCGCAGAAACTTCAACCGAGACCTTATCGGTTTCGAGTTCGACCAGCGTCTCGTCCTTCTTCACGCTGTCGCCGGCTTTCTTCAACCACTTGGCGACGGTCGCTTCGCTCACGCTCTCGCCCAAGGTCGGCACAACGATATCGGTCATCGAAACTCTCTAGCTCCTCGCTTCAGCGCTCACTTAGAGCGCGACGCGCCAAAAATCACCCCAACGCCGCTTCAAGCAGCGCTTCCAATTCCTTCAAATGCTTGGACATCAGGCCCGCGGCCGTCGATGCGCTGGCCGGACGGCCGGCGTAACGCGCGCGCTTGGCGGCGACGTCGAGCTTTTCGAGCGTGAGCTCGATCCACGGATCGACGAAGGTCCAGCCGCCCATGTTTTTAGGCTCCTCCTGGCACCAGACGAGCTCAGCGTTCGGGAAGCGTTGCAGCTCCGTCATCACCGACTTCATCGGCCAAGGATAAAATTGTTCGAGGCGCAGGATGTAAACGTCATCCAGGCCGCGCTTCTCGCGCTCGTCGAGCAGATCATAATAGACCTTGCCCGAGCACATGACGACCCGGCGGATTTCGCTATCGCCCTTCAGCTGAATTGTGGTCGCGCCATTGTGCAGTTGCGCGTCATCCCACAGCACACGGTGAAACGACGTGCCTTCCGCCATCTCAGAGAGCGACGAGATCGCCTTCTTGTGACGCAGCAGCGATTTCGGCGTGAACACAATCAGCGGCTTGCGGAATTCGCGATGCAGCTGACGACGCAGCACATGGAAATAATTCGCCGGCGTCGTGCAATTGACGACCTGCATGTTGTCTTCCGCGCATTGCTGCAGGAAGCGTTCGATGCGCGCGGAACTGTGCTCCGGCCCCTGCCCTTCATAGCCGTGCGGCAAGAGCATCACGAGACCGGACATACGCAGCCATTTGCGTTCGCCCGAGCTGATGAATTGGTCGATCACGACCTGCGCGCCGTTCACGAAATCGCCGAATTGCGCCTCCCAGAGCGTCAGCGTCTTCGGATCGGCCAGCGTGTAGCCGTACTCGAAACCAAGCACCGCCTCTTCCGACAGCAGCGAGTCGATGACTTCGTAATGCGCTTGGCCGGGACGGATATTATTGAGCGGCGTGTAGCGCTCTTCCGTCGTTTGATCGATGAAGTGCGAGTGACGTTGGCTAAACGTGCCGCGGCAGGAATCCTGGCCGCTCAAGCGAACATTGAAGCCTTCGTCGAGCAGCGTCGCAAACGCGAGGTGCTCGGCCAGCGCCCAATCAACGCCGTGACCGTCATCGATCGCTTTGCGGCGTGTTTCGACAACGCGTTGCACCGTCTTGTGCATGTCGAAATCGCGCGGAATTTTTGTGATCGCGCGGCCCAGCTCGCGGAGGCGATCGGTGCGCGCATCCGTAGCGCCACGACGATCATCATCCTTCGGTGTGGAGAAACCAGCCCAATCGCCATCGAGCCAATCAGCCTTGTTGACCTTGAAAGCCTTGCCCGCGTCGAACTCAACGTCGAGGAATGAATTGAACTCGTTGTTCCAAGCGTCGACCTCTTCTTGGCTCACGACGCCTTCGCTCACCAGACGGCTTGTATAGATCTCAAGCGTCGTCTTCTGGTCGCGCACCTTCCGATACATGATCGGCTGCGTCATCGTCGGATCGTCGCCCTCGTTGTGGCCGAAGCGGCGATAGCAGAACATGTCGATGACGACGTCCTTGCCGAAGATCTGGCGATACTCGGTCGCCACCTTCGCCGCGAACACGACGGCTTCCGGATCGTCGCCATTCACGTGGAAGATCGGCGCCTGCACCATCAGCGCAACGTCAGACGGATACGGCGACGAGCGCGAATAGTGCGGCGCTGTCGTGAAGCCAATCTGGTTGTTGATGATGAAGTGCATCGTGCCGCCGGTGCGATACCCGCGCAAACCGGAGAGCGCGAAGCACTCGGCCACAACGCCCTGCCCCGCGAACGCTGCATCGCCGTGAATGAGCAACGGCATTACGCGCGAGCGCAATTTGTGCAGCGCCTCGGCGTCTTCAGTCCATGTCGCGCGCTTGGCTTGCTTTGCGCGCGCTTTGCCGAGCACGACCGGATTGACGATCTCAAGGTGCGACGGGTTCGCCGTCAGCGAGAGGTGCACATTGTTGCCGTCGAAGCTGCGATCGCTTGAGGCGCCGAGGTGATACTTCACGTCGCCCGAGCCCAACACATCATCCGGTGTGGCCGAGCCGCCTTGGAATTCGTGGAAGATGGCCTGGTACGGCTTGCCCATCACAGCGGCGAGCACGTTCAAGCGGCCGCGGTGCGCCATGCCGAGGATGATCTCTTCGACACCCATGGCGCCGCCGCGTTTGATAATCTGCTCCAGCGCCGGGATCATCGCCTCGCCGCCATCGAGGCCGAAGCGCTTGGTGCCAGGATGGCGCTTGTGCACGAACTTTTCGAAGCTCTCGCCTTCGATCAGCTTCTTCAGGATCGCGCGCTTACCTTCAGCAGTGAACGCGATCTGCTTGTCCGGTCCTTCGATGCGCTCCTGCAGCCAGGCCTTCTCTGCCGGGTCCGAAATGTGCATGAACTCGACGCCGACGGTCGAGCAATAGGTACGCTTCAGGATCGCCAGCATCTCATTGACGGTGGCGGTCTGCAGACCGAGCACGCCGTCGATGAAGATCGGCCGATCCAAATCGTTCGGGCCGAAGCCGTGATTGGCCGGATCGAGCTCTGGCGTCGGCGGGCGCACTTCGATGCCGAGCGGATCAAGCGTCGCGGCCAAGTGACCACGCGTGCGATAGGCGCGGATCATCATCAGCGCACGCACGGAATCGCGCGCAGCTTTTTGCACGTCTTGTTGCGAAGCGCCGGCCGGCAAACGCGCGGCGACTTTCTGTTCAAGCTTAGCGGCGAGGCCCGCCCAATTGCCGTCGAGCAGCGCCGTCGTTTCCGTCGTCTGCGGCTGCGCTAATTCAGGGCGATACCAAGCCGGACCAGACACGGCTTTGCGAATGGAATTCGGATCGTCGCGCAGTTGCGAGAAGAAATTGCGCCAAGATTGATCGACCGAATTCGGGTCGTTCAAATATTTCTCGTACATGCGCTCCACGAACGTGGCGTTGGCCGCATCGAGGAAACTCGTCTCGAGCATGGCTGTGTTCGGCAAGCTACGGGCGTCGTCCGCCATGGGTGCGCTGGACCTCTCGGAATTTCGCGAAACGCAGCAAGGATATAGGCGCGCGTTCGCAAGCGCGCCTCTTCTAAAGTGCGTCGCTGGAGGATTGAAGGCCTGCGCTGGTGGAACGCTTGCCGCAGCCTAGCCTTTGAGCAGTTCCGTCATGGTGCGGCCAAGCGCTGCCGGGTGCGGCGCGACCTTGATACCGGCGGCTTCCATCGCCGCGATCTTGGATTCTGCATCGCCCTTGCCGCCCGAAATGATCGCGCCGGCATGGCCCATGCGGCGGCCTGGAGGCGCCGTGCGGCCCGCGATGAAGCCAACGGTCGGCTTCCAGCGGCCCTTCTTCTTTTCGTCGGCCAAGAATTGCGCGGCGTCTTCTTCGGCTGAACCGCCAATTTCACCGATCATAATGATCGACGTCGTTTCCGGGTCGGCCAGGAAAAGTTCCAGCATATCAATGAACTCGGTGCCCTTCACCGGGTCGCCGCCGATGCCGACGGCCGTGGTCTGGCCCAAGCCCTCGTTCGTCGTCTGGAACACCGCCTCGTAGGTCAAAGTGCCGGAGCGCGAGAGCACGCCCACCTTGCCCTTTGAGAAAATCGAACCCGGCATAATGCCGATCTTGCACTCGTTCGGGGTCAAAACGCCGGGGCAGTTCGGGCCGATCAGGCGCGACTTCGACTTTTCCAGCTTCGCCTTCACCCGCACCATGTCGAGCACCGGGATGCCTTCGGTGATGCAGATGATGAGCGGAATTTCCGCGTCGATCGCTTCCTCGATTGCGGCGGCCGCGCCTGGCGGCGGCACATAGATCACCGTGGCGTCGGCGCCCGCTTTTTCCTTGGCTTCAGCGACACTTGCGAACACCGGCAAGCCCAGATGCGTCGTCCCCGCTTTGCCCGGCGACACGCCGCCCGTCATCTTGGTGCCGTAGGCGATGGCCTGTTCCGAGTGGAACGTGCCGTTCTTGCCGGTAAAGCCCTGGCAGATGACGCGCGTGGCGGCGTTGATCAGAATGGACATGAGCTAAGCGGCCCCCGTGGCGCTGGAAAAATCGAGAATGCGGCCAGCGGCATAACGCAGCCGCGAAATCTTGCAAACCCTGCCCGAACGTCGCCCCTGCTCCATTTTCAGCCAGAAACGCGACCGCGCGCATCACCACAAAAGCGGCGCTCCGAGATTCTCGTTTCGCGGCTAGACTCACTTTGGGAACAATCTACGGTCCCCATGGGTGCGGTGGCGCAGATCGCCGCCGGCGGGAGGGGAAAATGCTGAAACAGGTCCGCGCGCTCGCCGCGCTTGCGATGCTCGTCGCCGTCACGGCATGCGCGACATCCGCGCCGCGCACATTCGAAGGGGAGTTCCAGCGCCCGGCCGACAATTCCCGTATCCTCGTGATGACGCCCGACGTGCAGCTTTCAGTCCTGACAGCGGCCGGCCTGCAGGAGCCTCGCGAGGATTGGTCCGTCTCCGGGCGCGACAATCTCACGACCGCCGTCGCCACTCTCATCCAAGCGCAAAGCCACACCACGTCCTCGCTTGATCCAACGACGGCGATGGAAGGCCGCGTCGGCCAAGTTATCCGCCTGCAC
The DNA here is from genome assembly GCF_004634425.1 of Vitreimonas flagellata. Lineage (NCBI taxonomy): Bacteria > Pseudomonadati > Pseudomonadota > Alphaproteobacteria > Hyphomonadales > Hyphomonadaceae > Vitreimonas > Vitreimonas flagellata. The sequence goes on along the minus strand of NZ_SBJL01000002.1, from coordinate 906,325 downwards.
GACGCGGTCGGCACCTCGATCCTCGCCATCAATTACGGCTTCTACAGCGTGCCGACACGCGACGACGATTTCACCTGGACGCTCGGCGAAGGCGTCCAAGAACTCGCAACGACATACAACGCCGACTACGCCCTCTTCGTGACGGCGCGCGGGTCATACGCCAGCGCAGGCCGCGTCGCCGCGATGGTCGGCTTGGCCATTCTTGGCGTCGGCGTGCCGCTTGGCGGGCAACAGGCCTTCGCGTCGCTCGTCGATCTGCGCACCGGCAACGTGATTTGGTTCAACGTTGTCACCGCGTCGCCGAACCAAGACATGCGCGAAATCGAAGGCGCGGCGTCATTGGCCGAAACATTGATGCGGGACGCGCCGCTATGAAACGCCTCGCGCTCGCCAGCACATTTCTGATGGCGGCGGCGACTCTCGCGTTTGCGCAAGAAACGCCACCGCTCGTTGAAGCGCAACCAACCGCAGCGACGGTCGAAACGGCCCCCGCCCCACCGCCACCGTCGCGCACGCGACCGGACTCCTCGACGGATGAAGGCGGATTGTGGGGCGTCTCCGATCGCGCCGAGCTGCAAGCACGCGCGTCTGGTCAACTTGAGACTGACGCCGCCTTGAACGCCTATGTGCGCGACGTCGCCTGCCGGGTCGCCGCCGAATATTGTGGCGATATCCGGCTCTACATCATGAACCGGCCGTTCTTTAACGCGTCGATGGCCCCGAACGGCTACATGGAAGTGTGGTCGGGGCTCTTGCTGCGCGCTGAAGACGAGGCGCAGCTCGCGTTCGTGCTTGGCCACGAAACCGCGCATTATGGCGAGCGGCATTCGCTCGAAGCACTACGTGCAACGCGCGCACGCGCCAATGGCGCCATGATCGCGAGCGTGGTGATTGCGGCGGCCGGTACAGCGGCGGCTGTCAACTCGCCCAACTCGGCGTCGTCCATTTCAGACGTCACACGCGTCGCAGTCGACGCCGTCTATCTCGGCACCATCGCTTCGCTCTTCGGCTTTTCCCGTGAGAATGAAGCCGAGGCCGACAATGTCGGCTTCAACCACGCGGTCGCCGCCAATTACGATCCCACCGCCGGCGAACGCATCTGGACCTATCTGATCGGCGAAACCGCAGCCTCAGATAATCCCGACACGCGTCGCCGCGAAACGCGCGGCAGCATCTTCAGCACCCACCCCCTCTCCTCGGATCGTGTGGAGGCGCTCACGGAACGCGCGGCAGCGCACAGCGGCTCGGGTGAAACGCATCGCGAACGCTATCGTGCGATCATTCGCCCCTTTCTTGACGACTGGCTGCGCGCCGACCTCCGTCGCCGCGATTACGGCCAGACCAAGCACCTGCTCGATCACCTCGCACAGCATGGCGAAGACCTTGGCGTGATCGAATATTATCGCGGCGAGATTTGCCGTCTGCGCCGCGCCGAAGGCGATCGCGCCACCGCGCTCCAGCATTATGCGAACGCGATCACGCATCCAGACGCGCCCGCGGCCGCTTGGCGGGAGCTTGGCGAATTCGCTGCGCGCGATGGCCGCCAAGCCGAGGCTGTCGCGCACTTCACAACGTATCTAGAGCGCGCGCCCAACGCGGAAGACCGCGCTTTGGTCGAAGCGCGGCTCACGCAGATCAATGCTCAGACGGGAGAGGTTCAATGAGCTTCACACTTACGCGGCGCGCGGCACTTTGGGGCGTGGCCGCCGGCGGCGCGGCACTCAGCAGCTGCGCGACCTCCGTGCTCGTGCCGCAAGGCGCATACACGGCCAACGACGCGTTCAGCGTGACGCTGCAACGGCCGTGGTCCGATCTCACCAATTACATGATGCCGCGCCCGCCGGGCGTTCGCTTGCTCTCCATCGATGGGCCGATGCTCAATCGTCTCTATCTGGCGACGATCGAGCCTGGCGGCTCGCTCGTGCGTCCAGCCGATCGCGACACGCCCCGCCCCACCTATCGCGCGGACATGGGCGATACGGAGATCGTGGAATTCATCACCGATTGCGTCGCGGTCGAATTCCAAGCGCCGGAAGCAAGCGCGCTGCGGCCGCAGAATTTCGGCGCGCTGCCGGGCGTACGTTTCGACCTTTCAACGCGTACGCAAGCCGGTCTCGACATAGGCGGTGCGGCGCTCGCCGCGCGCAGGTCGGACGATAAGCTCAATTTGATGCTCTATCTGGCCCCGCGCGAGCATTATTACGCACACCTGTTGCCGGACATCGAAGCCGCGTTCGCGAGCGCAACGCTGGCTTAACGCCAGCGCTGCGCACCGCGCTCAGCCCATGATGAAGGCGTTGAGCTTGTTGCCGTCCGGATCGCGGAAATAGGCAGCGTAGAAGCCGCCGTCGCCGCGCGGGCCGGGCTTGCCTTCGCAGGATCCGCCATTGGCGAGCGCGATGTCATAGACGCGCTGGATTTGCTCTTTGTCTTTGCACTCGAGCGCCACCATCACGCCGTTGCCGACGCTCGCGGCGTTGCCGTCGAACGGCTTTGTGAGACCGATGCCCGCGCCGCCGCCCGGCGTGCCCCAGGCAATTGCGCCCGGCCATTCCATCATGCGCCCTGTGCCAAGCTCCTTGGCGATCGCATCATAAAATTTCGCGCCGCGTTCGAGATCATTGGTGCCAAGCGTAACGTAACCGATCATGGCGTTTCTCCTCGTTGTTCGGGAACCATAGCACTCCGCGCGGTGGAACCAATTACGCGTCGATGAATTGACGCGCCATTCAAACGCGCGGCTCTGACCGAGTCAGGCGTACGAAGGCGAACCCGAGCAATGCACTGAGCGTCGGGACAAGAAACGACGCGACCGCGAAGGCGCCTGACGCACCTTGAAAGAAACCGAGGAAGGGCGGCGACAGCATAAAGAAGACACCGCCAATCAAAGGGGCGAAGCTCAATATCGCGCCCCACCCTCTCAGACGCTTGTCGCTGGCAATCAGCGCGCCAAGCGCCCCCGGCAGCAAAGCAGCGAGGGCGAGAAGCAACACAGATTAGCCCTTAACCGCCTTCACGATCTTCCGCGCCGCATCCTCCAGATCATCCGCGCTGATAACGTTCAGGCCGCTTTCGTTGATGATCTTCTTACCGAGTTCGACGTTGGTGCCTTCGAGGCGCACGACGAGCGGCACGGCGAGGCCGACTTCCTTCACCGCGGCAATCACGCCTTCGGCGATGACATCGCACTTCATGATGCCGCCGAAGATGTTGACCAGGATGCCCTTCACCTTCGGGTCTGCGGTGATGATCTTGAACGCCGCCGTCACTTTCTCTTTCGACGCGCCGCCGCCGACATCGAGGAAGTTGGCCGGCTCTGAACCGAACAGCTTGATGATGTCCATCGTCGCCATCGCCAGGCCCGCGCCATTGACCATGCAGCCAATGTCGCCATCGAGCGCGATGTAAGCGAGGTCGTACTTTGAGGCTTCGATTTCTTTTTCGTCCTCTTCGCCGAGGTCGCGCAGTTCAGCCCATTCAGGGTGACGGAAACCAGCGTTCGGATCAAAGCTCACCTTCGCATCGGCGCAAACGAGCTTGTTGTCTTCGGTGACGATGAGCGGGTTGATCTCGAGCATGCTCATGTCGCTCTTCACGAACGCATCGTAGAGCTTCGAGACCAGATCGGCGCATTGCGCGGCGAGATCGCCCGCGAGGCCGAGTGCGCCGGACACCTTGGCGGCATCCGCAGCGCTCGGGCCAGTCGTCGGATCGATCGGCACAGTGGTTATTTTGTCCGGCGTGTCGTGTGCGACTTCTTCGATGTTCATGCCGCCGGCTTCCGACGCGACGAACGCGACGCGGCCGGTTTCACGATCGACCAGCGCGGAGAGATAAAATTCCTTCGCGATCTTCATGCCTTCTTCGATGTAGATGCGCTTCACGACGCGGCCGGCTTCGCCCGTCTGCAGCGTCACCAGCGTGTTGCCGAGCATTTGCTGCGCGAAGAGGCCCACGTCTTCCGGCTTGAAGGCGATACGCACGCCGCCCTTCTCGCCCGCCGCCGCTTCCTTGAACTTGCCCTTACCGCGGCCGCCCGCGTGGATCTGGCTCTTTACCGCCCACACCGAACCGCCGAGCTTCGCGGCGGCGTCCACCGCCTCCTCAGCCGTGAAGGCCGGGAAGCCGCGCGGCACCGGCGCGCCAAAGCTCTTCAGGACGGCTTTGCCTTGGTATTCGTGGATGTTCATCGGGGCCCCTCGAAATGGTCGCCGCGTTCTTACAGGCCTATTTGCGCCGCCGCCAACCCCGCCAATGCGCATGCGGCGATCAATGCCAGCAGATTGGCCTTTAACCGGATCAGGGCCAATGTCGCGACCGCCGCCAGGGCGACCATCCACAGCCGAGCCGAGGCCAAATCGGGCAATTCGACCGGCCCTAGCGTCAGCTGCCGCTCGAAGAGCGCGTGGGCCGCGAAGAAGAGCGCCAGCTTGGCGATGACGCCGAGCACGGCGGCGGTAATCGCTGCGAGCGCGCCCGCAGCGCGGCGATTGTTCTCCAGCCTCTCAGCCGCCGGCGCGCCAGCGAAGATCCAGACAAACGATGGAGCGAAGGTGCACCAAAGCGCCATCGCCGCGCCCGCGAGCGCCAAGCCCCAACCGGCCGCGCTCCATCCCGCCATGAAGCCCACGAATTCGTTGACCAAGATCAGCGGGCCCGGCGTGGTTTCGGCGAGACCCAGGCCGTCAATCATCTGCGCCGTCGTCAGCCAGCCACGCGCCACCGCCTCCGCCGTGAGATACGCCAGCAACGCGTACGCGCCGCCAAAGGTGACGCAGGCGAGGATCGAGAACAGCGTCGCGACTTGGAACAACACATGCTCCGTGCCGAGCGTGAGCGCGACGAGCGCCGGGGGTGTGAGCCAGAGTGCGAACCAGAGCAGCGCGTGCTTCAGCGACTCTCCTCCCCCTTGCCAGGAGGAGTTGGAAGTGGGGGTATCAGCGCTGACGTTTGACGCATTGGCGCTCGCACCCCCTCCCTGCCCTCCCCGCAAGGGGGAGGGTAAGAGTGCGCCAACCAGCGCAGCGACGACGATCACCAAAGGAAACGGCGCGTTGAACAGCAGCGCCACAAACGCCGCGATCGCAATCCACAACGCCAGCGGCGTTTTCAGCGCGCGCTTGCCAACTTTGAACAAAGCCTCCGCCACCAACGCCACAACAGCGCATTTCACGCCATCGAACGCAGCGGCGACAAGCGTCTGCGTGCCGTATACGACGTAAAGCGCGCTCAGTCCCAACACGACGAACGCGCCCGGCAGCACAAACATCCAGCCCGCAATCAGCGCGCCCGCCCAACCTCGCAAGCGCCAGCCGACATAGGTCGCAAGCTGTTGCGCTTCCGGCCCCGGCAACAACATGCAGAACGCCAGCATGCGCTGGAAGCGCACGTCATCGATCCAGGCGTGCTCGTCCACGAACACGCGATGCATCAAAGCGATCTGTCCCGCCGGCCCGCCAAAGCCGAGACAGCCGATCTTCAGAGATTCACGAAACAGCGTCGAAAGGTTTGGCGCAGCGCCGGACATACCTCACCCCATAGAGCATCGCGCGATGCTTGGGCGAGGCGCCTGTCAGCGGGAGATCGCGCGTCCCGCGACGCGTTGCTTAGCTAGGTTTGTTGACACCTGCAATCGCGCCGCCCTCGGCGGGCGCGCTATCCTCGCCATACGCGATCTCACCAGCCGAAACCGAGGTGCCGAGCTGCGGCGCGAACTCTTCCTTGGTAGTGGATTGCTCGCGCGTCGTGCGCCGCCAGAACATCGCCGCGCACACGAAGGTCGCCGCAGCGCCCGCGAACCAGAAAATGCCCGCGACATCGAACCAATCGACCAACGGTCCCATGATCAGCGGCCCAAGCACCGAACCCGCCGCCCACACAAACAACAAACCCGCCGCCGATTGCGCTAAGCGCCCCGGCTCAGCGCGGTCGGCCATGTGCGCCACAGCGATACCGTAGAAGCTCAGCGCACCCGAGCCCCACACGAAGAACAACAACGCCGCCGACCAATGCAGCAATTGTCCACTCCAGATCGCGAGCGCGAATGCAGACGACGCGGCTATCACGGCAAGGCCTGCAATCACGAGCCGTCGATCGACGCGATCGGACAATCTGCCCGCCGGCCATTGCAGCAAGAGCGATCCCACGAACGCCGCCGAGTAAAACTCCGCCGCGGCGTTGTCGCCATAGTGCGCAGCGGCATAGAGCGGCGCGAGCGCCAGCACGCCGCCATTCACCAGCCCTGCCCCAAAGCTGCCGATTACGGCTGCAGGCGCGGTCGCGAATTGTTCGACCAAGGCCAAAGGTTGCGCCTTCGGCGGCGCGGGTTGTTCGGCGGCGGTGAAGCAAATCGGCAGCATCGAGAGTGCTGCAAGCGATGCGGCAATCATCCAAGGCTCAGGCGCATCAGCAGCGTAGTTGAACGCCAAGAACGGCCCGATCGCGAGCGCGCCCTTGGTGAGCACCATGTACACGCTCGTCACTTCGCCGCGCACGCGCGTGTCGATCGAGTGCGCGAGCCAACTTTCGATCACGGCAAACATCAAAGCGACCGAAACGCCTGCCGCCATGCGCGTGACGCCCCAGACCCAAATATCGGTGCTGAAATGCAGCGCCAGCGTCGACACCGCAAACACGGCGGCGCTACCGGCATAGACGCGGATGTGGCCGACGCGCGCGAGCATCTGCGTCGCGATCATCGCGCCCATCATGAAGCCGGCGGAATACGACGCCGCAATCAAGCCAAGCGCGGTGCGCGAATGGCCATCTTCCGCCACAGCGAGCGGAAGACGAACGCCCAGCAATCCCCCCGCCAATTGCAGGATTGTAACGGCGGCGATCAAAGCGGCGACGTTGCGCAGCAGGTTCGTCATTGGAACGCTGGCTACATAGGCCGGTTCGCGCCTGCGCGAAACTCACCAATCCGCGATGCTACCCGAAGAAAAACGCATAGAAGAACCGACCGGGAATAAACGTGAGCGCACCCGCAACAATCAGCCCGCCGACGAACATGCCGGTCATGGCGCGCTGGTGCGATTGCACCTTCCTATTGCGAATGGCGTAGATCGCCATCGGCAGGCCAATGATCGTCCAACCGCTCAGCAAATGAATGAACGACCACGTGTCGCCATTGATGCCGGTGATGAAGAGGCTCGACACAGCCGTCACCGCCATCGCGACCACCCAGGCCCAGCCCAGGGTTTTGTGAAAGCGGCTGCCCTTGGGCTGGAGCAAGATGATGGTTCCGATCGCGAGGGCAGAGAGCGCAGCCACGATGTGGACTTGAACCTTAAGCGGGAGCGCCGCCGCGAGCGCCCATTCCGGCGCGTGGGGTTGGAAGCCGACGTGCTGAAGGTACCTGGCCACATCGTTTCGCATCGGCCACATCGACACCACCACCGCAACGAGCAGCACAAGCCAACCAAGGTGTGGGCGGACGCGCTGGAATAGAGTTTGTTCTTGGGCCAAGGGTCGAAGCTCCGGTTTGGGTCTGCTAGAGCCCTGACCGAATCCTGGAGCCGTCGCACCCGAACATGCGCGAACCGACCGACCCCTTGCGTCAAACGCCGGCTCCCGCCGCTCACGCTTCGCCAAATGCGGCTGAAAATCCTGAGCCTTTGCATCGCACTTTGCGCAATGTCGGCATCGCGGCGGGCGCCGGGGTCTTTCTGGCGATCGTCGGGGCCCTGGGCATGGATCACCTGCCGCTGGCCACTCGCCTGCTCTATTGGGTGCCGCTCATGGTCGGCGGCAGCGGCGTCGCACACTTGATCACCTTGGCGATGGGTCGCTTCCCGCAGCTCTACGCGAACCCCTGGATATTCGGCGGCGTGCTGGTCGTGGTGCTCAGCCTGCCGATCACCCTGATCGTCTGGATCTACACCTCCCTACTTACCGGGCGGGACTTCGACTGGGAATTGATTCCGCAAATCTACGGCAGCGTTCTGGTGATCTGCATCGCCATGACCGCGATTATGATTCTCGTGAACTGGCCTGGGAAGGTCACGCACGCGCCGCCAGCGGGCGCCCCCGCACCAACCATCCGCTTCATGGAGCGCCTGCCCGCGAAGCTGAAGGGCGCCGCAATCTATGCGGTATCCTCAGAGGATCATTATTTGCGCCTGCACACCTCCAAGGGCAGCGATCTCATCCTGATGCGGTTGAGCGACGCGATCGGCGAGCTTGAAGGCCTAGAGGGCGCGCAGACGCATCGCTCTTGGTGGGTGGCGAAGGATGCCGTCGAGAGCAGCCGACGCGACGGCGACAAAATGGTCCTGACGCTCAAAGGTGGCGCCGAGGCGCCTGTCAGCCGCCCAAATATCAAGCCATTGCGCGAGGCTGGCTGGTTTTAGACCAGTCGGCGCGGGTGGTCTCCCAAATGTCATGCGGCATGCCGGCGTGCAACGTGCTGGCGCGAACACGCATGCCGAGCCGCTCGGCGAGTTTCTGCGACGGGGAGTTCGACGCGTGGATCAAACTGACGATGTGGTCCAACGGAAAATTCGCGAACACCCAATCGCCAGCGGCCCGCGCCGCCTCAAACGCGTAGCCCCTGCCCCAAAATTCTCGGCGCAGCCCCCAGCCGAGTTCGAAGCCAACCCAACATTCCGGCTGCCAGGCCCCGACGCGGCCGACGAATGCGCCGGTCGCCTTCTCTTCCACCGCAAACAAGCCGTAACCACGCAGCGCCCAATGCCCGACGAACAGCGCCATGTCGCGCCACGCCTCGGCGCGCGATTTCGCGCGCTGATCGCCGGTGAGAAACCGTGCGACTTCCGTATCCGCCATCATAGCCGCGAAGCCGCCGTCCAAATCCTCCTCGCACCAACCGCGCAGCACGAGACGTTCAGTCTCAAGACGCGGCACGTTGCGAAGATCATCGAATTTCATGTCCGTGCGCGCCTGAACCGCAAGACTTCCTCGCGTGGGCCGTCCGCATAGCGAATACGCAGTCGCATGACCATGTCGTCCGGGCCCTCGCGCTGAATGCTGAGGCTGGAAAAGACAAGTTCGTTTTCCGACGCCGAGACGGGCTCAAATGTCACCCAACGATCTTTCTCTTCCCAGCCCACAAAATCCGGATTGAAGTGCTTCACGCGCATCCGCACGCCGCCTTCGACCACATCGATCAACATGATTTCATAGAAGACCGGCGCGCCATCACGTACGAGCCGGAAATGGCCAACCATCTGCCCGCCGACGGGCGGCGACCAAACCTCTTCCAGCTCGCCGCCCAGTCCTTCGCCAACCCAGCGCCCCGTGAGCCAAGCGGCGTTGTCAATAGTCTGCGCATACGCCGCCGGGCTAGCCGCCAACGCCGCAGCGAACATCACGGTCTTCAAGAGCTTCAGCATTCTCTGCCCTCCTCTTGCCCATGACGCACGACCGCCGCCGATTTCGACATTACTCCTCCGCGCGGAACACCCAATCCGTGTCAGCCGCGAGATACGCAAAGATCGCCCAGGCGGCGACGTTTTGGCGAAGCGCTTCGGGATCGATCTTGTCGAGCGTGTCGTCGGCCGTGTGGTGATAGTCGAAATAGTCCAAACCATCCTGGCTCAAATCGACTACTGGCACACCCGCCGCACGCAACGCGCCCGTGTCGGCGCCGCCCGTCGCGGCATTGTCGCCCATATTGATCCCAAGCGGTGCGAGCTGGCGCTGGATCGCGCGACCATACGGCAACGCCGCATCGGCAAAGCGCGTGCGGAAACGATAGATTCGGCCCGCGCCGAAATCGCTCTCCGCGGCGACGATATGGTTTTCGTTCGCATGCATGCGGCCATACGCAGCGCCGCCATGCACGCCATTCTCTTCGGCGCCCGCCAGCAGAATGCGGATCGTGCGACGTGGACGGCGGGGCAAATCTTGAATCAAGCGCGCGGCGGCGGTGATGATTGCGACGCCGGCGCCGTCATCGATCGCGCCCTGCCCCAAATCCCAAGAATCCAAATGCGCCGCGAGCACAATGATTTCGTCCGGACGCTCACGGCCACGCACTTCGGCGATCACGTTGCCTGACGGCGCGTTGTCGCGAATATCGGCTTCGATGTTGAGATTCACGCGCGTGGGACCGCGCGCGATCAGACGCGCGAGTTGATCGGCGTCCGCCGGCGAGATCGCGGCGGCAGGCAATGACGCGCCTTCCGCTTGACGCGACGAGCCGCCCTGGTGCGCAAAGCGATGCGGATCGGTGCCGACCGAGCGAATAAGGCACGCCACCGCGCCTTTCGCTTGCGCCACTGGCGCGCAGCGCCCGCGCTTCGATACAGCCGCGCCATAGCCCGAGCCATCCTGCGTACGCGTCATGCGTTCATCGATGAACACGATGCGTCCGGCGATGGCGCTATTCGGCGCGGCTTCCAGCGCCGCCATGTCGGCAAAACGCACCACCTCAGCTTCGAGCCCGCCTTGCGGCGTCGATGGCGAACCACCCAATGCGGCCGTCACCATGTACTGACGCGTCGGCGAGACGATGAACGCTTCCTGGCGACGCGCGTGCCAGAACGGAATGGTGAAATCGTCCGTGCGCACGCCGGTGAAGCGGTTCGCGCGCAGCATAGCTTCGGCCCACACACGCGCGCGCGCTTCTTCCGGCGAACCCGCCAAGCGCGGTCCGACTTCGGTGACGAGGTCCTCGACGATCTCCCAAGCCAGATCGCTTTGCAGCGCGCGGTCGCGCAGGCGATCCACGTTGCGCTGCTGCTCAGCGCTGATCGGCGCCACCTCCGGCGACGGCGGCGGGTTTACCGCAACCGTGAATCCCGGCGCCGGCGTCTGCGCATACGCATTTGAGGCGAGCGCCAACACAAGACCCGACATCGCGGCAAGACAAATACGCATGACACCCCCTCTTCGCCCGCGTAGCGGATACTTCCCATTACACTGCCCGCTCTATAGAAAAGCGACAAACAGCACGCCAGGAATGATGCAGCTTAGGCTCAACCCCGCCCTCGATCCCGCGCATTACGCGAGCATCTTCCGCCAAGAGAAATGCGTGCAGGTTCCAAACCTGTTCGAAACGGCGGTGGCGAACGAAATCGAACGCGTGATCGCCAGCGTGCCGTGGCGGCTGATCTGCCAGGACGATTCCGGCCAGAACGTGCTGCTGAAGCCCGAAGAGCTCGCCTCGCTTACGCCGCAGGAAAAGCAATCGCTCGACGCCGGCATTCGCGAGCGCGCCGCGCAATCGATCGGCTACACTTATTTCATGTACCCCATGATCATGGCGCGCCTGCAAGCCTGGGATCCGGGTCACCCGATCCACGCACTGACCGATTTCTTGAACGCGCCTGAATTCCTCAACTTTGCGCGCGCGCTGATTTCCTATCCCAAGCTCACCAAGGTCGATGTGCACGCCTCGCTCTATGGGCCTGGGCATTATCTGACAACGCACAAGGACGACGATTCCGCCGTGCACGGCCGCGCCGCCTATACGATCGGCTTCTCACGCGACTGGCGCGCCGATTGGGGTGGTTTGCTCGTGTTTGTCGATGATGCCGGCGACATCCGCCGCGGCTTCATTCCGCGCTTCAATACGCTCACCGTGTTCGACGGCCAGCAAGCCCACACCGTCACCGCGATCTCGCAATTTACACCGAAGCCACGGCTTTCGATGGCGGGCTGGTTTCGCGACGACGCTGTTGGCGGCTAGCGCTTGCGCGCTTTCCAGGCCGCTTTGCTCTGGCCGTAGAGATCGACCTTGTGCATCTCAAATGGCGGCGCCAGCGCCACGCCTTCGCGTTGCACCGATGAGCCCAAACGCTTCGCCAGCGCGATCGACGGCGCGTTCTGCTTGTCGATGCAATGGATCACATTCTCCCAGCCAAGCTGATCGAACGCCCAATCGATGGCAGCGATCGCGCCCTCTTGCGCGAAGCCCTGCCCTGCCGCACTTCGCTTCACACCCCAACCGACTTCATCGCCCGGCCAGCCGCCTTCCTTGCCGCCCGGACGCCACGGGCCCAAGCGCCCGATCCATTCGCCGGTGTCGCGCCGCAACACCGAGAACATCGAATAGCCCAACAACGCCCACGCACCCGTCAGCGTCGCCATCACCCGCCACGCCCCATCGCGCGGCGTGACGCCGCCGATAAACCGCATCGTGTCCTCTTCGGAAGCCATCTCGGCAAAGCCATCAAAGTCGGCATGGACAGGCGGGCGAAGGATGAGGCGTTCGGTGGTGAGTGTGGGGCCAAGGCTCATGCATCGAGCCTAAACAAAACGCCGCCGCAAGCCAGAGACTTGCGACGGCGTTGGTTCAATCTTGCGATGATGTCTTAGCCGACCGACGGATCAATGCCCTTGCACGCATCGACCAGACCCTTCACGGCGTTCACCGAGTGATCGAACATGGCGCGCTCTTCGGCGCCCAGTTCAATCTCGATCACCTTCTCGACGCCGCCGGCGCCGATGATGCACGGCACGCCGACATACATATCGTTCAGGCCATACTCGCCCTTCAGATTCGCGGCGCACGGCAGCACGCGCTTCTTGTCGCGCAAATAGCTCTTCGCCATCACGATCGCGCTTTCAGCCGGCGCGTAGAAGGCCGAGCCGGTCTTCAACAGGCCGACGATTTCTGCGCCGCCGTCGCGCGTGCGCTGCACGATTTGGTCGAGCTTCTCTTGCGACGTCCAACCCATCTTCACGAGGTCCGGCAGCGGAATGCCGGCGACGGTGGAGTAACGCACCAGCGGCACCATCGTGTCGCCATGACCGCCGAGCACGAAGGCCGTCACGTCTTCGACGGAGACCTTGAACTCTTCGGCGAGGAAGTAACGGAAACGCGCCGAGTCCAACACGCCGGCCATGCCAACAACCTTGTTGTGCGGCAGCTTCGAGAATTGGCGCAGCGCCCACACCATAGCGTCGAGCGGGTTGGTGACGACGATCACGAATGCGTTCGGCGCGTGCTGCGCGATGCCCTCGCCCACGGCCTTCATGACTTTGAGATTGATGCCGAGAAGATCATCGCGGCTCATGCCGGGCTTCCGCGGCACGCCGGCGGTGACGATGCAGACATCGGCGCCGGCGATACCGGCATAATCGTTCACGCCCTTCAGCGCGCTATCCTTGCCGAACACCGGCGAAGCTTCGGCGATGTCCAGGCCCTTGCCCTGCGGCACGCCTTCGACCACGTCGAACAGCACGACATCGCCCAACTCTTCGCGCGCGGCGATGTGGGCCAACGTGCCCCCGATCATGCCTGAACCGATAAGGGCGATCTTTGCGCGAGCCATGTATGCGTCTCCGAGGTGTCGGGGGAGGAAAATCGGGCGTGGTCTAGACCCGGTTTTCCCCTGACGCAACGCGGCCTTTGCGCCTCAGCGCGCCGCCGGGTCGTACTGCATGGCGCCCATGATGTTGCCTTCGGTGTCCTCGAAGAAGAACAGCGTGCCGACACCCGCCAGAATGGTCCGCGGCATCACGATCTTGCCGCCCGCTTTCAGCACAGCCGCCTCGGCCGCCGCGCTGTCTTCCACCGCCAGCGTGCATTCAAGCCCGTGCATCGGCTTGCCGGGCACAATTTCGCGGCGCTGCTGCAAGCTTGCGAACATGCCGGCCGGGCCGCCGGCGCCCTGGATCATGTAGAAGCCCGGCGGCCCGTAGGCTTGGAAACCCCAACCGAAGGCCGCATCGTAAAATGCCTTCGCGCGATCGAGGTCGTCTGCGTTGATCGAGAAGTGGGCGACGTGGGCCACGAGGATCCTCCTGCTGCGGCTTCCACAATGCGAGACGACAGCCTTGGCGGTCTTGCGCTAAGCTGACATCCGATGTCTCGAACACGCCAATCGCCCATCTCGTTGGAACCGGACGGCACCATATGGGTCCGCTCGATGGCCGTGCGCTTCACCACGCCCTACGCGTCCGGCGAATTGAAGCATGATTGGAACAAGCTCTGTTACGCGTCGGCTGGCGTTTTACGTGTCGTCACACCAGATGGCGCCTGGGTCGCGCCACCGCATCGCGCTGTCTGGGTGCCTGCGGGAATCGCCCACCGCGAAGAGACCCGCGGCGGCGCTTCGGTGCGCAGCCTCTATCTGGCGAGCGCAATATGCGACGCCCTACCCTCCGAGTGCGCCGTCTTGAACGTGCCGCCGCTGTTGCGCGAACTCATTCTCGAGGTCGCAGAAACCAGCGTGCTAGACGCAGCGCAGCCAACGCAGAGACGATTGGCGGAAATCATCGTTGATCGTATTGCCTTGCTTGAGCCAAAGGCATCGCAAGTTCTGCCTATGCCGCGCGACCGGCGCGCGCTCCTGATCGTGCAACATCTGCAAAACGAACCAAGCAATGGCGAGTCGCTCTCAATCCTCGCGCGCCGGGCTGGCGCAAGCGTGCGCACAGCACAGCGTTTGTTCCTGAGTGAAACCGGCATGCCATTCGCGCAATGGCGCCAACGACTTCGTCTGCTGGTCGCGATGGAGCGCCTCGGCGCTGGGCTGAATGTGACGCAGACCGCGTTCGAAGTTGGCTATTCCAGCGTGAGCGCGTTCGTCTCCGCATTTCGTTGCGAGTTCGGCGTCACGCCGGGCCAATATTCCGAGAGCTAAAGTTTCACGCAGATCAGCAAACCGTCGCCAATATTGGTCATGGCGGCGTGGACGCGCGGATCGGATTTGGCTTTGACGGCTAGCGCCCGGAGCGCGCTCGTATCAGCGCTGGTGTCAGCCGGATCGGTGACGCGGCCGGACCAGAGCGCGTTGTCGAACAAGAGCGCGCCGCCTGGGCGCAGCAATTCGAGCCCCGCCTCGTAATAGTCCGCGTACCCCGTCTTGTCGGCGTCGATGAAGCCGAAATCATAGGCGCCGGCTTGCCCTTGGGCGATACGCACTTTTAGCGTTTCGGTCGCCGGCGCGATGACAAGCTCGATCACATCATCGACGTTCGCTTCGCGCCAATAATCACGCGCCTTGGTCGTCCATTCTTCGGAGACGTCGCACGCCAGAATGTGCGCCGCGCGGCCGTGCATCTCCTTCAGTGTGAGCGCCGTAGCCAGCGCGGAATAGCCGGTGAACACTCCGATCTCGAATGCGCGCTTCGCACTCATTAAGCGCGCGAGCACTTGCATGAACGCGCCCTGTTCGGCGCTGATCTGCATGCGCGCTTGCGTCATGCGCGCGGTCTCTTCGCGGCATCGTTTCAGCGCGGCGTGTTCTGGCGGATTTGCGCTCGCGAGGTAAG
Organism: Vitreimonas flagellata; assembly: GCF_004634425.1. Classification (NCBI taxonomy): domain Bacteria; kingdom Pseudomonadati; phylum Pseudomonadota; class Alphaproteobacteria; order Hyphomonadales; family Hyphomonadaceae; genus Vitreimonas; species Vitreimonas flagellata. The sequence continues at coordinate 891,139 of NZ_SBJL01000002.1, read as the reverse complement.
CGACGAGTTCAGGCGTGAGGCCGAGCGATGAGGACATCGCAAAAATCTAGCGAAGCCGCTCTCGTATGTCCCGCTTCTCCATCACGAAGTCGCGGGCGACAATCCATCCAAAGTCGGGCTTTTGTCCCGACTCTAGCGGTATCGGCTTTCCAGCCTTTTATCCGGCTTAAGCGAGGCGCTTCAGCTGATCGACCAGATCGTCACGTTCCCACGTGAAGCCGCCTTCATTGTCGGGCTGACGACCGAAATGGCCGTAGGCCGCCGTGCGCGCGTAGATCGGGCGATTGAGCTTCAAATGCGTGCGGATCGCGCGCGGCGTCGCCCCGCCGATCATTTCCGGCAGCGCTTTTTCAAGCTTGGCTGGATCGATCGTGTCCGCGCCGTGCAGATCGACATAGAAGCTCGTCGGCTGCGCCACGCCGATGGCGTAGCTGATTTGGATCGTACAGCGCTCGGCGAGACCAGCCGCCACCACGTTCTTCGCCAGATAGCGGCACGCGTACGCGGCCGAGCGGTCCACCTTCGTCGGATCCTTGCCCGAGAACGCGCCGCCGCCGTGCGGGCTCGCGCCGCCGTACGTGTCGACAATAATCTTGCGCCCCGTGAGGCCGCTATCGCCGTCCGGACCGCCGATTTCGAACTTGCCGGTCGGATTGATGTGCCACTTGGTCTTCCTGGTGATGAGACCAGCCGGGAAAACCGATTCCGCATAAGGGCGCACGATGTCGGCGAAGCGTTTCTGCGAGTACGTCGCCGCGCCAAGTTTCTTCGCGTGCTGGTGGCTGACAACGATGGCGACGACTTCAACGGGCTTGCCGTTTTCGTAGCGCAGCGTGACTTGGCTCTTCGCGTCCGGCTCAAGCTCTGGGCGCTCGCCCGAGTGACGCACTTCCGCGAGGCGCTTCAGGATGTTGTGCGAGTATTGAAGCGTCGCAGGCATCAGCTCAGGCGTTTCGCTGCAGGCGTAGCCAAACATGATGCCCTGGTCGCCGGCGCCCTCATCCTTCTTCGCCGACGAGTCGACGCCTTGAGCGATATGCGCGGACTGGCCGTGCAAATAGCAGGCGTACTTGGCCTTCTCCCAGTGGAAGCCCTTTTGCGCGTAGCCGATGTCCTTCACCGCGGCGCGGACTTTGGGCTGCAGGCTGGCGATAATCTCTTTGGTGAAGGCCTTGTTCTCGGCCTTGGACTTGCCAGGCTTGCCGGCTCGGACTTCGCCGGCCAAGATGATGCGGTTGGTGGTTACCATCGTCTCGCAGGCGACGCGGGCTTCGGGATCGGCTTCGATGAAGGCGTCCACCACCGTGTCGGAGATGCGGTCCGCGACCTTATCCGGGTGCCCTTCGGACACGCTTTCGCTCGTGAAGACGTAATTGCTGCGCGCCACGCGGTTTCTCCAGGCCCGGCTCAAAATGAGCGGCCCTCATAGGGGGTTGCCCCTTTCAAAGCAATTATTGGACCTTAAACCGCGCCTTTAGCCGCGCTTTCCGGTCTCGGCGGCTTCGTCGGCGAGCGCTTTAACCAATTCCACGACGCGGCGGCGGATCTTGAGGCTCTTGATCGAGGAAAAAAGCGACATGAGCTGCGCGCCTTCCGGCGTGGCCATGACGTCCTCAACGAATTCCTGACGGTCTTCGGCCACTCCGGCGCGGCCGCCGGCGAGGTTTTCGAAAAATCTTGCCGCGGGCATATCGAGCGAGGCGGCAATATCATACAGGCGGCTGGCCGCTATTCGATTGACGCCCTTCTCGTATTTTTGAACCTGCTGAAAGGTCACCCCAAGTAGTTCTGCGAGACGTTCCTGGCTCATGCCGATTTCAAGGCGACGAGTTCTGACGCGCTGACCAATTTTTCTATCGATCGCGTTCGCCGCGCGCTCGTCGTTCATGCCCTGAGCCCTTTGTTTTCTATGCGGCGAGGAAAAAACCTTAGCGCTGCGATGAGCGCAAGGAGCAATCCGAGCAAAATATTTCCCCAGTGCGCTAGTGTAGTTTCAACCAGCGCGGGAGGAATTTGCGCTTCTGCAAATCCACCGCGGCGCATTGTGCCGCTCACCTCGCGCCCATACGAGTCTATAATTGCGGATACGCCGCCGGCCGCGGCGCGGGCCATAGGCAGCCCCTCCTCGATCGCCCGATACCGCGCCATTGCGTAGTGTTGGTACGGTCCGGAGCCGCCGCCGAACCACGCGTCGTTCGTCACGCTGACGATCCAGCCGGGTCGATCCGCCCCGCGCGGCACCATTCCTGGGAAGATCGCCTCGTAGCAAATCAGCACCACCGCTGGTGGCGCCTCCGGCACCACCAGCCGAGTTGGCGGGGCTCCGGGATCGAAACCTGCGCCAATTCGCTGCAGCGGGGCGATGTTAAATCGACTGACCACGGACCAGAGAGGGATGAACTCTCCGAATGGCACTAGCCTGTTCTTGTCATAAGTCTGGCTAAGTCGGGCAACGCCGCTCACGCCGTCAATCACCGCCGCCGAGTTGTAGAACGCAACGCGATCAACCAGGGCTTCGCGGCGTGTTAGGCCGGTAATCAGCACCCGGTCGCCCATGCCGCGCCCGATCGCGTCCATGAAGTCCGGGTTCTCGAGCATGAAGAAGTTCAACGTCGGGATCGCTCCCTCGGGCCAGATAACGATCGAGGCGCGACTTTGTTCTGGGGGGCCACTCGCCTCCAGGTAGCGCTGCAACACGCGCCATTCCTGGTCCGGCCGCGCGACCCATTTCTCGCTCTGCGACAATCCGGAATCGGTTACGCGCACGATCGGCTGCGTTCCGGGCAGTTCAACCAGCGCGTGATCGAGCCGCTGCGCACCCCATCCCCAGCCCATACCGACGAGCAAAGCAGCAACAATGATCGGTGCGAACCGCAGGCCGGCGCTTCGGCCAGCGTCGCCGATCGCCGCCGGTGTCGCCGCAACCAAAAGCGTCAGCAGCGTCAGGCCATAAATGCCGAAGATCGATGCGAGTTGAGAAACCGGCTCGCCGGGCGTCCAGACGTAACCCGGCAACAACCACGGAAAGCCGCCGAACAAATGCCCGCGCAGCCATTCGCTCGCGAAAATGCTGACCGCGAACCATGGGATGCGCCGCGCATCAGACGTCCAGAATATCATCGCGAGCGCACAGCCCGCAGCCCAAAACAACGAGAGCCCCGCCGCCAGGCCGAGCGTCGCGGGAATACCCCAGATTGGACCCCATGCGCCGCTATCGACGTTGAAGGCCGACGCCACCCAGTAGAGACCAGTGGTCAAATGGCCGAGGCCAAAGAAGAAGCCGACGCCAAATGCGGACCACAGCTTGTTCTTGCGTTCAGCCACACCATCCAACAGCCAGACCAAGATTGTGATCGCGGCGACGAAGACGAGCGTTAGCTGAAACGGCGCATGGCCCAGCGTGGCGAGTGCGCCTACGGCTGTCGCGATGCCGCGACGTTGCCATGTGGAGCGGGCCGCCAACCATTCATGTATGCGGGAACTTGGCGCCGGCGTGTTCGAAGCAGTCAAACAATGGCTCCTGCGCGCAACCGAAGCGCGGCGCGCTGTTTGGAGCGCGATGCGTACGCCGCGTCAACTCTCAAGCGTCGTTTGGTATCTCTCCACCAGTGATCGCGCCAAGCTTTGTCACGCTGGCCTCTGGCGACCGCTTTACGCGGATGCGCTTCACGCGACGCGGATCGGAATCGATGATTTCGACGTCGAAGCCGGCTGGATGGTGCAGAATCTCGCCACGCTGCGGCAAACGCCCCGCAAGCACGACGGCTAGGCCGCCAACGGTGTCAAACTCATCTTCGTGATCCGGCATCGCCAGCGAGACGCCAAGTTTGGTTTCGAGCTGATCGATCGGCGCGCGGCCATCCACTTCGAACGCGCCGCCAGGACGCTCCACCACAAGTGCTGCGTCCTCGTCGTGTTCGTCTTCGATGGCCCCGACGATTTGCTCGACCAGATCTTCCATCGAGACGAGGCCGTCCGTGCCGCCATATTCATCGACGACAAGCGCCAAGTGGATACGGCTCGACTGCATCTTTAAGAACAGCGTCGCCAGCGTCATCGATTGCGGCACGTAGAGAATTTCTCGGCGAATGCGCGAGAGTGCGCGATCACTGAATTGCGCCTTCGCCTCCCCCGCCTCGTCCGGCGTCAGCAGCGAGAGCACGTCACGCACATGGATGAAGCCCTGCGGATCATCGAGCGTTTCGCCGTAGAGCGGCAGACGCGAGTGTTGGCTTTCGGAAAACACGCGCGCGGCTTCACCTAGCGTGGCGTTCGCTTCGATCGCGACAATTTCAGCGCGCGGGCGCATCACGTCGGCGACTTTGAGACGATCGAAGCGCGCAGCGCGCAGGATCATGTCCTTTTGCGCAAGCTCGATCTGCTCGCCGTTTTCTTCGCGCACGCGCAGCGCTTCTTCGACGGCCGCTGCGGACCCGAGCGTCTCGCGCGCAAACACGCGCGTTAGTTTCTGAAACAGGCTCGCGCGCCTTCGTGAGGAAGGCTCGGAATCGTCTGCTGTATCAACCATAATAAGTGCGTCGCACTCCTTTGGACCCCCTCACGCGTAGGGATCTTCTATCCCGATACTAGCAAGGATCGCGCGTTCGCGCGCCTCCATCGCCTCGGCGTCTGCATCATTCATATGATCAAAGCCCAGGAGGTGCAAAAAGCCATGCACGACAAGGTGCGCGGCGTGGCTTTCAAACCGTTTGCCCTGAAAATTGGCCTCTTCCACGACGGTTTCGGCCGCGAGCGCGATGTCGCCCAGGAAGCCTGGCTCACTTTGATTGGCCGGCGGAAACGACAAGACGTTGGTCGGGCCATCCTTGTCGCGGAATTGCTTGTTAAGGCTGGCGATCGTCGCATCGTCCCCCAGGAGCAGCGACACAGTCCCGCCGACCTCTTGCGCGGTGGCCGCCGCCGCCAGCGCTTTGGCGAGCGCGTCCTCGTGACCCTTCCACAAGGGTGAGCCGCCAATAATGTCCACTTCAAATGGGATGTCGTTAGCCACGGCTCGCCTCGTCACGGTCGTAGGCCTGCACGATGCGTGCGACGAGCCTGTGACGCACGACGTCCTGCGCGGCGAATTGGATGACTTCGACTGCCTCGATGTCTTTCAAAATCGAGATCGCATGAGCGAGGCCTGATTGATCCGGACGCACCAGATCGATCTGCGACGGATCGCCGGTGACGACCATGCGCGAGCCTTCGCCCAGACGAGTCAGCACCATCTTCATTTGCAGCACTGTCGAGTTCTGCGCTTCATCGACGATGACGAACGCATTTGAAAGCGTACGCCCGCGCATGAACGCAAGCGGCGCCACTTCGATCTGTTTGCGTTCGCGGCGGGCTTTCAGATCAAGTTCGCTCATCTGGCTGCGGAAAGCATCCCAGATTGGCTGCAAATACGGATCGACCTTCTCGGAGAGATCGCCCGGCAAATAGCCCAATTTCTCCCCTGCTTCGACAGCCGGGCGCGTGACGATAATGCGATCCACACGCTCTTGCTTCAGCGCTTCGACCGCAGCAGCGACGGCGAGGAATGTCTTGCCCGTGCCAGCCGGGCCAACACCGAAGATCAGATCGATGTTTTCGTCGCGCAGCGCTTCGACATAATGCACCTGACGCGGTGTGCGCAAAGTGAGGCCGCCGAGTTGCGGCAGCTTCATCGGCGTCGTGTCGGTGCTGGCGCCTTCAGAGAATGAGATCGCCGCAAACACATCGCCTTCGCGGATGCTCGCCTTGCGGCGCGCGAGCTCCGCCAGCGCGTCAATGATCCTCTGCACACGCTCGAGATCCACTTGCGTGCGCGCGCGTACGACCAAGCGATCGCCTTGTGCATCGAGTGTCACCGCATACGCCGGCGTGCCGCGCGGCGCGTTGGGATCGCGGAAGGCTTCTTGAATATGCGCAAGATGGCGGTGCAGCGGCCCGAACACGGCTTGCGCCACGCCCGCTTCACTCAGCGCAATCACGCGCTCCAGCTCGAGCGTACTACTCATGCCGTCGCCATTTCATGCCGCACGCCGCTGAGCGAACCTTGCGTCGCAGCGCTAATCCGCACGGCGACCGTTTCGCCTTTGCTGGCGCGCACATCATCAAAATGCACGCCTTGCAGATAGGGAGAGCGACCTTGCTTTTGTCCCGGCCGGCGGCCGTCGCCCGTCACCAGAATCGGCAGCACCCGGCCAATCTGCGCCTGATTGAATGCAAGCTGCTGCGCTGACAAAAGCTCAAGCAAGCGCGCCAAGCGCTCCGCCTTCGCCTCCTCGCTCACCTGCCCCATCATGCCCGCCGCCGGCGTGCCGGGACGCGGCGAATATTTGAACGAGAACGCCGAAGCGAAAGTCACGTCGCGCACCATTTGCATCGTCGCTTCGAATTCCTTCTCGGTCTCGCCCGGAAAGCCAACGATGAAATCGGTCGACAACGCAATGTCCGGGCGCACCTTGCGTAAGCGCGCAATGATGTCGCGATAGAACGCGCCATCGTGCTTCCGGTTCATGGCCTTCAGGATGCGATCGGAGCCCGACTGCACCGGCAGGTGCAGATACGGCATCAGTTTCTTCTCTTCGCCGTGCAGCGCGATCAGTTCGTCATCCATTTCGATCGGGTGCGAGGTCATGTAGCGTAGCCGTTCCACGCCATCGATCTCCGCCAAACGGCGCAGCAGATCAGAGAAGCCCGCGCCGCCATCGCCATGATAGGCGTTCACATTCTGCCCAAGCAGCGTGATCTCGCGCACGCCGCGATCGGCCAGCGCGCGCGCTTCGTGCAGCACATCGGCCAGCGGACGCGAATATTCCGCGCCGCGCGTGTAAGGCACGACGCAGAACGTACAGAATTTATCGCAGCCCTCTTGGATCGAGAGAAACGCGGTCACGCCATCGGGCGCACGCGCGGGCAACGCGTCGAATTTTTCCTGCGCGGTGAAATCCGCGGCCAAGCGCTCACCGGTTTTGCGGGCAACACGTGCGATCAGTTCCGGCAGCTTGTGATAAGCTTGCGGGCCGACGACGAGATCAACTTCCGGCGCGCGGCGCATGATCTCTTCGCCCTCGGCCTGGGCGACGCAGCCCGCGATCGTGATCGTCATGCCCCTACCCTCGGCCGCGCGGCGTTCCTTGTGCGCGCGCAGCCGGCCGATCTCTGAATAGACCTTATCGGTCGCCTTCTCGCGAATGTGGCACGTGTTGAGGATGACAAGATCGGCGTCGTCGGGACGTTCCGTCGTCGCGTAGCCGAGCGGCGAGAGCACGTCGCGCATGCGCTCGCTGTCGTACACGTTCATTTGGCAGCCATAGGTCTCGATAAAGAGACGCTTCAATTCAGGCCGCTTCTGCTCTGACATTAAACCTTCTCAGCTGGCCTTCTTGCCGGCCTTGCCCTTGTCGTCGAGCGGCACGCCATAAAGTTCGAGGCGATGGTCGACGAGCTTGTAACCCAAACGGCGCGCGATCTCTTGCTGCAGACGCTCGATCTCGGGATCGACGAATTCGATCACCTGGCCCGTCTTCATGTCGATCATGTGATCGTGGTGTTGATCGGGCACTTCCTCGTAGCGCGAGCGGCCATCGCGGAAATCGTGGCGTTCCAGAATGCCGCTCTCTTCGAAGAGGCGCACCGTGCGGTACACCGTGGCGATGGAGATGCCGGAATCGATCGCGGCCGCGCGGCGGTGCAATTCCTCGACATCGGGGTGATCGTGGCTCGACGAAATCACGCGCGCGATCACGCGGCGCTGTTCCGTCATGCGCATGCCCTTCTCGACGCAGAGTTTTTCGATCCGATCCATATTGTCCTCTCCGCGCCCAGGAATACCCCTTTGGGCGGTCTCATGTCCACCGAGGACAAGTCAAACGACGGGCCTTGGCAGCGTGCGGCGCATGACAATGGCGTCCACGGCGCCGCCCTCACCCGCATAATAGGCGGCGCGCCGGCCCGCCTCTTCGTAACCAAGTTTGGCATAGAGCGCGCGTGCGGCGTCGTTATCTTCGGCGACTTCAAGATGCATCGAAGCCGCGCCACGCACGAGCGCCGCCACGCCGGCGGAGGTCACAAGCGACGCGCCAACGCCTCTGCGCCGTGCTTCCGGGACCACCGCCACCGTTAAGATTTCCGCGTCACCGGCCGCCGCCCACGCCAAAACGAAGCCGCGCGGTTCGCTGTCGCGCGAAATAAGCGCAAAGACGGCAGGGTTTTCGAGAAGCTTGCTGATCTCGCTCGCGCTCCACGGCTTGTCGAATGCGCGCGCGTGTAATTCTGCGAGCAATTCGCAACCATCGAGGCCAGCCGCCTCGATCATGATGCGCTCGGCAAGGTCACGTGCGGCGCGCGCAGATAGGTTGGGTCCGACGGATAGCGCGCCGGATCGAGCGTCGACGCGCGCACTGCGAGCGCCGCCGCGTTCGCGGTGACGCCCGGACCTTTCAGCGCGAATGGTCGTCCACGCACAGCTTCGGCCAACAGCGATTCATGCTCACCGCGCTCGACGCCCTGCGGCGCGATCAAGGCTTCGCGGTTTTCATAGAGCGCAAGGTAAGACGCGCCGGGCGTTTCGATCAGCGCCGCGCGCAAACCGTCCTCGCCCTCCTCCAGCGCCAAAGCTTCGAGCGTGGAGACGCCGATGCACGGCTTGTCGATCGAGAGCGCCAAAGCGCGCGCGAAGGAGAGGCCGACGCGAACGCCGGTGAATGAGCCCGGCCCCGTCGTTACCGCCACACGATCGATCTGGTCGAAGGCCACGCCTGCCTGCGCTGCCGCTTCGCGCACCATCGGCGCCAAGCGCTCGGCCTGTCCACGATTCATCTGCTCGGAGACATGCGACAGCACCTCTCCATCGCGCGCGATCGCGACGGAGCACGCATCCAGCGCAGAATCGATGGCCAGCACAATCAAAGCTGGTCTCGCCTCAAACGACCTGTTCCACGGACAGCACTTCGGGCACGTAATGGCGGAGCATGTTCTCGATGCCCTGCTTCAGCGTCAGCGTCGAGGACGGGCAACCGGCGCAGGAGCCGCGCATATTGAGGCGGACGATGCCTTGCTCGTGATCCCACGAATGGAAGGTGATGTCGCCGCCATCGCGCGCCACCGCCGGGCGCACGCGCGCGTCGATGATCTCTTTCAGCTCTTTCACAATGTCGGCGGCTTCGCCTTCATAAATGATGTCGGCTTCGTCAGTCTCATCGACCGGCGCATTGGCGTCGCGCAACACCGCGCGACCGGACGTGAAGTGATCCATGATCGCGGCCAGAACGTGCGGCTTAAGATGCGGCCACTCGATCGCTTCGGCTTTGGTGATGGTGATGAAATCCGAGCCCAGATAGACGCGCTCGACGCCGTCGACATCGAACAACGCGGTCGCGAGCGGCGAGGCCAAAGCCGCGTCGGCATCGCCGAATTCGCGGCTGCCCTGCCCCAGCACATCCCGTCCGGGCAAGAACTTCAGCGTGCGCGGGTTCGGCGTGGATTCCGTCTGAATAAACATAGCGCCCAGGTGGGACTTTCAGGCCAAACGGTCAAGCGCTCGGTGGTTCGGTAGGATGCAAGGAGGCCGCCAAAGGCAGCGCCAGCTTGCGAATTTCTTCCCGCGATAACGCCCCCGGCACCACCAAAACAGGCACCGGTCGCGGGCCGAGCCCCGCCGTCTTGCCCAGCTGCGCCACCAATGGGCCAGGCCCACCCGGCCCTGCTGCCGACGCCAACACCACGAGCTGGATTGAGGAATCCTGCTCCAAGAGCTTGCGCAGTTCCGGCTTCAGATCGCCCTCACGCAACACCGGCTCAGCCGTAACGCCGCACTCGGCCCAGACTTCGGCGGCGAAACGCTGCGTCAGCGATTCCGCTGCGTCGTGCGCTTGGCGGCGCATTTCCTCGGTGATCGAGGCCCAGGGCGCGGGATCAGACGGCTCGATCACGCGCAGCATGACGAGCCGCCAGCCGGTGCTCTTGCAGAGCAGACCGGCATAGATCAGCGCGTCAGGAAATTCCTCGCTCTCGTCAGCGATGACCAGGCAGGCGAACGGCTTATCGCTCATGTTGAGATGGTCGCTCAAAGGGCGCGCAGCTTCAAGCGCGCCACAAGCCAACGACGTCGCGGACTTCGGCCATGATCGGCTGCGCCACGGCGCGCGCCTTCTCGGCGCCATCCTTCAGGATCGCATCAAGCGCGGCGGTATCAGCCGTGAGCCGACGCATCTCCGCCGCGATCGGCGAGAGCTTCGCCGCGAGCACTTCCGCCAGCGCCGGCTTGAACACGCCGAAGCCCTTGCCGCCATATTCGGCGAGCACATCCTCGACGCTGCGTTCCGTCACCGCCGCGAAAATGCCGACGAGATTTTCGACCTCAGCGCGGCCCGCGAGCCCCTCTTTGTTTTCAGGCACCGGTAGCGGATCGGTCGTCGCCTTCTTCACTTTTGAGAGGATCGCATCGGCATCATCAGTCAGATTGATGCGAGTCATGTCCGAAGGATCGGACTTCGACATCTTCTTCGAGCCATCGCGCAGGCTCATGATTCGCGCGCCTGGGCCTTGGATCAGCGGCTCGGGCAGCGGGAAAAAACCCGGCGCGTTGTGGTCGTTGTTGAATTTCTGCGCGATATCGCGCGAGAGTTCCAAGTGCTGCTTCTGGTCTTCGCCGACCGGCACGTGCGTCGCCTTGTAGAGCAGAATGTCCGCCGCTTGCAGCACCGGATAATCGAACAGACCCACGGACGAACGCTGCGCATCCTTGCCAGCCTTGTCCTTAAATTGGGTCATGCGCTCCAACCAGCCCATGCGCGCGACGCAATTCAACAACCACGCAAGCTCGGTGTGCTCGCGCACGGCGGATTGAATGAAGATGGTCGAGCGCTTGGGATCAACGCCGGCGGCGATGTAAGCGGCGGCGACTTCGCGGCAGCGGCTGGCGAGATTCTCCGGATCGGGGCCAGTCGTGATCGCGTGCAGATCGACGATGCAATAAATGCTCTCGTACTGATCCTGCAGGCGCACGAACTTTTGCAGCGCGCCGAGATAATTGCCGAGATGCAGGCCGTTGGTCGGCTGCATGCCAGAGAACACGCGTTGCGGGCCCTTGTAGTCGGGCTGGGCTGCGTCGGTCATGGGAAACTCCGGAACATGGGATCGGGCGCGCCAATAGGCGCGGAAAACTGCCTCAGGTGGTCAGGCCCGCCATCGCCAATGCATCGATCTCGTGTTCATGCGGCGCTCTTTATCAGCCGTCGAAGCCCGGCGGCAAGCCGCCTCCCCCACCCGCAGGCCCGCGCTCGCGCTTAAAGGCGGCGCGAACCTCGCCAATAGTTACCGCCCGCACCAGGAAGGCGACCACGAAATAGAACGTGCCACCCGCCAGAATCAGCAGACCGATCGATGCTTCCTTCGAGCCAAGCTGCGCCTCCAGCCAATCACGATTGGCATTGCCGAACCAGAGCACCGCAAACAGGATGGCCGAGGCCAGCACGATGCGGAGCAAGCGCCCGAACGCGGCCGGTGTCGGCCCGTATGCGCCCTGTTTCACCAAAGCGCGGATCATCAGCAGCACGTTGAGCCATGCCGCCGTTGATGTCGCGATCGCGAGGCCTGGGAAGCCTGCAACACCGATCGAGCGCAAGCCGAAGAAGAGCGCCGCGCCAAACACGACGTTCAAGATCATCGAGGTGATCGCATAGCGCATCGGCGCCCTGGTATCTTCGCGCGCGAAGAAGGCCGGCGCGTAAATCTTCGCCAGCACGAACGCCGGCACGCCCCAGCCATAATGGATCAGCGCCATCGCCGCGTTGTTGGCGTCCTGCACCGTGAAGGCGCCGCGCGAATACAGGCCTTCAAGCAGATAGCCAGGCATCGCCAAAATCGCGGCCGCCGCCGGCAGCGTGAACGCCATCGAGAGCGCCACCGCCTCATCGAGCGCGCCGCGCGCGCCCGGCGCATCGCCTTCCTGCACCAAGCGCGACAAGCGCGGCAGCATGGCCACGCCAACAGCAATGCCGATCAAGCCAAGCGGCAATTGATACAAGCGATCCGCCACATTGAGATAGGTGATCGCGCCTTGCTCGAACGAGGCGAGCGCCTGGCTGATCATCACATTGATCTGCAGCGCCCCGCCCGCGATCGCGCCCGGCACTGCCAACGCCACTAGGCGCTTCACACCCGGTGTCACGCGCGGAAACGGAAAGCGCGCTTTCATGCCCGCCCGCCGCGCGCCTGCCCACACCCAAATCGCTTGCAACACGCCCGAAACCGAAACGCCGATGATCGCGGCAAGTGCGGCGCGCTCCGGCGTGTCGTGGACAAGACCTACAGCGATCAATTGGCAAAGGTTGAACAAGATAGGCGCCGCGGCCGCCGCGAAGAATTTACCGCGCGCATTGAGCACGCCGGAGAACAACGTCGCCGCCGACATAGCGACGAGATAAGGCATTGCGATTTGCGTCAGCAGGTTCGCCAACGCCATCGCCTGGGGATCGTCCGCGTAGCCGGCGAAGAGCGCGCGGTTGATCCAGCCCATCGCCGCAATCGCGATCGCACTCAGCAAGCCAGTGACGAGCAACAGAATCGACAGCGCCTCAGCCGCGAGCTGATCCGCCGCCTCCTGCCCTTCGGCCGCGAGCGTCTTCGAATAGACCGGCACGAAGGCTTGGCTGAACGCGCCCTCGGCGAACAAGCGCCTGAACAAGTTTGGAAAGCGCAGCGCCGCGAAGAATGCGTCCGCCACCGGCCCCGCGCCGAGGGCCGCCGCCAACACCAAATCGCGCGCGAAACCAAACAGGCGCGACACCAGGGTCAAACCGCCAATGACAGCGGTGTTGCGAGCGAGACTCATGGATTCCCCAAGAAGCGGCGGGCGTGTTTAGCGCGCTGTCGAGGCTCGCGCCACAGCCAAAGGCGCACGCGCTGGGTCGGCAGGCGCCGCTGGCTCCGCCGCGCGCAAAACCTCCTCAAGTTTTGCGCGAACCGCCGCGATGCGGCGCGGATTCGTGATCTGCCCGCCGCCGCGCTCCTGCACATAGAACACGTCCGCCGCGCGCTCCCCGTAGGTGTCGATGTGTGCGCTGTTGATCGAGACGTCCGCCTCCGCGCAGACATGCGCAAGATCGGCCAGCAAGCCGAGCCGATCGCGGCCCGAGGCTTCGATCACCGTGGCGTTGCCTGTGAGATCATTGTCGATACGCACCCACGGCTCGATCGCGAAAGCTGCGTTGCGACGCGACGGCGGTTTCGCAGTCGGCGGTGCGTGGTCGGCGATCGCTGCGCGCGTGAGACGCGCAACGAGGCCGTCGAGCACGCCGTGCTCTTGCGCGCCGAACGGCTGGTGATCCGTGGTTTGGATCGAGAACACGTCGAACGCCGCGCCATCCTTGGTCGTGTGGACACGCGCGCCGGCGATGTCGGCGCCGCACGCGGAGATGGCTGCAGCCAAGCTCGCGAAAAGACCCGGCCTATCGCCCGCGTAGATCAGAACTTCGGTGACGCCTTGCACCGGGCGTACGCGCGTCGCCACATGCGGGATGGTTTTCTCGCGCCGCGCCTTCATCACTTCTTCGGCGTGCCAACTCTGCGCTTCTGCGTCATGGCTCAGCCAATAACCATCATCGACGACGTCGAGCCAGCCTTCGAGCACGCCAGCATCCGCACCAAGGTCAGAAAGAAGCCGTGTCTTCGCTTCGCCTGCGATTTCCGCCAAATGCTCGCGCACGCCCTGCTCATCCGAACGGCCGCCGTGCAGCGCAGCTTCCGTTAGGCGATAGAGATCGCGGAGAAGCTGGCCCTTCCAATCATTCCACACTGCCGGGCCTACGGCGCGGATATCCGAAACCGTCAGCACCAGCAGCAAACGCAAGCGCTCGACCGTGCCGACGATCTTCGCGAATTGCGCCACCGTGCGCGGATCGCCGATGTCGCGCTTCTGCGCCACGTCGCTCATGACGAGGTGATTGCCGACCAGCCAACCGACCAGATCAATCTCTTCCTGCGGCAACCCTAAGCGCTCGCAGGCGATGCGTGCGGACTTCTCGCCTTCGATCTGCTGGTCGCCTTCGCCCTTACCGGTGTCGTGCAACAACATCGCCAGATAGAGCGCGCGGCGATTGATGATTTTGGAGAAGATTTCCGTCGACAGTGGGTGCTGTTTGTTGTGATGCCCGTGTTCGATCTCAGACATCGCATCGACGGCCTGCAGAGTATGCTCGTCCACCGTGTAATGGTGATACATATTAAACTGCATCTGCGCGACGACGCGGCCAAATTCCGGCAGGAATTTCCCAAGCACGCCGGCTTCGTTCATCAAGCGCAAAGCCGCGCCCGGATGATGCTTCGATGCGGCGACAGCCAAGAACGCAGCGCGCGCATCCGCATCCTTGCGCCACGCGGGCGACAGAGAGCGCACACGCCGACTCGCTTCACCCAGCGCTTCGGGATGCACGTCGAGATCGCGTTTATCAGCGATCTCGAACAAGCGGATGAGGTTTGCCGGCTTCGCGAACACGTCCGCAGAATCTACATTCAGGCGCCCCGCCTCAACGTGAAAGCCCGGCTCGATCTGCGCAGGCGCCTTCTTTCCAGCCGGAAACAGACGCTGCATGCTCTTCGGCGCGTTCTTGGCGTTATCGGCCTCGAGCTTCGCGCACAGCACGCGCGTCAGCATGCCGACTTCTTTCGCCACCAAAAAATAGCGCTTCATAAAGCGCTCGACCGCCGTGTGATTGGCGCGCGCGCCATAGCCCAAGCGCTTGGCAAGCTCCGGCTGCAGATCGAATGTCAGCTTTTCTTCGCCGCGACCTGTGATGAAGTGCAGATGGCAACGCACGGTCCACAGGAACTCGGCTGCACGTCGGAAGGAATTGCGCTCTTCCACCGTGAACACGCCGTGATCCACATAATCGCGCGGCGTGGTGAAGCCGTAGCGGTGACGGGCGAGCCAGAAGAGCGTGTGCAGATCGCGCAGGCCGCCCTTCCCCTCCTTGATATTCGGCTCGACCATGTAGCGCGTGGCGCCGACGCGCTGGTGGCGCTCGTCCCGCTCTTTAAGCTTCGCGGCGATGAAGCCCGCCTGATCGCGATCGGCCACTTCCTTGCGAAAGCGCGTCTCGAGTTCCGCGGCGAGCGATTCATCCCCTGCGAGCCGGCGCGATTCCAAAATCGCGGTGCGAATGGTGTGATCCTCGCGCGCGAGCTTCAGGCACTCATCAACATTGCGTGAGGCGTGGCCGACTTTGAGGCCCATGTCCCACAGCATATAGAGCATGTATTCGGTCACGCTCTCGGCGTGCGGCGTGGTTTTGTAGGCGCGCAGGAACAAGAGATCGAGATCGGACGACGGCGCGAGTTCGCCGCGCCCATAGCCCCCGACCGCCATCACCGCGAAGCGCTCCCCCGCGGTCGGATTGCGGGCGCGGAAGATGTGCGTGGTCGTGTAATCGTAGAGCGCTGCGACCACTTCGTCGGCAACGGCGGCCAGCAAACGCGCGACGGCGAGGCCGTTTTCGCCCTCCTCCAGCCGCTCCTTGGCAATCATTCGCCCCCGAAACAACGCGCCGTGCAGCAACGCCCGCACACGCGGACGCGCAGCCTCGCCGCCCTCCGCTTGGTAGGCGGCGCTCAATTGCGCACGCAGGCGCAGACCATCGACGACGTGTTCGATGCGGGCAGGTTTCAGGCGGGCGACGGACATCTTATTTCAGTTTGGTCATTCCCTGCTGCTTCGTCACCTGGGAAAGCAGGCGCCCGTGCAGCAGGCGCCGCAGATGACTTCGCTGTAAATCACACAACGCAAACTTGCCTCAATCCGCGGGCACATCCAAAAGGGATGGGACGATCGTTCCGGGAGACATAAGCTCGATGCGCAGCAAAGGCGGCAAGACCATTCGGCTCAACCCGGTCGACGAGGACCATCAGGTGACCGATCACCCGGCCCGCGCGAATCTAGAAGCGCTGATGGATCAAAAGCTGTTCGCGCAGCGCATCCGCAGCGAACGCTCCGCAGCCTACTGGTTCGCCGCCTCGCTCTGGGGCGTTAGCGGCTTGGTGCTTGGCGCGATCCTGGGCGCCTACATGATGTTCATGGCAATGGATTCGGCGCTGCCATTGGCTTCCGAAGCCGTGACTCGCGGCATCGCCGTCGAGAACGCCCGTAACAGCGTAGATAACCGCGACCCGATCCTCAGCGATCCGGCGCGTCCGCAGCCGCAGCCTTGAGCCGGTAGAGAAGCTCAAGCGCTTCTTTTGGTGAGAGATTATCCGGGTTCACACCCGCCAGCGCCGCTTCCAATGGATGCGGCGCTGTTTCTTCCATGACCTGGGCAAACAGCGGCAAATCCTCAGCGATTTCAACGCGCGTCGTCCCGCCATTGGCTTCCAGCTTGCCCAACACCGCCCGCGCCCGCTCCACCGCGCTTTTGGGCAGGCCGGCAAGCTTCGCGACCTGGATTCCATAGGATCGATCCGCGGCGCCCGGCGCGACTTCGTGCAGGAAGACCAGATCGCCCTTCCATTCCTTGGCGCGCAAATGTGCGTTGGCCCCGGCGTCCAGCTTATCCGCCAGCCGCGTCAGCTCGTGATAGTGCGTCGCGAAGACAGCGCGGCAGCGATTGGCTTCGTGCAGGTGCTCGGCCACCGCCCAGGCGATGGCGAGGCCATCGAACGTCGCCGTGCCCCGGCCGATTTCGTCCAGCACGACCAGCGCGCGCGGACCGGCCTGGTTCAGGATGGCGGCGGTTTCCACCATCTCGGTCATGAAGGTTGAGCGCCCGCGCGAAAGATCGTCGGAGGCGCCGACGCGGGCGAACACCCGGTCAACCACCCCCAGCCGCAGCTTCCGCGCAGGCACGAAAGAACCAGCCTGGGCCAGCACGGCCAGCAGCGCGATCTGGCGAAGGTAGGTGCTCTTGCCCGCCATGTTCGGGCCGGTGACAACCACAAGACGCGGGCCAGAGCGGCCCTCCGCATCGAGCCGCGCATCGTTCGGCGTAAAGCCCTGCCCTTCGCGGCGCACACCCTGCTCCACGACCGGATGCCGCGCCGCATCCGCGAGCAACGCAATGCTCTCATCGATCTCTGGGCGCGTCGCCTGTGTTTCTTCCGCCCACTCGGCGAGCCCGGCCGCAACATCGAGCGCCGCCAACGCTTCGGCAGCAGCGCGAATCTCAGCTTCGTTCTCCGCCGCGCGCACCGCAAAATCTTTGAACAGCGAGAGCTCGCGCGCGAGCGACGCTTCGCCAGCGCGGGCGATCTTCGCGTCGAGCTCAGCAAGTTCAGCCGTGGTGAAGCGGATCGAGCCCGCATTGGTTTGGCGATGAATGAAGCGCGCATTGTGGGGCGGCGTCATCAAGGCTTCGGCTTGCTTCGTTGTCGCGTCGATATGGTAGCCCAGCACATTGTTGTGCTTCAGCTTCAAGCCGGTGATGCCGGTTTCTTCCGCATACTTGGCTTGCAGCGCCGCGATCACTTTACGGCTATCGTCCCGCAGCGCGCGTGTTTCATCGAGTGTCGCGTCATAGCCAGCGGCGATGAAGCCGCCATCGCGCGCGAGCAGCGGCAGCTCTGGCGCCAGCGCGCCATCCAAAGTCTGCGCCAAGCTCGCCGGCCCCGGATGCGACGACAAAGATAGCGCCGCACACGCATGCGCGATTTCGCTTGGAGCAGCATCGCTCAAGCCCATGCACCGCGCCGCCGCGCGATCGCCGGAGTGCAAACCATCGCGCAATTGCGCCAGATCACGCGGCCCGCCACGCCCGAGCGCCAGCCGCGTCAATGCACGCGCCAAATCGCCCGCCGCACGCAATTCCTCGCGCACACCGGCGCGGCGATGCGGTTCCGCGATGAAAAACTCCACAGCATCCAAACGCGCGCGGATCGCCGCCACATCCGTCAAAGGCCGCGAAATCCGCTCCGCCAGCAAACGCCCGCCGGCGGATGTCACCGTGCGATCGACACACGCCAGCAGCGAGCCATCCCTGCCCCCGCGCACGGAGCGCTCGATTTCCAGCGCCGCGCGCGTCGCCGCATCAATCGCCATGAAGGCGCGCTCGGCATTGCGGCGCGGCGGCGTCAAACGTGGCGCCGCACCCGCTTGCGTGAGTTCGATGTAATCGAGCAGCAGGCCCATCGCCGAAAGCTCGGGCGCGGTGAAATCGCCGAACGCATCCAGCGCCGCCACCTCGAACGCGGCTTTGATGCGCCGCTCCGCCGATTTCGCATCGGCCTTTACGGCAGGCCGCGTCGTCACGGTCGCGCCTGCGATCCGCGCCGCTTCCGCGACCAGAGCGCTATCAGCATCCACCACGAGCAATTCCGCCGGCGCGAGCGCGGCAAGTTCTTCCTCGACTTCGCTGGCTTTCAGCACACGCGCTTCAAACGCACCGGTCGAGACATCGGCCCAGGCGATGCCCGCCAGATCGCCCGCGAATGCCGCCGCCGCCAATCGGTTGGCGGTGCGCGCATCGAGCAGCCCCTCTTCTGTCAGCGTGCCGGGCGTGACGACGCGCACCACGCCACGCTGCACGATCGACTTGCCGCCGCGCTTCTTCGCTTCGGCCGGATCTTCCAGCTGCTCGCACACTGCGACCTTGAAGCCCGCACGGATCAGCTTGGAGAGATAATTCTCCGCCTGATGCCACGGCACGCCGGCCATCGGGATCGGTTCGCCGTCGTGATTACCGCGCTTCGTCAGCGTGATGCCGACAGCGCCCGCGGCCTTCACAGCGTCGTCAAAAAACAGCTCGTAGAAATCTCCCATGCGGAAGAACAGCAACGCGTCCGGATGATCTGCCTTCGCGGCAAGATATTGCGCCATGAACGGCGTCACGCGGACGGGCGGAGAGCTTGAGGAATCAGCCACGGGCCAGCTTTAGCCTCATGTCGCAGGGACTTCCAATTGACGGGGCAGACCCCCTGGTTAGGGTGCGGCCCTCTTCACGGAACTCCCCACCTATGCCCGACACGAAAAAGAGTTTTACCGACGCCGAGGCGTTGGATTTTCACCGCCTGCCGACACCCGGCAAAATCTCCATCGCACCGACCAAGCCGATGGCCACGCAGCGCGACCTGTCGCTCGCCTATTCGCCGGGCGTGGCCGTGCCGGTGAAGGCGATCGCCGAGGATGTGGATAAGGCGTATGATTACACTTCGAAGGGCAATCTGGTCGCCGTGATCTCGAACGGCACCGCGATCTTGGGTCTCGGCAATCTGGGCGCGATGGCCTCGAAGCCGGTGATGGAAGGCAAGAGCGTTCTCTTCAAGCGCTTCGCCGACGTGGACTCGATCGACATCGAAGTCACGACCCAGGACGTCGAAGAATTCATCACCACGGTCCGCAACATTGGCCCGACGTTCGGCGGCATCAACCTCGAAGACATCAAGGCGCCCGAGTGCTTCATCATCGAGAGCCGCCTGCGTGACGATCTCGATATTCCCGTTTTCCATGACGACCAGCACGGCACCGCTATCATCGCCGCCGCGGGCCTGCTCAACGCATGCGAACTGACCGGCCGCCGTCTCGAAGACATCAAAGTCGTCGTCAGCGGCGCGGGCGCGGCCGGCCTCTCCTGCATCGGCCTGATCAAGCAACTCGGCGTGCCGCACAACAACGTCATTGTCTGCGATCGCGAGGGCGTGGTCTATCGCGGCCGCGAGAAAGGCATGGACCAGTTCAAGTCTGTGCATGCGATCGACACCAAGCTCCGCACGCTTGCCGAAGCTTTGAAAGGCGCGGACGTGTTCATGGGGCTTTCCGCGGCCGGCGCGATGTCGAAGGACATGGTCAAGTCGATGGCGGCGAAGCCGATCATCTTTGCGATGGCCAATCCCGATCCGGAAATCACGCCCGAAGAAGTGCACGAAGTCCGCAAGGACGCGATCGTCGCAACGGGCCGTTCGGACTATCCGAACCAAGTCAACAACGTGCTGGGCTTTCCTTACATCTTCCGCGGCGCGCTCGACGTGCGCGCGCGCACGATCAACGAAGAGATGAAGGTCGCCGCCGCGCGCGCGCTCGCCGCGCTCGCCAAGCAGGACGTGCCGGATGAAGTCGCCGCCGCCTATCACGGCCGGCGTCCGAAATTCGGCCCCGACTACATCATCCCTACCCCGTTCGATCCGCGCCTGATCTCGGAAATCCCGCCCTATGTGGCGCAGGCGGCGATGGATTCTGGCGTCGCACGCAAGCCGATCACGGACATGGAGGCCTACAAGCATAGCTTGGCCCAACGCCTCGATCCGACAGCGGCGATGATCCAGCGCGTGCAAACCCTCGTGCGACGCTCGCCAAAATGCATCGTGTTCGCGGAAGGCGAAGAGCCCGCCGTGATCCGCGCCGCTTACGCGTTCCAAGAAAGCGGGCTTGGCCGCGCCGTTCTGATCGGTCGCGAAGAATTGGTCCGCGCGAACATGACGCAAGTCGGCGTGCCGGAGGGCGCGAAGCTCAACATCGTCAACGCACGCCTCTCTGAACACAATGCACTCTACGCCGACTATCTCTACAAGCGTTTGCAACGCTTCGGCCTGCTCTATCGCGACGTGCAGCGCCTAGTGAACCAAGACCGCAACGTGTTCGGCGCGTCGATGGTGGCGCTCGGTCACGCCGACGGCATGGTCACGGGCGTCACGCGCAATTTCGCTACTGCACTGGATGACGTGCTACGCGCCATCGACCCTGCGCGCGGCGAACGCGCAATGGGCATGTCGATCATCCTCTCGAAGGGCCGCACGCTCTTTGTGGCTGATACATCAGTCGCTGAGTTTCCGGGCGCGGAAGAGATGGCGCAGATCGTGCTGCAAGCCGCGAAAATGGCAAAGCAATTTGGCGTCACGCCGCGCGTGGCCCTCGTCTCGCACTCCACCTTCGGCAATCCGAAGATGGAGCGCTCCGAAAAAATCCGCGACGCTGTTTCGATATTGGATCGTCGTGAAGACGCTGACTTCGAATACGAAGGTGAGATGAGCGTCGACGTCGCGCTCAATCCGAACATGCGCGAACTCTACCCGTTCTCGCGCCTGTCGGAGCCGGCCAACGTGCTGGTGATGCCGGCGATCCACTCGGCCTCGATCTCAACAAGCTTGCTCGCCAGCGCCGGCGGCGCGACCGTTATCGGCCCAGTGCTGACCGGCCTTTCCAAGCCGATCCAGATCGCGCCGCTCGGCGCGACCGTGTCGGACATCGTCACCTTCGCCACCGTCGCCGCATTCCAGGCGGCCGAGCGCGAAGACGAAGCGGATTAAGCCGGCGCAGGCGCTTCCTGCTTCGCCTCTGCCGCAGGCGGCTGACGTCGCATTACAGCGACGGCGAACACGAAAGCGGCGATGCCGATCACGCCCGAGTAAATGAAGAACGTCATGTAACCCGCAGCGAATGCTTCCGCAGGCACGCCGCGCTCCTCCACGAGGTGCGCGAACGCTGCTGGGGAGATGTTCGTGAACCAGCTGCGCAACCACTCCGTTTCCCCCGCCGCCGCAGCAGCAGTCGCCCCTTCAACGATACGTCCGGAGATCGCTGCGAGGATTTTGCCCGGTAGCGCGTAGAGCGAAGAGAAAAGCGCGTATTGCGTCGCGGTGAAGCCAAGGCTGGTGAGGCTCGACATGTAAGCAATCAGCGCAGTGCCCGCGATGCCGGCCGAGACGTTGTCGATCGCAATGCACGCATAAAGCCCCGGCAGCCAAGGCCCGGTGAACACAAGCCCACTAAAAGCGATGTTCGAAAGCGGCTGCACGACGGCGCCGACAATCAGCGATCGCATCAAGCCAAAGCGCGCCACCATCCAGCCGCCGAGCCCGACGCCAATCATCGACATCACAACGCCGAACAATTTTCGCGCGCCGGCAATCTCGTCGAGAGTGAAGCCGACGTCTACGTAAAACGCCGTCATCAAATTCAGCACGAAATCGGCGATGCGATAGACGCAGATCATCGCCAGAATGAGCGCGCCCGTGCCGCGATAGCGCTTGAAGAAGTCCTCCAACGGCTCCTTCAGCGTGCCCGCAAAATATGCGCTCGGGCGAGATTTGAACATCGGATAGGTCGCGAACGCAACGACCGCCAGGCCGATTGCGACGCCAAACACTTGCCACACCGCACCCCACGGCTTGGCCGTCCACCATTCGGCGAAGCCAGGAGCAGCGCCCTCCATGCCGATCCACGGAAACATGAAGGTGATCGGTTCGGCTTTGCCCGAGAGACCCGCGCCGATGAAGCACGCGCCAAACACCAGCAAACCAACGCGCGCAACCCATTCCAGCGCTTCCGCCCAAATCGGCGTCGTCGCCGGCGGGAACGGCTTCGGCTCCAAGCTTTTTTCGCGCGGCGCCAGCAACACGCCGAGTACGCCCACACCCATCACGATGGCCATCGCGGAATAGGACGCCGTCCAACCGATGCGCGAGGCCATGAAGAGCGGTGCCGCCCCCGACACAACGATGGCGATCCGATAACCCCATTGATAGGCAGCGGCCATCGCGCCTTGCCGCTCAACGGTCGCGACTTCGATGCGCCATGCGTCGATCGCGATGTCCTGCGTCGCGCCAAACACCGCCGTCATCGCTGCGAAGATCGCGACAATGCCTATCAGATTCACATTCGGCGGCGGCTGCACCGCACCTTCAACACCGCCCGCAACAGCGGCCGAGACCGCCGGCATGTTCACGGCGATCGCCCAGATGCCGAAGATAACGCCAATCTGCGCCAGCAGCATCCATGACCGGCGCTTGCCGAGCATCTGATAGAGCCCAGGAATCTTCACGCGATCAACGATCGGCGCCCAAAGGAATTTGATCGCGTACGTGATCGTCACCAGGCTGAAGAGCGTAATGATATCGAGCGGTAAACCCGCTTGCCGCATCCATGCTGAAATCGTGTCGTAGAGTAGCAGGTTGGGCAGGCCCGCTGAGAAGCCCAACGCCAACATCACCAAAGTGCGATGCTCCAAGAACACGGCTAGCGCTTGCCACGTCGAGGGCTTGGCCGCCGCGGCGCCGGAATTCTGATCACTCATCTGCGGGTCTCCGCCGCCTTACTCGCCCGCGAACGTGGCGGGGTTCGGGCGGCCGGTAAAGCGTTCGGCGACGGCGAGCAGCCGCGTCGCGTCGATCGGCTTGGTGATGAAATCGTCCATGCCGGCCTGGAACGCCTGCACGCGCTCGGCCTCGCCCGCGTCCGCGGTGAGCGCCACGATCGGTGCGCGCGCCGACGGCCCCTGCCCGGCGCGGATACGCTGCGCTGCCTCCAGCCCATCGAGACGCGGCATGCGAATATCGAGCAGGATGAGATCGTACGCGTCAGCCGCCGCCGCTTCGACCGCCTCTTGGCCATCCTGCACGGCGGAGACGACGCAGCCCTCACGCGTCAGCAATGTGCGCGCAAGCAGGGCGTTGATCGGATTGTCCTCCGCAAGCAGCACGCGCAGGCCAGCCAGCGGCTGGCTTTGCTCGCGCTCTTTCTGTTCATCGCTCACGCCGCCGCCTAGCGCGAGTTCGATACGCTCGACCAGAGAGCGCCGACGCACCGGCTTCAGAATGTAGTGCTCAAGCCCCGCCGCGCGCGCTTGTTTGATCTCGTCGCGCTTCTCTTGTGCGCACACTGCGATCACCGCGCGCGCGCTGCGCTTAAGCGCATCGATGTGTTCAGCATCCGCGCCTTCGGTCCAATCGAAGAGCACGATGTCCGGCTGCTCGTGCGCTTCAACGGGTACACATCCCAACGACCCCGCCAGCGCGCGCAGTGCGTTCAGCAAAGTCGCCGATTGCGTCGCCACCGCGACGCGCACGCCGCCCAGATTTGGCGTCGCCGCGTAGGTCGCACTCTCGAACGGCAATTCCACCCAAAAGCTTGAGCCCGCGCCTGGTCGAGACGTGAGGCCCACCTCCCCGCCCATCGCGCGTGCCAAGCGCCGCACGATCGCCAAGCCAAGCCCTGTGCCGCCGTGGCGCCGCGCAACGCCCGCATCGGCCTGCGTGAATTCTTCGAAGATCAAAGCTTGTTTATCGGGCGGCACACCTGGCCCGGTGTCGCGTACGCTAAAGCGCAATCGATCATTGGGGCGGCGCGCAAGCTCGATCGTGACACCGCCCGTCTCGGTGAACTTCACCGCGTTGCCGGCAAGATTGAAGAGAATTTGGCGCAAGCGCCCTTCATCACCCACCACGCGCGACGGCGTTTCGCCACGCAGCGTGACCACGATTTCAAGCCCCTTCGCGTGCGCCTTGGGCGACAGCAATTCGGCGACGTCCTGCATGATCGCTTCAGGATCGAACGGCGCTGATTCGAGTGCGATGTGGCCGGCTTCGATGCGTGAGTAGTCGAGGATCTCGGTGATCAGATCGAGCAGATGCTCGCCCGATTGTTTGATCGCATCGACATAAGAGGCCGCGTTCGGCTCAAGCTTACCCAGTTCGAGCAAGCCGGCCATGCCGAGGATGCCGTTCAACGGCGTGCGCAATTCGTGCGTGAGCGTGGCGAACAATGTCGTCTTCGCGCGCAACGCATCTTCAGCGGCGGTGACGTGGCGTGTGATATCGCGCGCAGCGGCGAGGCGGGCGCCATCCGGCAAGATGCGCTCGACCCATTCGAAGTGGCGGCCATCCGGCGCTGGCGCGTCGAAGCGGCGTTCGCCGTTCTCGAAGGGCGGCGGGATCACCCTGCCCCAGGGCGCGCGGCGCGGGCCGACCCAGTGGCGGAACGTGTCTTTGAACGCCGGATTGGCGCGCACGAGTGCGCCGTCCGCCGCGAGGATCGCGACCGGATCAGGCAATGCGTCGAACGCATCAAAGGCTGAGGCCGTGGCGGGCCAGGACATGGACCGATCAAGCCCGCCGCTGGTTAAGAAACCTTGGCAAATCCCGGCTGCTCGGCGCCTGCCCACTGACGTTTCAGGCTGCCTCGGCCACGTGGATGCGTGGTACCGCATCCGAGCCGTCGAGATCGGCGATGGTGCGCGCGACTTTCAGCGTCCGGTGATAGGCGCGGGCTGAAAGAGCAAGCGATTCAGCGGCCTTCGCGAGCAAAGCTGCGCCTGGCGCATCGGGCGTGGCGATCTTCTCAAGCGAAGCCTGATCGAGCACCGCGTTGAGACCAGCACCAAGCGACGATTGCGCATCCCGCGCCCTCATCACGCGCGCGGCGGCTTCGGCGGCGCCTTCGGGCGGTGACGGCAGCGCCAGATCAGCCGCCGTCACCGGCGGGACGTCGAGTTGAATATCGATTCGATCAAGCAATGGGCCGGAGAGCTGCGCTTGGTAATCGATCGCGCACCTCGGACCGCGCCGGCATGCGCCAACACCAACGCCGCCTCCCCCGCAGCGACACGGGTTCATCGCCGCCGCGAGCAGGATGCGCGCCGGATACGTCACGTGATGGTTCGCGCGCGCGATCAGCACTTGTCCAGTTTCAAGCGGTTGTCGCAACGCATCGAGCGCTTGTTGTGAAAATTCGGGCAACTCATCCAAGAACAACACACCTTGATGCGCGAGGCTGATTTCGCCGGGTTTTGCGCGCAAGCCGCCGCCAACATGTGCGGCCATCGCCGCCGGCAACGCGCCCGGCGCGGAGGCAAGCGACCCGTCGAGGCCGACTTCGCAGAAGCATACCACGCCATCGAGCGCGTCATGCGGCAGCGCGCCGATCGCGGCCGGCGCGAGATTGACGATCAACCGGCCCGGCGGGATCGCCAGACCAATCGAAGCGAACGCCGCCCGCACGCGCTCGCGCGCCTCGGAGACGGTCTTGTCGCCAAGGCCGACCACAACGATGGCGGGCGTCCCGCCGGTCATTTGAACTTGAACTTCGATGCGCCGGGCTTCGAGCCCCTGAAACGCCACCGTGGTCGCTGTCGCGAAAATCTGGCTCACGCCCGTCCTTTATCCACAAGGCGGGCGTTCATTTGTACATGATGAGAACAAATGAGCAACTAAAAATGAACATCAGCGCTTCCCAGCGCAGACGTGGGTGGAGGTTACCCCCAGGCGCACGAGCGCGCCACGGAAATCCACGCGGAAAAGCCTAGAAAATTAGTAGTTGGAGCCAGCCAGATCCCGCTCGGCCGGGCGCTCGATCGGCGCTGCGCCCGTCGCGCTGTTTTGCGCGTAATACGGCACGGGCGGCGCGTTCACTTGCATAAACGAGACAACACGCTGCACGCCGCCGACGACGCTGGCGATCTCGGCCGCGCGGCGCAGCTCTTCTTCTGAACGCGCCGTGCCCATCAAGTACACATTGCCCTGGAAGGTCTCGATATTGACGTTGATCGCGCGCACGGCGCGGCTCGCGGTGAGGCGTGTGCGAATTTGCGCTGTGATGAATTCATCCTGCGCATTGCGCATCACACTCGAATGCGGCCCGACGAAAATCTCATTGTAGACGTTCTGAATGAGCGGCATCGAACGCGCGATCGTCTCGGCGGCTTGGCGATGTTCTTCCGTCGGCGTAACGCCGGAGAGCAGCAAATTGCCGTTCGCGACTTCGACATCCACTTCTTGGAAGGCGGCGCGATCAGCGGCCAGCAAGCGCATCTTCACTTGGTTGGACGCGTTGGCGTCATCGATACCCTGCCCGATCGTGCGGTCTTGCGCTGCGTAAACGCCAACACTTGCCGCGGTTCCAAGAGCGGCGGTGACGCAGCCGCTCGTAGCGGCGCAGGCCGCGAGCGCGGCTAAGGTGAGGACAGAGGTGCGCATCCGCGCAGTGTGCGCCTGGATCGTTTCGCGCCCCTTAACGGTATCGCTCGTCAAACCACGCCGCGCGTTCATGTTTGGGTAAGAAACTCGCGCCCACCACGACAACATCGAAGCGTATCGGCGCTTTTTGCAAACGCCACCGCCCAGCAAGCGTTTGCGCCGCGCCCGCAATCCGCTGCTGCGCCATCGGCGTCACCGCGAACATGCCAGCTCAAAGGTGGATCGCGCTTTGACCTCGACGATCACCAGCACACCGCCTTTCCAAGCCGCGACATCGACTTCGCCATGCGGCGTACGGCAGCCATGGCCCAAAATGCGATAGCCTTTGGCCATCAAAAGAACATCGCGATCCATTCCGCGCCGCGGCCGCGGCGCTCGGCCTTCTGCCGGCTCAAGCGCGATCCTTGAGTTCAAGCGCGCGCTGATACGCACGCTTGCGCGGCACGCCAAGATCGCGCGCCGCTTCCGCCGCCGCATCCTTTACGCCACGCGGCAGCGCCTTCAGTAAGAACGCATCCAACGCCTCTTCGCTCACCTCGCCTTTCGCATGCGGCGGTCCAATCACGACAACGATCTCGCCGCGCGGCCCGCCCGCTTCCGCGTAATGCGCGGCCAGCGCATCTAGCGTGTCACGCCGCGTTTCCTCGAACATCTTCGTGAGTTCGCGCGCCACAGCCGCCGAACGCGCGCCCAGCACTTCCACCATATCGGCCAACGATTCCGCTAAGCGCGGGCCTGACTCGTAGAGGATCAACGTCGCGTCGATGTCCGCCAGCTCGGTGAGCGTCGCTTTCCGCGCGCCCTGCTTATTCGGAAGAAATCCGGCGAACAGAAACCTATCGCTCGGCAAGCCCGACACAACGAGCGCCGCCAACGACGCCGACGCTCCCGGGATCGGAAACACGCGATGCCCCGCCTCTATCACCGCACGCGCCAGCTTGAAACCTGGATCGGAGACAAGCGGCGTGCCTGCGTCTGAAATCAGCGCCACGCTCTCCCCGCGCCCCAGCGCGTCGAGGATTTCCTCACGCGCCGCCTCAGCGTTGTGCTCATGGTACGCCGCCAACCGCGGCTTCAGCCCGTACGCGTCCATCAGCTTGCGGGCCACGCGGGTATCCTCGGCATAGACCCGGTTCACTCCGCCCAAAATGTCCAATGCCCGCAAGGTGATGTCGCGCAGGTTCCCGATTGGGGTGGCCACCACATAAAGGCCCGTTTCGGGAGGTGGACTGGATTCGCGGGCGCCGATACGGTCGCGCGCGATTTCATCGGGGTCTTGCGAAGGGTTGTTCATGGCTTCCGCCAAATCATCGGCGCTGTCGCGCGTTGCGCCAAGTCATTTGAAGCTCGGTGCGGCTTTGAGCCTGGCCGCTTTCATGACCGCGTGCGCCACAGCACCCACAGGCCCCACGCCGATGCCAGGCCCCGGCCCCTCGGTACCGCCCGGCACGGACGTCACCAGCCGAGACGGCGTCACCCCGCCCTTCATGCGCGGCCAACAAATCGTCCGCGTCGGCCTCTTGCTGCCCTTCTCGCTCCGCCCGCAGGACGCGTCGGCGCTCTATAATGCCGCCGAACTCGCGCTCTTCGATCACGGCAGCCCGAACACGCTGCTCATCCCGCGCGACGCCGGCGCCGATGAAGCGTCCGCCACCGCCGCCGCGCGCGCGCTGGTGAATGACGGCGCTGACATCATCATCGGCCCGGTGCTGCGCGAAGGCGTCGCCGGCGCCGGCAACGCCGCGCGCGCGGAGAACATTCCGGTGATCGGCTTCTCGTCGGATCGCACCGTCGCGGGCAACGGCATCTATCTCTTGAGCTTCCAACTCGAAGACGAAATCTCGCGCATCGTCTCGTATGCGTCTGAGCACAACATCCGCACCATCGCGCTGCTGGCGCCGTCGAACGAATACGGCCGCCGCGTGGAAAGCGCATTGCGCGCTGAAGCGCGTCTGCACGGCGTCACAATCACGTCGGCGCAACTTTATAGCCGCACTGATACGGAAGCCGCAGCGGCCGCCACCGCAATGGCGGCGACACTGCGGACAACGCCGACGCAAGGCATTCTCATCGCCGAAAGCGGCCAACCCTTGCGCTCCATCGCGACCGCACTCGTGCGCGGCGGCGTCGATCAACGCCAAGTGCGCTTCATGGGCACGAGCGTGTGGGCCGGTGAGGCGCAGCGCGAGCCGACGCTTGCGGGCGGCTGGTACGTCTCGCCAGACCTCAACTCGCGCGACGAATTCGAAGGCCGTTACCAGAACGTCTATGGCCAGGCGCCGACGCGCCTCGCCAGCTTGGGCTACGACGCGGTCGCGCTCGCGGCCCTGCTCTCACGCGACGCCGGCGCACGCGGTTTCAATCGCACCGCGATCGAAAACCCCGAAGGCTTCGCTGGCTCCGACGGCCTCTTCCGATTCCGCAATAACGGCGCGATCGAGCGTGGCTTGGCGATCATCGAGGTGCGCCAGAACGACGTCGCGGTGTTGGAAGCCGCGCCCCGCCGCTTCGCACGTCAAGGCAGCTAAGCCGCCAGCTCCGCCGCGATCGTATTCGCGACCAGACGACCGCGCGCCGTAAGACGCACGCGGTCGTTGTCATATTCGATCAGCCCCCGCTCGCTCAGCCAAGTCAGCGCCTCCGGATTGACCGGGCGGCCACGCAACGCCGCGATGCGCTGAAGCTCCGCGCCTTCGATTGTACGCACGCCCATCAGCAGCACTTCGTCCGCGTTTTCCTCGTTCGTAAGCGTCGACTCCTCGATCCAACCGACGCCATGCTCGCGCACTGCATCGATGTAGTCCGACACCCGCGCCTGTGCTTCGGTTGCGATCCGCGCGGCTGCGTGCGTGAAGCGCCCATGCGCGCCGGGGCCAACCCCAATCCAATCGGCGCTGCGCCAATAGAGCAGATTGTGCAGCGCGCGCGCGCTTTCGCTGCGCGCGTGGTTAGAGATCTCGTAGCCCGGAAAACCCGCCGCTTCGCACACCTCTTGCGTCAGCTCATAGAGGGTCGCCGCTTTCTCGTCGTCCGGCGGCACGATCTGGCCGCGATCCACGCGCCGCGCGAACGCCGTCTTCGGCTCGATCGTGAGCTGATAAAGCGACACATGCTCCACCGGCAATTCCAGCGCACGCGTGAGCTCTTCGCGCCATTCGGCCTCGCCCTGCCCTTCTCGTGCATAAATCAGATCGAGCGAGACGCGCCGCCCCGTCGCCGCCGCCACATCAATGGCGCGGCGCGACGCATGCGCATCGTGACGCCGGCCCAACGCCTTCAGCGCCGCATCATCGAACGCCTGCGCGCCAACGGAGAAGCGATTCACACCGGCAGCGGCCTGTTCCGCAAACAGCGCGTGATCTTCCGGGTTGGCTTCCAGCGTAATCTCGCAATCAGCGGCGAGCGTGTAGATGCGCGAGGCCGCATCAATCAGCTTGGCGATCTCGTGCCCGCGCAGCAGTGACGGCGTGCCGCCGCCTAAGAACAAGCTCACCGCTTCACGCCGCCCAAAACGCTGCGCATGCGCTTCCATGTCGGCGATGATCGCATCCAGCAAGGGCGCGTTTTCGGCGCCGCGCGCGCGATAGACGTTGAAATCGCAATACGGACAGATCGCGGCGCAATACGGCCAATGCACATAGATGCCGAAGGCGCTCATTTGAGACTTGCGAGCAATTTCTCGAACGCGCGCGCGCGATGCGTCATCGGCAATTTCTCGTCGTGGCTCATCTCGCCAAACGTGCGGTCCAAACCATTCGGCTGAAAGATTGGATCGTAGCCGAAGCCCTTCGTTCCACGCGGCGGCCACACGATCATTCCGCGCGCCTCGCCTTCGAAGGTCTCGACTGCTCCGTCGGGTTCGGCCATCGCCAACACGCAGACAAAGCGGGCGGAAAAATCGGTTGCGCCGCGCTTCTGCAATTCCTCGTGCACGCGTTGCATGGCGAAGCCGAAATCCTTGTTCGGCCCCGCCCAGCGCGCCGAATACACCCCCGGATCGCCGCCGATGCCGAAGACCTCAAGCCCCGAATCGTCTGCCAGCGCCGGCAAGCCGGACGCTTCCGCCGCCGCCCGCGCTTTCAACGCCGCATTGCCAACGAACGTCGTCTCCGTCTCTTCCGGCTCGGGCAGGCCCAAATCCCCTGCGGAAACCGCCTCCACACCCAGCGGGGCGAGCAGCGCGCCGATCTCGCGCACCTTTCCGGCATTGTGGCTGGCGACGACGAGACGACCGGAAAGATGGGGCATGAGCGACACTTGTTTGACCTGACCGCCCAGCGTCTATATCGTTTATCAATAAAGTCCGGCTAAGCTCCGGCGTTCGGCAGGATCAGACCATCTATGAAAGCCCTCGGCAAAGGCTCGATCGCCTCCATCGTTCAGGTGGGATTGCAGATCGCTTGGATCGTCCTTTGGGTGATGGCGGGCCTGCTGCTGGTGGGCGCCATCGCCTATGGCGTGATCCTCTTTTTGATCTCGAACGGCTCGATTGACCCCGCTTTGCTTGAGGGCGGCTCGGGCGCGGCGCGCGTGGGCGGCGGCTCGGGCGACTTCCATCTCACCTACGATCAACCCGGCGGCGGACGCTGGCCTGTCGTCGTCCCTGCTCTGCTGATCGGCGCGGTCGCGATCGCGGGTTCGCTGGTGATCGTCTGGCGGCTCAAACAATTGTTCGACAGCTTCTCGTCCGGCGAACCCTTCCGCCGCGAGAACGCCAACCATCTCCGCGTAATCTGGATCACGATGCTCGTCATCGAACTTTCACGTTATGCACTGATGGCGCTGACCGGCGTTTTGATCACGACCTTTGCGCCAGACGTGCACGGCGAGATCAGCATCTCCTTCGATTTCTCGAGCTGGCTCTCGATCCTTGTTCTGGTCGTCTTGGCCGAAGTCTTCCGCGAGGGCGCGCGCCTTAAGGAAGAACAGGAGCTGACGATCTGATGGCGATCCGCGTCACCCTCGACCGCATCCTGCTAGAACGCCGCATGTCGCTGACCGATCTCAGCGAGAAGGTTGGCGTGACGCTCGCGAACCTCTCGATCCTGAAGACCGGAAAAGCCAAGGCGATCCGCTTCTCGACGCTCAACGCGCTTTGCCGCGTGCTCGAATGCCAACCAGGCGAATTGCTGAGCTTTGAGCCGAGTGACACCGACATACTTGAAGAAGCAGACGCGGATTAAGCAATCAGCGCACCGACCTCGAGCCGATAGCCATCAAGCTCGGGATCGTCGAGTGCTGCGGCCGTGATGTAATCGGCCTCACCGAACAGCGCGAAATCTTGACCGCCCGCGTCGAACACATAGCCCACGTCCACGCGATACGGATTGGTCATCGTCAGCCGGCGCGGATGTTTGAGCGACGCGCCGATCAACCACGGCAGATCGATGTCCTCGTGCGTCCAATCGCGCGCGATCGCTTTGTATGTATCGGGCTCTTCGCTGCGCAAATGGCCGTAGGCGTGATCGAGCAACGCGGCTTCGCGGATGACAATGTCGGTCGCACCCTCAAATCCGATATCAATGTGAAACACCACGCCATTGGCGAAGAAAATCTCGATCGGATCGTCGCCCTCGAACGGCGCGTGCCCGACACGCGTGATCCGCGCAATCGGGCCCGCATCGATCAGCGCCTGCAAACTCACGCGATCGCCTGACGCTGCAATTCAAACAACTTGCCGCAACCAAGTTTCGCCAAGCGGATCAGTTCCGCGAACTCGTCATCGGTGAACGGGCGCTTTTCGCCGGTCGCTTGCACCTCGATCAAACGGCCGTCGCCGGCCATGACGAAATTACAATCGACCTCGGCGTTGGAATCTTCCGCGTAATCGATGTCGAGCACAGCCGCTGCCTCGAACACGCCGCACGAAATTGCCGCGACCTGACCAGTGATCGGGTTCTCTTTGATCACCTTTTCATCGACCAAATATTTGCACGCGCGCGCGAGCGCGACCCAAGCTCCGGTGATCGCCGCGGTGCGCGTACCGCCATCGGCTTGGATCACGTCGCAATCGAGCGTGATGGTGCGGTCGCCCAACGCTTTGAGATCGACCGCCGAACGCAGCGAGCGCCCGATCAGACGTTGGATCTCTTGCGTGCGCCCGCTCTGCTTGCCTTGCGCTGCTTCGCGGCGACCGCGTGTGTGCGTCGCGCGCGGTAGCATGCCGTATTCGCCCGTCACCCAGCCGCGGCCCTGGCCCTTCAGCCAGCCGGGGACGCCTTGCTCGACGCTCGCGGTGCAGAGCACGTGCGTCTGCCCGAACTTGGCCAAGCAGGAGCCCTCGGCGTAGCGGGACACCGCCGTTTCCAGGCTGATGTCTCGCAATTGGTCGCTGGCGCGGCCGGATGGGCGCATGGGAACTTTCTCCAGAATAGGCCTCTATCGGATTGTTTGGGCCAGTTAGGCCGCATCGACCTAACTTTCCTATAGAGCGCTATGAAAACGAAGGCCCGCCATTGGCCGAAAAGCGCCCCCAAGTCGACCCCCAGCGACCGCGGCGAGTCCAGGCGAGTCCATAGGCCATTTTGGACAAGTTTGGCCGACTCGGCCTAACTCCTTAACCCAATAGCACTCTATAGGATTGTTAGGCCACTCCCGCCTAACTCGACCAAACAATCATATGAAAGCCACCCACAATCCCTATAATCCCGGCGCCGGGGTCCCTCCCCCGGACCTCGCCGGCCGCGATGCGCTGATCGAGATGGCGCGTGTCGCCATCGTGCGCGCCAAGGCCGGCCGGCCCGCCAAGAGCGCCATCATGTTGGGGCTACGCGGCGTTGGCAAAACTGTGCTGCTCAACGCCTTCGAAGCCATCGCCGAAGAGCAAGGCTGCCAAACCGCCTTGCTCGAAATCGAGCCGACCATGCCGTTGGCGCAGCAGCTTGCGCCGCAACTTCAGCAAATCCTCTTCCGCCTCGACCGCATCAAAAAAGCTGGCGCCGACCTGCAGAAGGCGTTCGGCTCGCTCAAAGCTTTCGCTTCGATGTTCAAGGCGAGCGTCGGCGACGTCGATTTCAGTTTCACCGCCGGCCAAGCCACGGGCGACCTCACCATTGATCTCACTGATCTCTTCGTCGCCATCGCCGAAGCCGCAAAGAAGCGCGAGACCGCGATCATCCTGCTGATCGATGAAATCCAATATCTGCAGAAGAGCGATTTGGGCGCCCTCATCATGGCGCTGCACAAAATCTCGCAACGCCAATTGCCGCTGCTGCTGTTCGGCGGCGGCCTGCCGCAACTCGCCAAGCTTGCGGGCGATGCAAAATCTTATGCCGAGCGCCTGTTCGATTATCCGCCCATCGGCCCGCTTGACGACAAGGGCGCGCGCCTCGCTCTCACCGCCCCTGCCGAACGCGAAGGCGTGAAGTATGCGGCCGATGCGCTCGACTTCGTCGTCAAGCAAACCGGCGGCTATCCGTTCTTCCTGCAAGTTTGGGGTGCGCATTGTTGGGAGGTGGCGGCAAAATCGCCGATCACTCTGGCTGACGCCAAGCGCGCGAGCGAAACCGCGGTCGCGGCCCTCGACGAAGGCATTTTCAAAGTCCGCCTCGCGCGTCTCACCGATCGGCAAAAGACGTATGCGCGCGCGATGGCGGAGTTTGGCGCCGATCCTGTGCATTCATCAGAAATCGCCAACTTCATGGGCTTGAGCCTTAGCCAAGCCGCGCCCATCCGCGACGAACTCATCAAGAAGGGCATGGCCTATTCGCCCGAGCGCGGCCTGATCGGTTTCACCGTGCCGAAATTCGACGAATACATGCGCCGCGCGATGGACCCGATCACGCCACCCAAAGCGAAGAAGAAGGCCTAAGCGGCGCAGCGCAAGGTGAGCTGGCGCGTGCGTCGATCAACGCTGATCGACGCGCAACCCGCGCGCTCCAACGCCGCACGGCCCACCACGAGCGACGGCGGCGGCGCGTCCGTCTCCCCTGCCGCGACGATGGCGTCTTCTTCGAGCGCACCCAGCAGGGGCGCATTGGTGCGCGCAAACGCCGGCGCGAGCGTCAGTCCTTCGACCGTCAGCTCCGTTGTCACCGGCTGCATCATCGTGCTCAAGCCCAACACCATCGGCGTCTCCGCCAACTCGCCAGCCGCCGGGATCGCGCCCGCGCGATCGAACAGGCGCGCCGCCGAACGATTGAAAACGCTCGCCGGATTGGTCACGTCGAACATCACCAATAACGTCTCGCCGCCCACTTGCGCGCTCGCGCGCCACACATCCGCGTCCTCCAGCGCAAACCGGATTTCGCGCACCTGCGCCGGCTCCGCGCCAAGCGTGATGGTGATCACATCGTACGGCATCGCGCCCGGCCCAATCAGACCTTCGGCGACGTGGCTCGCCGGCGCTGGAAATATTCCCGCGAACGCCCGCGACGCGCGATCGCCGAAGGTGATGCGCGGCCGCGCGATGCGACCCCGGATAGTGTTGCCGCCTTCGATGCTCACGCCGAGCGCCGCAAACGGCAGCCGCCGCAACCCGATCCGCTCCGCGCCCGGCGTCGATACCGCCAGCATGTCCGGCACGCGGGTATCGACCTCCAGCCTGACGTCGCGGCGGTTGATCTGCGCCTCCACCACAGGCGGCCCATTCCGAGCGTCCAAAGTGACGACGGTCTGCGCCATGACCGGTGCGGCAAAACAAAGAGCAGCGATAAAGCCGAAAAATCCCAAACGCATGGGCGGCGTTCCTCCCGGCGGAACACGGCGATTTCAAGTCCCGCCCTTGCCCGCTTGCGCGATCGCGCTTGTTCGCTACCTAGAGGCGCGATGGCGCAACCCCCCGCCCCCGACCTCACCTCGCTCGACGCCCGAGCGCGGGAGATTTTCCGAGAGATCGTCGAGTCCTATCTGACGACCGGCGAACCCGTCGGCTCGCGCACGCTCTCCAAGCTCGGCAACGTCGGCCTTTCCGCAGCCTCGATCCGCAACACGATGGCCGACCTTGCCGGTCTCGGCCTGCTCGATGCGCCACACGCGATGGCTGGCCGTCGCCCCACCCAAGCGGGCCTGCGTTTCTTCGTCGATAGTCTCCTACAACTCGGCGACCTGCCGCCGGATGAGAAGCGCGAGATCGACGGGCGCATCGGCCAGGCCGGCGCGAACCCGCAGGACGTGTTGGGCGCCGCCTCCGAATTGCTCTCCGGTCTTGCCGGCGGCGCGGGCCTCGTCGTGACCCCA
This sequence comes from Vitreimonas flagellata, assembly GCF_004634425.1. NCBI lineage: Bacteria > Pseudomonadati > Pseudomonadota > Alphaproteobacteria > Hyphomonadales > Hyphomonadaceae > Vitreimonas > Vitreimonas flagellata. Next base: position 855,307 of record NZ_SBJL01000002.1, on the reverse strand, counting down.
GAGCGCGACGCGCCGGTGCGCCACGCCGAGATCGTCGGCATCGGCCCCGGCCAAGCGCTGTTGGTGCTCGTGTTTGAAGACAATCAGGTCGAGAACCGCATCATCAACACGCCGCCCGACCTCCCCTCCGGGGCATTGGTCGAAGCCGCGAATTATCTGAATGCCCGCTTCAAAGGCAAAACTCTGAGCGAAGCGCGCGTCGAGGCGGCAGAAGCTTTGGCGCGCGACCGCGCCGCTTTGGACCAAGCCGCGGCCAAGCTCGTGGAGAAAGGTCTGGTCGAATGGTCCGGCGAAGATCCAACGCTCGGCCGTTCGCTAATCGTGCGTGGGCGCGGCAATCTGCTTCAAGACCAGCAAGCCGTGGCCGACCTGGAGCGCGCGCGGCGGCTGTTCGACGACCTGGAAAAAACTCGCGAACTGATCCAAGTGCTCGACCTCGCCAAGGCTGGCGAGGCGGTGCGTGTCTTTATCGGCTCGGAAAACTCCCTGTTTTCATTATCGGGATCGAGTTTGATCGTCGCCCCCTATATGAACGCCGAACGGAAGGTCGTGGGCGCCCTGGGCGTCATCGGCCCCACCCGACTGAATTATGCCCGGGTGATCCCCGTGGTGGACTACACGGCTCGCGTCGTCGGCAGATTGCTCGACGCCCGCGGGTCGGATCGCTGAACGAGGAATGGAATGACGGACGAAAGCAACGCAGAGCAACCGCAATCCGAAGCCGCCGAAACGCAAACGCCGGACATCGAGACGTTGCAGGCCGAGCTGAACAAAGCGCGCGATGACATGCTCCGCGCGTTGGCCGAAGCGGAAAACACCCGCCGCCGCGCCGAGCGCCAGGTCGCGGACGCGCGCGCTTACGCCATCGATCGCTTCGCCGGCGACCTGCTGCCGATCGCCGACACGCTCTCGCGCGCCCTGCTCGCGGCCCCGCGTGACGACGCCGACGATAGCGTGCGCAATCTCATCACCGGCGTTGAGCTCACCGAGCGCTCTTTGCTTGACGTCTTCGCCAAGCATGGCCTGAAGCGCGTTGGCGAAAAGGGCGAGACCTTCAACCCGAACCTGCACCAAGCCGTGGCGCAAGCGCCGTCCGAATATCCATCGGGCGTCGTCGCCGAAGTGATGCAATCGGGCTTCGTGCTGGGCGATCGCACGTTGCGCGCCGCCATGGTGCTGGTCTCGACAGGCCCCGCCGCGGGGGCGCAGGCGCCCAGCGGAACCATCGACATTAAGGTCTGAGCTATGCGGCGCGCACGCGCCGCCATGCGAGGTTGCTCGGGATTAGTCGCGGTTCCGACTAGATTCGCCTTTACTCCCCTCATTGCCGATTGTTAACCATACGGCGTCCAATTTAAGGGGAGTTCAGACATGCGCGGAAAACTTTTATTCGGCGCGGCCACCGCCGCGCTCCTGCTTGCCATGCCTGCAGCCGCGCAAGACGTTGACCAGCCGGGCGACGCGAGCACGCAAGCGCGCATCAGTGTCGGCACCACGGACGGCGCGATCTCCCCTGCTGGCGATACAGACTGGTATCGTCTGCGCGTCGAAGAAGGCCAGCGCTACACGATCGCGCTCGACGCGAATTCCGAGTCGGAAGTCGACGCTATCGATCCGGTGCTCACGATCTACAACGAGGCCGGCGAACAGGTCGCCTACAATGACGACAGCAACGGCTCGCTGAATTCGCAGGTCGCGTACAATGCGAGCGCAGCGGGCGACGTGTTTGTCGAAGCGCGCGCGTTCAACGAAGCCTCGACGGGCGCTTATCGCTTCACCATTAGCGCCGCCGCGATCCCGCCGGACGATGCTGGAAACGACGCGAACACGCGCGCCACCGCCGCAACCGGCCGCGATATCAACGGCACGATCGAATATGAAGGCGATTCCGATTGGTATCGCCTCAACGTGCGCACCGGCCAACGCTACCGCATCGCGCTCAATACCAATGCCGGCGCCGAAACGCCGCTCGGCGACCCCTACCTCCGCTTGGTCGACAGCGAAGGCACAGAACTGAACGCGAGCGACGACAGCGAAGGCAGTCTGAATTCGCTGCTCGAATACACGCCGCAAGCCAACGGCACGGTCTATGTCGTCGCCAGCGCCTACGCCGACGCCTATCAGGGCGGCTACACACTGCGCGTCGATTCAGAACGCGCGCCGACCGACGGCACCAGCGCCAATCGCAACACGCGCGGCCGCTTGAGCTTGGGCCAACCTTTGAACGCGTCGCTCGACTTTGCCGGCGACAGCGATTGGTACAGGATACGCCTCACCGAGGGTCAATCGTACCGCTTCCGCTTGAACAGCGGCGAAGGCGACAACGCGCTCGGCGATCCGCTGATCAAGCTCATTGGCCCAGACGGCGTCGAGCTCGCGATGGACGATGACGGCGGCGGCAATCTGAATTCGTATCTTGAATTCATGGCGCCAACGACCGGCAATTATTTCGTCGAAGCGCGCGGCTTTATGGACGATGCGGTTGGCGCGTACACGCTGATCGCCAGCGAAGGTGAAATCCCGGCCGACGCCACGACAGACGTCTCGCTCAGCGCCGAAGGCGATTATCGCGAAGGCGTGCTGGCGCCCGCCGGCGACAAGGATTGGTATCGTCTTGAACTGGCGGAAGGCCAAAGCGTACGCATCGGCCTGACCTCGGCCGAGAGCGCCGACCCCCTCCCCGATCCGTACCTCATCCTCTACGGCGCGGATGGTGCTGAGCTCACACGCGACGACGATAGCGGCGACGGCCTCAATGCTTGGCTGGAATACACCGCCACGAGCGCCGGCCCGGTGTTCGTTGAAGCGCGCGGCTTCGGTGAAGACGCCGCCGGTCGCTATGTCATCAGCCTGAACGCGGGCGAAGTCGGCGACAACGCGGAGATGGCGGAATATCTCGCCGCCAACAGCGAGGGTCGCGTTAGCCTCATCGGCAGCGAGGGCGATGTGGATTGGTTCGCCGTCGACCTCGTCGAAGGCCGCCCCTACCGCTTCTATGTCGATGGCTACGAGCCGGGCCCGCTTGCCGATCCCCTCCTCACACTGCTCGATGAGAACGGCCAACAACTCGCGCAGGATGACGACGGCGGCGCTGGCTTGAACTCGTATCTCAGCTTCACGTCAGTCACAGGCGGTCGCTACTACCTCGCCGTGTCTGGTTACGCGGGCGTCCAAGGTCGCTATTTCATCCGCGCGATCGACACCGAAGTGCCGGGCGGCGTCAATTCTGACGAATATTTGGACGGCGCTGGCGACGATCGCATCAATCGCATCGAAATCCCTGGGGATGTCGATTCCTACCATGTCGAACTCGAAGCAGGCGTGCGTTACACGATCGACGTGCGCGGCCATGGCGACAGCCCGCTCGGCGATGCGTTCCTCACGGTGCTCGACGCCAATGGCGAGCGCGTTGCGTCGGACGATGACGCCGGTTCTGGTATGGATGCGCGCTTGCGGTTCACGCCGCTGACGGGCGGCTCATACATCCTTCAGGCGAGCGGCCTTGGCGGCTCGACCGGCGGGTATCAAATTCAGATCGCGCGTTAACAGGACCTGGGGTCCGGGGGACGCACGCGATGGCGGCGGCGCTGGCAAGAGCGCCGCCGCTTTTCTCTGCGCCTTAGCTCAGGCCGGCCAGACGTTCCGCGCCCTGACGTTCCAGCATCCAGCCCGGATATTCCGGCTTCAGCTTCGACACCTCATCCAGCCGCGCGAGGTCATCGCTCGACAGCTCAACCCGCGTTGCAGCCAGATTGTCGGCGAGTTGCTCTTCGTTCTTGGCGCCGATGATCACGCTTGTGACGTGTGTTTGGTGCAAGAGCCACGCGAGCGCGATTTGCGCGACCGACACGCCGCGCGCGTCGCCGAGCTGCTTCATCACATCGATAATGTCGTAGGCCTTGTCCTTGTCGACCGGCGGGAAATCGAACGCCGTGCGGCGCGCATCGTTCGGGCCGGCATTGTCGCGCGTGAATTTGCCGGAGAGGAAGCCGCCCGCGAGCGGGCTCCAAGGCAAGATTGCCAGCTCTTCGCTTTGCGCGAGCGGTACGACTTCGCGCTCCAGGTCTCGGCCTGCGATCGAATAATACATTTGCAGCGATTCAAATCGCGCCAGGCCGTTGCGCTCTGAAACGCCCAGCGCCTTGGCGATCTGCCACGCCGCGAAATTGCAGAGCCCGATATAACGCGCCCTCCCCGAGGCCACGACTTCATCTAGCGCTTCCAATGTTTCCTCGATCGGCGTCGCCGGATCGAAGGCATGCACCTGGTAGAGATCGATATAATCGAGTTGCAGTCGCTCCAAGCTCGCATCGATCGCTTCGAAGATGTGCTTGCGGCCCAAGCCCCAGAGATTGGCGTTTTTCGCGCGCCGTTGCGCCTCGGGCGTATCCGCGCCGCCATACGCGCCCATCCGGCCGAACACTTTTGTTGCGATCACCAATTCGTCGCGCGGCAAATCCTTGATCGCCTCGCCCAACACGGTTTCGGACAAGCCGTTGGAATAGATGTCCGCCGTGTCGATGAAGGTGACGCCCCGATCGAACGCCGCTTTCGTCAGCTTCGTGCAGGTTTCCTGCTCCAACGCGCCGATGACCTTCCAAAAGCCGTCGCCGCCAAACGTCATGGTGCCGAGGCAAATTTCAGATACGGCGAGGCCTGTGCGGCCGAGTTTGCGATAACGCATGCGCAGTCTCCTAGGCCGAACGGCCCATTGCGAGTGATGACAATACAGAAACGGCCAGAGTCCGCGCGATCGCAACGGCGCGCGCGACAGGCGCGGGCGTCAGCATTGGATGGAGCGATACAGAGGTCGAAAAAATCGCGCCGGGGATGCGGCGCGATTTCTCTTATCTAACACGCAAATGCGTTTTTGGCAATTGACGGACGTCTAGCCGACGCCATTCGCGCGGAACCACGCAAGGCAACGCGCCCACCCATCCGCCGCCGCTTCCGCATTGTAGCTCTCGCGATAATCAGCGTGAAAGCCATGCTGCACGCCGGGATAGACGATGATCTGCGAGCTCGACGGATTGTCCGCCGCTTGCAACGAAGCGCGCATCTGCTCAACGCTTTCCAACGGAATGCCGTTGTCGTTCTCCGCATAGAGACCAAGCACCGGCGTGTGCAGCGTGCCGCCAATATCATACGGCCACGGGCGGTCTTCATCCGCGCCCCAACGCCCCGCCGCCGGCTTCACGACGCGGCCATACCAAGCCACGCCCGCTTTGATGTCAGGGAAGCGCGCGGACGCCATCCACACGACGGTGCCGCCCCAGCAAAAGCCGGTGATGCCGATCGCATTGCGCGCGAAGCTCTGCGCCTTGAGCCAATTGATCGCGCCTTCCGTGTCGGCCATGACCTGCTCGTGATTGGCCGTGCCGACGATGGCGAGGATTTGTTGGAAGTCCGTCATCGGCGCGGGATCGCCGGCGCGATCGAAATAGTCCGGCGCGATCGCGACGTATCCTTCGCGCGCGAAACGACGGCAAACATCCTTGATGTAATCGTGGATGCCGAAAATCTCATTCACGACGATCACGCACGGGTGGCGCCCGCGCCCGGCCGGGCGCGCCACATAAGCCGGCAAGCTGTAACCGCCCGCGCCAGTGATATGCACATCTTCGACGATCAACTCGTCACTCGGCGTCGTCACAGGCGAGGCGCACGACGACACCGCGGCCGTCGCGTAACCCGCAAAGAACAAGGACGCCGCCATCGAACGGCGCGTCGGCGGCAAATTACCTTCCGGCGTGTCTAGACGCATAAATCTCTCCCTCGGTCGCGCCCGTCGCGCATCCCCTTGCGGAGATACATGGTTCGGGTTCAGGCTCGCGGCCAGAGGAATTTGGGGGACATCAATGCGCGCACTTGGATTTGCTGCGTTCGCGGCGGCATTCGCACTTGCGGGATCGGCCTGGGCGGCAACTCCCCTGCCCTTCGATCCCGAGCTCGCGACCCACGCCTGGCTCAATACGCTCGGCCCGGAGGCCACCGCGCGCTCGAACTCATATTTCGAGGGCGGCTATCTTATCGACTTCGCCGGCACAGCGCTCTCGATCCTGATCGCGGGCGGATTGCTTGTACTCGGCTGGGCGCGCGGCGTGCGCGAGTGGCTCGAGAAAACCGTGAAATGGTTTCCGCTCGTGGCCCTTGGCGTCGCGTTCGTGGTCAATCTGATCTCGACGATCGTGAGCTTCCCTTTCACCTATTACGTGGGCTTCGTGCGCGAGCACGAATACGGGCTCTCGACGCAGACCTTCGGCGAATGGTTCGGCGAGCAGATGATCGGCGCCGGCATCGGCCTGCTGATCGGCTCGATCTTTCTCGCCATTCTCTACATCATCATTCGCGCCGCGCGAAACACGTGGTGGATTTGGGGCTCTGTTGTTTCGATCGTTTTCGCAGCACTCATGGTGATGGTGGCCCCGGTGTTCATTTCGCCGCTCTTCAACACCTACACGGAAATGGAGCAAGGCGAGCTGCGCGACAGCATCATCGCAATGGCGCAGGCCAACGGCGTGCCCGCCGACAACGTCTATGTCTATGACCGCTCGCGCCAAACCAATTCGATCAGCGCCAACGTCTCAGGCATGTTCGGCACCACGCGCATTTCGCTCGCCGATACATTGATCGAACGCGGCAGCCCGGAAGCCGTGCGCGCCGTGATGGGCCACGAGATCGGCCATTATGTGCTCGGTCACCTCTATTCGATCATGGCCATGATGATCGGACTGATCGTGATCACGTTCGCGACCGTGCAATACGGATTCCGCGCCCTCGCGAAGAACGAGCGTTGGGGCATTCGCGATATTTCCGATCCCGCAGGCTTGCCGCTCTTCCTGTTGATTATCGCGCTCACCGGCCTCGTCACCACGCCGCTTCAGCGCAACATCACGTACTTCCACGAGCAACAGGCCGACATGTTCGGGCTCAACGTGGCGCGCGAACCAGATGGCTTCGCCGAAGCGGCGGTGCTGCTCTCCGAATATCGCAAGATGGAGCCGAGCGCGGTCGAGGAATGGTTCTTCTACGATCACCCGTCAGGCTGGAATCGCGTGCACAATGCGATGGTGTGGAAGGCGCACGAAATCCAAGCGGGACGCTTGGCGCCCTCCCCGGGCGGGCCGCCGGAAGGTTGGGTTCCTGACTTTGTGCGGGATCGCGAAGCCGCCGCTGCTACGCCGGCTGCGGAACCGTCACCCGCCGCACCGTCAAATTGATCCGCCCCCCTTTCGGGATGAGCCGCGACGTGCCGTTCATGATGCGATCGACGCCATGATACGCACGTCGCGCAGCGCCGCCGAGCAAGCACACATCGCCTGACGCTAGGCGCACACTGCGCGTCGGATCGGAGCGCAGCGCGCCGCCGATGCGAAACAGCGCCGTGTCACCCAGCGAGATCGACAGCACCGGCGCGTCCCACGCCTGTTCATCGCTATCGACATGTAGCCCCATGCGCGCGTCGCCTTCGTAATAGTTCACAAGGCACGCTTCGGGCAGCGCGTCGTACGCCGAATATTTCGCCCAAAGCTCCAGCACCTTCTCCGGCATGTCGGGCCAGGGCTTGCCTGTTTCGGGATGCGTTTCCTGGTAGCGATAGCCCCGCTCTTTGTCGGTCACCCAACCGAGCGACCCAAAATTGGTCATCCGTACGCGCATCGGCAGACCCGATTTCGGCATGCGCGGAATGTAGAGCGGCCCTGCCCGAAGGCGCTGAAACACCGCGTCGCGCAACGCTTCCTGCTCGACCCGATCCAAAAGGCCGGGCCAGAGGCGGAAACCATCAAGGTCGGAGGCGGGGCGGGTCATGCTGTTTACCGGGGCTCCTGCCCCTATCTAGCTATTCGGTTTCTTTTTTGTTCCCCTCAAACCTTGAGCAGGATCGAGCGGCGGCGGCCTTAGCCCTATTTCCCTGCGGCGAATGCGGATAGTCGCTCCCGAAACTCTTGCACCATGTGGGCGATACACCACATGAACCGGGAAACGAACGACCTAAAGCTTGAGGGGGCGATGGGTCGGTCAATCGGAACTGAGAAGACACAGGACGCGCGCTTCGGGGACGCCTATTTGGGTCCGTGAAACGAAGCCACGCTGCTGAAAGGAATGAGGAAGAGAGATGGGTAAAGTAATCGGGATCGACTTGGGCACGACGAATTCGTGCGTGGCCGTGATGGAAGGTTCCACGCCCAAGGTGATCGTGAACGCCGAAGGCGCCAACACCACCCCGTCCGTGGTGGCGTTTGCTGAGAGCGGCGAGCGTCTGATCGGCATTCAGGCCGCGCGCCAAGCCATCACCAACCCGACCCACACCTATTACGCCGTGAAGCGCCTGATCGGCCGCTCTTACGACGACCCGATTTCCAAGAAGGACGCGGAGCTCGTCCCATACAAGATCGTCAAAGGCCCGAACGGCGACGCCTGGATCGAAGGCCGCGACAAGCAATACGCGCCGTCCGAAATCTCCGCCTTCGTGCTGCAGAAGATGAAGCAGACGGCCGAGGATTATCTCGGTGAGCCGGTGACGCAGGCCGTCATCACGGTGCCCGCCTATTTCAACGACGCGCAACGCCAAGCCACCAAGGACGCCGGCCGCATCGCCGGTCTCGAAGTGCTGCGCATCATTAACGAGCCGACGGCGGCCGCCCTCGCCTACGGCTTGGACAAGACCACCGAATCCAAAACCATCGCCGTGTACGACCTCGGCGGCGGCACGTTCGACGTCTCGATCTTGGAGATCGGCGACGGCGTGTTCGAAGTTCGCTCCACCAACGGCGACACCTTCCTCGGCGGTGAAGACTTCGACATTCGCATCCTGAATTACCTCGCGGACGAGTTCAAAAAGCAGAACGGCGTCGACCTGCGCCAAGACAAGCTCGCGCTGCAACGCCTCAAGGAAGTGGCCGAGCAAGCGAAGAAAGAGCTGTCGAGCCGCACCGAGTTCGATGTCTCCGTGCCGTTCATCAGCATGGATTCGAACCGCAATCCGCTCCACCTCAACATGAAGATCACGCGCGCCAAGTATGAGAGCTTGGTCGAGGATCTCGTGCAACGCACGCTCGGCCCCTGCAAGGCCGCGCTGAAAGACGCTGGCCTCACCGCCAACGACATCAAGGAAGTCGTGCTCGTCGGCGGCATGACGCGCATGCCGAAGATCCAGCAGATCGTGAAGGAATTCTTCGGTCGCGAACCGCACAAGGGCGTCAACCCGGATGAAGTCGTGGCCGTGGGCGCCGCGATCCAAGCCGGCGTGTTGCAAGGCGACGTGAAGAACGTCGTGCTGCTCGACGTCACCCCGCTCTCGCTCGGCATCGAAACGCTCGGCGGCGTGTTCACGCGCCTGATCGAACGCAACACCACGATCCCGACCAAGAAGAGCCAAATCTTCTCGACCGCCGAAGATAACCAGCAGGCCGTGACCATCCGTGTCTTCCAAGGCGAGCGCGAAATGGCGGCGGACAACCGCGCGCTCGGCCAGTTCGACCTGGTCGGCATCCCCCCTGCTCCGCGCGGCCTGCCGCAAGTCGAAGTCACGTTCGACATCGACGCCAACGGCATCGTCTCGGTCAGCGCCAAGGATAAGGCGACCAACAAAGAACAAAGCATGCGCATCCAGCCGTCGGGCGGTCTGTCCGAAAGCGACATCCAGCGCATGGTCAAGGAAGCCGAAGAGCACGCGGGCGAAGACAAGTCGCGCCGTGAACTCGCGGAAGCCAAGAACCAAGGCGAGGCCCTGGTCCACGCCACCGAAAAGCAGCTGCAAGAAAACGGCGACAAGATCCCGGCCGGCGACAAGACCGCGATCGAGAACGCAATCGCCGCACTCAAGACCTCGCTCGAAAGCGACAACACCAGCGACATCGCCGCCAAGACGCAAGCTTTGGTACAAGCGTCGATGAAGATCGGTGAAGCGCTCTATGGCGGCGCGGGCCCCGGCGGCGAAGGCCCGGGCGCTGGCGGCGCGCAAAACGAAGACGGCGTTGTCGACGCCGACTTCGAAGAAGTCGACGGCAAGAAGAACTCGTAAGGGTCGGGGCCGAACATGATCGTGCGTGCAGGTAAAATCGTATGACCGCCGCTACTCGCGATTATTACGAAATCCTCGGCGTTGCGCGGGACGCGGATGCGGCGACGATCAAGTCGGCCTTCCGCAAGCTCGCGATGAAATTGCACCCGGACCAAAATCCGGGCTGCAAGGTCTCCGAGGACAAGTTCAAGGAAATCGGCGAGGCGTATTCCGTCCTCTCCGATCCTGAGAAGCGCGCCCAATACGATCGTTTCGGCAAAACCTTCGATGTCGGCGGTGGTCCAGGCTTCGGCCCGGGCGCCGCCGGCTTCAACGACTTCTCCGACATCTTCAACGAGATCTTCGGCGGCGGCTTCGAGGACATGTTCGCGCGCGGCGGCGGCGGACGTGGGCCCCGCAACGGCCCCGAACGCGGCGCGGACCTGCGCTACGACGTCGAGATCACGCTCGAACAAGCCTTCAAAGGTATGGAGCGCGAAATCGTCGTGCCGCGCGCGCAAGCTTGCGAACCCTGCGCCGGCACAGGCTCCGAAGGCAAAGCCCCGCTCGAGACCTGCCGTACCTGCAACGGCGCCGGCCAAGTGCGCGCCAGCCAAGGCATGTTCCGCATCGTGCGCACCTGCCCTGCTTGCCACGGTCGCGGCCAAGCCATCAAAACACCGTGCAAATCCTGCGGCGGCCGCGGCCTCACGCAGAAGGAGCGCACGCTCTCGGTCAAAATCCCGGCCGGCGTTGAAGACGGCACACGCATCCGCCTCTCCGGCGAAGGCGATTCAGGTCTACGCAACGGCCCGCCCGGCGATCTCTATCTCTTCCTCTCGGTGAAGCCGCATTCGCTGTTCGAGCGCGACGGCGCCGATCTCTATTGCCGCGCGCCCGCGCCGATGTGCAAAGCCGCCCTCGGCGGCGAGATGGAAATCCCCACCATCGAAGGCGAGCGCACCAAGATCACCATTCCCGCCGGCGCCCAAACCGGCCGCCGCTTCCGCATCAAAGGCAAAGGCATGACGCATCTGCGCTCGAAAGAGCGCGGCGATCTGCATGTCGAATTGCTGGTGGAAACGCCGGTGAATCTGAGCGCCAAGCAACGCAAGCTGCTCGAAGAATTCGCCAAGGATTGCGGCGAAGAAGCCCACCCGCAAACCCAAGGCTTCTTCGACACCGTCAAAAAATTCTTCGACAACGGCGACCCGCTGGTGCGCTGACGCACGCTCTCGCCGCCGCCGTCAGATGGTTTGCGCTTACCCGGACTCGTTCATTTGCGGATGGGCTTATCCGTATAGGCGCGCAACACCTCGGCGCGCCGTTGCTCCGGCGACATATGCTTGGTTTTTTCCAGCCGCCGCTTGCCCTCAGCCGATAGCCGCAAGCCGCAAGCCCTCAACCTCCGCCATCGCCGCGTAGGCCTCCGCCCCGCCAGCAAAATCAAGCGCCGCGCAAAAATCTATCCGCCCCCGCCCAACCCGCGCGATACTGCGCCCATCGTTCGCGCCGGAGAGCAGGCGGCGCCCAGTTCAGCCAGCGCGCGGGCGATGTGATCGAGCGTGAAGCGCGTTGTGCTTCTGCGCCTTCCGTCAGCTTCAAGGCGGGTGTCCGCGCCGAACCAGGGCGTTCGCCGGATATGCGGAGACAGTGTTTCCCAAGCGATCGCGCGATGCAGGCAAAGCCGCTTCGCGTGAAAGTTGGACGGCGCAATGCAAGCGAGTTGAGGCCCGCTGATAACGGCGGGAGGAAGAACCGGGATCATAGCGAACTCAATGACCCGCACGCCGTCGGCGATCCGTCTTTCTGGTGTGAAAGAACGCCCGCAGCGGAGCCGACGCAAATCAGATCACGGGACGCGGTGAAACCGCGTTTTTCGCGCCGTGCACGCGGCGCATCTTCTGACGCGATTTCACCGCGTCCCGGCTCTCCACGGAGAGCTTCAATTTCCGGCGTCCGCGCCCGCAAGGATGGCGCACGTCTTGGCCTTGCCGGTTCGGATTTCGCGGTCCATGAGGGAGCCATGACGCTTTCTATCGCTATCGCAGGCGCGGCTGGCCGCATGGGCCGCGCTTTGATCCGCGCCGCTTGCGCGGACTCGCGCTTCACTGTCGCCGGCGGCACTGAACGCAGCGAGGGCCAATTCCTCGGCGCCGATCTCGGCGCGCTCGCTGGCATCTCGCCGCTCTTCATGATGACGACCGAGGTCGCCGACCACGCCGCCGAGAATGCGCAAGTCTGGATCGATTTCACCACGCCAGCCGCGACGCTCGACGCACTGACCGCTTTGAAGAACACATCGACGCGCGCCGCCATCGTCGGCACCACCGGTTTTACGGCCGCCGAGGAAGCGCAGCTCGCCGAGCACGCCAAGCGCATCGCCATCGTGCGCTCCGGCAATTTCAGCTTGGGCGTGAATTTGCTCGCCGCCCTCGTTGAACAAGCCGCGCAGAAGCTCGGGCCAGGTTGGGACATCGAAATCACCGAGGCGCATCATCGCCGCAAGGTCGACGCGCCATCCGGCACCGCCCTCCTCCTCGGCGAAGCCGCCGCGAAAGGCCGCAACACGCCGCTGAAAGATTTGCGCCTGGCGCCGTACGACGGCGTCACCGGCGAGCGCCCCGAAGGTCAGATCGGTTTCTCCGTCATTCGCGGCGGCGGCATTGTCGGCGAGCATGACGTGCGCTTCATCGCCGAGCGCGAAATCGTCACGCTCTCGCATCACGCGATGGATCGCGCCGTGTTCGCCGATGGCGCCCTCGCCGCCGCCCTCTGGGTCGCCGATAAACCGCCGGGGCTTTATTCGATGCGCGACGTGCTCGGGCTCTAGACGATGCAGCCACGCTGGGAACGCACGCCGGACGCGCCGTTCTTCGACGGCCCGCTCTATATGGACGCTGTGCTGCGCCCACACCGCAGCCTCAGCGCCAAAGCCTTTCGCGCCATGCTGATCGCCGTGCTCGCGATCAACCTGATTGGCGCGATCGTGTTCATCGCCAACGGCGCCTATCCCGTCGCCGGCTTTCTCGGCCTCGACGTGTTGGCGCTCTATCTGGCGTTCCGCTGGAATTATCGCGCAGCCCAAGCCGCCGAATATGTCCGCATCGGCCCCGGCCGCGTGCATGTCGCCGCTGTCGATAAGAATGGCGTCGCCACGCATTGGCAGCTCAATCCGGTATGGGCGAAGGTCACCCGCGACGGCCCCGGCGTTCTGATCCGCGACAGCGAAGGCCAAATGCGCCTCGGCGCGTTCCTCTCGCCCAAGGAGTGCGAAAGCTTCGCCGTAGCGCTCGACGCCGCTTTGCATCGCGCGAGGCGCGGCGGAATCTAATGGCCAAGCGTCTCACCAAAGCCAAGGCCGAAGAGCTCTACGCGCGCTTGGCCGAGATACGCCCCGATCCGCGCACGGAATTGGAATACACGAATGCGTACACCCTGCTCGTCGCCGTCGTGCTTTCCGCGCAAGCGACGGACAAAGGCGTCAACCGCGCCACGGCGCCGATGTTCAAGATCGCGGATACGCCCGCGAAGATGCTGAAGCTCGGCGAAGACGGTGTCGCGAGCTACATCAAGACGATCGGTCTTTGGCGTAACAAAGCCAAGAACGTCATCGCCCTCTCGCAGGCGCTGATCGACCATCACGACGGCGAGGTGCCGCGCGATCGCGAAGCCCTGGAAGCCCTACCCGGTGTCGGTCGCAAGACCGCGAACGTGGTGCTGATGGAAGTTTTTGGGGAAGGCACAATCGCCGTCGATACGCACGTGTTTCGCGTCGGCAACCGCACCGGTCTGAGCGATGGCAAAACGCCAAATGAGGTTGAAGCTCAGCTCATGCGCATCACGCCACAAAAGTTTATCCACGGGGCGCATCACTGGCTTATTCTGCATGGGCGCTACACCTGCATCGCCCGCAAGCCCGAATGCCCACGCTGCGTCATCGCCGATATCTGTCTTTATAAGGACAAGACCCGCGCGATCGCATCGACGAAAAAGCCCGCGCCTTCGGGTGCGAAATCCAAGAAGAGATAAGGCTCGATCGCCTCGATCTCGATCACACGCCACTTGCCGTCATCGCCCAGCACCAGGTCGATGCGCACATAAAGGAGATCTTTCGGCGCATGCGCCCGCGCCGATTCCGCCGCCGCCATCGCGCCAGACGGCGCGGCTTCGGCGAGGAACGCTGTCTTTCCGGGAATGCTGGCCAGCCAATCGCCCTTGTTGGGCACTTTTCGGATCGCATGCGAAAAGGCGCCGCCAAACCAGAAGAGCGAGCGCTCCCCTTCTGTTTCGATCGATTGCAGATAAGGCTGCACCATCGCTTCCGATTGCGGCCCGTCGATCAGGTCAGCTTCGCTCCACGCATTGCGCTTCAAGCGAATGGTCCGCACCGAGCCCGCGCCGACCTGAGGTTTGATCACGATCTCGGCGGCGTCGAGGGCATCAAACGCCTGCGCCACCGCGCGCGCATCGATTTGATCGAGCCACACCGTCTCGATCGCGGCGGCGCCAAGTTCACGGAGATACGTCTTCCGCGCATTCCAGCGCACCACGGCCGGCGAATTAAACACGCGCAATCCCGCGCGCTCATGCGCTTCGATCGTCGCGATGAATTCGTCTGCGCGGCCGGTATAGTCCCAGCAGGTGCGGATGATCGCGGCGTCGTACCCGCGCTTTGGCAGTTCGGGATCGTCCCAATACTCGATGATGAACTCGATGCCGCGCTTTTTGCCTTCAGCGACAATCAGCTCGTGGCTGACTAATTCCGCTTCCGGCAATTGTCCCGGCCCAAGCGGCGCACCGCGATAGGAGCGTCCGTTGAGATACGCGATCTTCGCCATCACGAACGCCGGCGCGCGTCGGCCTCGCTGGCGCATTGGTCAAGACTGGGCGCCGCCTCGCCCGCGCGCCGCGCGCTCGGATACGATTGCGCCAGGCGCATCGCATTGCGCGAGTCCGCCGCGAATAGAAGGAGGAGCGCGCAATTGTTGTACCGATAGGTCAGCGCCGCACCCGCGCCGTCCTGACGCTCGATGTCGGCCGGGCCAAAGGCGCGCACGATCTCGGCCTGCGTCGGCGCATCGGCGCGGCCAGCAGCGTTGAGCATCTGCGCCAAGCGCGATGTTACGGGCGCCGCGGGTGCAGCCGGGCCGCTTGGTTGCGGGGCCGAATTGGGTGTTGTGGCGGCGCATGCCGCCAGAAACATCAAAGCAATAAGCGAAGCAGCAATTCTCATGGGGCGCGAACATGCCCTGCAAGCTCGCCCGCCGCAATGCTGGACAGCGCCGCGCATGCAGGCTTAAAGGCCTTAACTCTCAAAGGATTTTTGAATGTCCAGCTCGACCTATGACGTCGTCGCCGTCGGTAACGCGATCATCGACGTGATCGCCCAAGTTTCCGATGCGTTCCTGGCTGAGGAGAACATCGCCAAAGACGCCATGAGCCTGATCGACGAAGCGCGCGCTGACCATCTGACCGCGCGTTTCACAAATGCGACGGTTGCGGCCGGCGGTTCGGCGGCGAACACCATGACCGGCATCGCCAGCTTCGGCGGCAAAACCGGCTATATCGGCAAGGTCGCCGATGATGATTTGGGCAGCCAGTTCACGCGCGAATTTCGTGCCGCCGGCGTTGCATTCGACACCCCACCGCGCGCCGGCACGCCGGCCACGGCGCGCTCGCTCATCGCGGTGACGCCGGACGGCCATCGTTCGATGAACACCTATCTCGGCGCCTCCACGCTGCTCAACGCGGACGACATCGACGCTGGCCTCATCACGGCCGGCAAGATCCTGTTCCTCGAGGGCTATCTCTTCGATCGCGACGAAGCGAAGACGGCGTTCGTTCGCGCGGCCGAGATCGCGAAATCAGCGCAGCGCCAAGTCGCGCTGACGCTCTCAGACAAATTCTGCGTCGATCGCCACCGCGACAGCTTCCGTCATCTCGTCGCCGGCCACGTGGATATCCTATTCGCGAACGAGTCGGAGATTCTCTCGCTCTATGAATGCGACGATCTCGGCACAGCGATCGAAACGGCGCGCAAAGTCTGCCCGATCGTCGCCGTTACTCGATCGTCGACCGGCTCACTGATCGTGACCAACAAGGACACGATCGAGGTGAAGGCTTTCCCCGTCGCCGACGTTGTCGACACGACAGGCGCGGGCGATCAATACGCGGCGGGCTTCCTGTTCGGCTACGCACACCAGCGGCCGCTACCGGAATGCGGCGCCCTCGCCTCGCTCGCGGCGGCGGAAGTGATTTCGCACATGGGCCCGCGCCCGGAGCAGAACCTCCGCGCGCTGGCGCTCAAAAGCGGCTTTCGCGTTTAGAGAATGAAGCGGCTGAGATCGGCGTTCTTTGCTAGGTCGCCGACATGCTTGCGCACATAATCGGCGTCGATCCGCAGCGTCTCGCCGCTGCGATCCGGTGCGGAATAACTGACCTCGTCGAGCAAGCGTTCCATCACGGTTTGCAAGCGACGGGCGCCGATATTCTCGACCGTGGAATTCACGTCCGCCGCGATCTCGGCAATGGCCTCGACGGCTTCATCAGTGAAATCGAGCGTGACGTTCTCCGTCTTCAGCAGCGCCTTGTATTGCGTGACGAGGCTCGCTTCCGGCTCTGTAAGAATGCGGCGGAAGTCTTCGCGGGTGAGCGCCTTCAACTCCACGCGGATCGGCAAGCGACCCTGCAATTCGGGCAGCAAATCGGACGGCTTGGCCACGTGGAACGCGCCGGAGGCCACAAAAAGAATGTGATCCGTCTTCACCGGACCGTGCTTGGTATTGACGATCGTGCCTTCGATCAACGGCAGCAGATCGCGCTGCACACCTTCGCGACTGACGTCGCCGCCGCCCGCGCGCTCCGAACGCGACGCGATCTTGTCGATCTCATCAAGGAACACGATGCCATCTTCGGCGGTCAGCGCGAGGGCTTCTTTGATCAGCGCGTCTTGATCGACGAGCTTGTCACTCTCTTCGCGCACCAGTGGTTCGTAGGCTTCATCGACCGTCATCCGCACGTGCTTCGTCCGTTTGCCGAACGCCTTGCCGAAAATGTCGCCGATGTTAACGACGCCGACGCCCTGCTGGCCTGGGATATCGAGATTGCCGAGCGGCGAAGCGTTGTCCTCGACCTCGATCTCAACCGCAGAACCGCCAAGCTCGGAGTTGCGCAGCTTTTTGCGAAACGATTCACGCGTGGCCGCACTCGCGCCCTGCCCCACTAGAGCATCGAGCACGCGCTCCTCGGCGGCGGCTTCGGCGCGTGCTCGCACTTCGCGACGGCGGCGCTCGCGCGCCATGTTGAGCGCGACTTCGACCAGATCGCGCACGATCTGTTCGACGTCGCGGCCGACATAGCCGACCTCGGTGAACTTCGTGGCTTCGACTTTAAGAAACGGGGCCCCGGCGAGCTTGGCTAGGCGCCGCGCGATCTCCGTTTTGCCGACCCCCGTCGGCCCGATCATCAGAATATTTTTGGGCGTGACCTCTTCGCGGAGGTCTTCCGGCAATTGCTTACGGCGCCAACGGTTGCGCAGCGCGATGGCGACGGCGCGTTTCGCGTCACCCTGGCCCACAATGTAGCGATCGAGTTCGGAGACGATTTCGCGCGGAGAGAAGTGTGTCATTGCCACTCACTTAAGGGGCCATCCGCCGGACGTGAAGGGCGCTCAGCCCTAGTCGATCAAAACGTCGCGCGCGCGGGTGCAGTCCACATTGTTGATCTTGGCCTCGACATTGAGGCGCCGCACGATGCCATTATCTGTCGCCAGCAGATAACGCGCTGAGGTCTCGCCCAGCATGAGGTCAGGTGCAGAGACCGTCACGCCAAGCGCGCGCGCCAAGGTGAGATTGCCGTCGGAAAGAAAAGTCATCACACCCGCTGGATCGACCTCCGCGGCCCACGCGGCCACAGCCCAGGGGCTATTGGGCACAACGCACGCGATCAGATCGTACCCTGCAGCGCGAAGCCGGCCGGCGTTTTCCAAGATGTCGGGGATGTGGCGGCAGGTGCACACGGGCGTGAAGGCGCCCGGAACGCCCGCGATCACGGCGCGGCGGCCGGCGATCAGCTCATGCAGCTCGACCGTGTACATGGCGCCGTCGATCATGCGGCCCAGCAAAGCTTGCGGAACTCGTTCGCCGACGGATACGCGCGGTGTCATATACTCATAAAGCGCGGCAGCGCTTACCAGTCGGCTAATGGCACTGCTAAGCCTCTAGCGTTTCAACCGTCAGTTTACCGTTGGTATAGACGCAGATGTCGGCTGCGATCGCCATCGCTTCTCGGGCGATCGCCTCAGCGTCGCTCACATGCGGGTACAGCGCACGCGCGGCCGCCAGCGCAAAATTGCCACCTGAGCCGACGGCCACAACGGCGTGTTCGGGATCGAGCACATCCCCTGCTCCGGTGACGAGGAAGGTCTCTTTGCGATCGGCGACGATCAGCATGGCGTCGAGCCGGCGCAGCGCGCGATCCGTGCGCCAGTCCTTCGCGAGCTCCACGCAGGCCCGGCCAAGCTGCGTCGGGAAACGCTCGAGTTTTTGCTCAAGCCGCTCGAACAACGCGAAGGCGTCCGCCGTAGCGCCGGCGAACCCTACGATCACCGAGCCGCCGGCAAGCTGGCGCACCTTGCGCGCGTTGCCTTTAAGAATAGTCGGTCCCGCCGAGACTTGGCCATCGCCGGCGATCACGACTTTGTTGCCTTTGCGCACGCACACAATCGTCGTGCCGTGCCATTGTTCTGGTTTGCTCATGCGCCTGATGTGGCGAACCGGGCGCGCGCGATCAAGCCGCGTCTTCGGCCGTCACGTCCTCGCCAGCTTGGCGGCGCAGCATTTCGGCGAATTCCGGCGCGGGCACGGCCGCGCCATAGAGGAACCCTTGGACCCAATGGCAGCCGCGCGCGGCCATGAAATCCACGTCTTCGCGGCGCTCAACGCCCTCGGCGACGACCTCCATGTCAAGCGTGCGGGCCAAAGCCAAGATCATCTCGATGATGGCGCCGGCCTGCGCGTCGCCGCGCTCCAGCTGACGCACGAATTGCTGGTCGATCTTGATAACGTCGAACGGCAGCTTCGAAAGCGCCGCAAGGCTTGAGTGGCCGCAGCCAAAATCGTCGATCGCTAGGCGCACGCCGGCCTCGCGCAGCGGCTGGATGATGCGAAGCGCGCGATCGGGATCATCCATCACCATCGATTCCGTGATCTCTAGCTCGAGATTGCTCGGCGCGAGGCCTGCATGCTGCACGACACGCAACACGTTCTCGGCAAAGCGCTCCGTCTTGAACTGCAGCGCCGACACATTGACCGCGACCTTCGTTGGCAAGCCAGCACGCGCCCATGACGCAGCCTTCCAGCACGCTTCGCGCAAGATTGCGTCTGACAATGGGCTGATCAACCCGCTCTCCTCCGCAACCGGAATGAATCGACCGGGGCTGATGATGGTGCGGTCGGGCCTGATCCAGCGCGCCAACGCTTCGCAGGCTTCAATCTTGCCGGTCGCCAGATTTATCTTAGGTTGGAAATAGGCGCGGAATTCATTGCGCTCCAACGCCCCGCGCATTTCACGCTCCAACGTAATGCGAGCGACCGCCTCGCGATCCAGCGATTGCGTATAGAGCTTCATGCGGGCGGGCGCATTTTGCGCAGCGCCGAGCGCCATACGGGCGTGGCGGATGACGCCGTCCGCGTCCGCACCATCTCGCGGCGCCATCGCGACACCGGAGCACGCACCCAGCGTCAGCTTGTGGCCGCGCCACTCGAACGGCTGGTTGAGGCCCGCCGTGAGATGCTGCGCAAAACGAGCGGCGTCCGCTTGAGATAGCCCAGGCGCGAACACCCCAAATTCTGACACCCCTAAGCGTGCGCAACTTGCCCGCTCTTTGCGGCGCATCACAATGCGCTCGACTGTCCGCGCGCTTGACGTAAGTCGCTCTGCGACCGTGCGTATGAAGTCGCGCGCGGCCAGCGGGTCGAGTGTCTGTGTCAGCTTTGGAAGGCGCTGCAGATCTATGACGATCGCAGCGCCCATCGCGTCTTTACCTTGTTGCAGAACGAAGAAATCAATGTCGCGCGCGAACCGATCTTGGTTCGGCAGACGTGTTATAGGATCGACAAAGGCAATTTCTTCGATCTGCCGCATGGACAGGTCGAGGCGCGCCATCATGTCGTTGAAAGCGTTCGCAAGCGTCTCGAACTCGTCCCCCGTGCGAATTGAGATTTTTTCTGCTTGACCTCGCTCGCCGACTTGTTTGGCGAACTTGGCTAGTTCGTCCAAGGGCGCAACCGCGCGGCGCACGAATGCGTTCGTCAACGGAATCGCCGCGAGCAACAAGCAAGCCAAGATCAGTAAGAAAGGGGCAAGCGCTGGTACGACATCGAAAGTGTAAGCGCCCGGCTCCCAGATGCGTACGACAGCGCCGATTGTTTCGCTGTCATGCTTGATGGGCGACGCGACCATCAGGCTGCCGTCTTGCGCGCGCGCGACGTTGGTACGACCTGAACGCATTGCATCGAGCGCGCCCTGTCGCATGCGCGCCTCGTCGCGCGCGTCGCCACTGCTGTCTTGCGCAATCACCGCGCCCGAGGCGTCGCGAAAGGAAAGCGCCCGCACTTCGGCGCGATCGCTGGCGCCCGAGATCATGCGCTCTAGGATCGCAACGCGATTGCCAGTCAGAAGGGTGTCAGAGCGCGCGGCGAGATGCTCGGTGAGGCTCGTGGCGATCACGACCTCCTGGCGGCGGCCCTCGCTGTAGGCGCCAGCCAAAAGGATGCTCACGGAGAGCAACGCGGTCACAGCAATGACGGCCACGGTGAACAGCACCGCGCGCGCCGCAAGCCCGTGCTTGCGGCCAGGCATGACGAAAGATGACAGGCCTTGCGCCATACCCACTCCAAACGCGCGTTCGCGCGCACGAGAGATTTGGCTGGATTGGTTATAATGCGCTGAAGATGCTGCGATTTTCGGTAAACACGGCGGTCAGCAAGCTTAAGATTGCGTTTCGCGGGCGCGCTTGATGAACACGTAGAAGGCGCCGGCGCCGCCATGTGAGCGATGTGCGGGCGCGTAGCCTGTGGTGAGTGGTCGTAGATCACGTTCGGCGAGCCACTCGGGTAAACGTCGCTTAAGCACGCCCTCCCCGCCGCGACCAGCGCCGGTGATGACAATCACGACACTATCGCCGCGCGCTTGCGCGACTTGAAGAAACCGCGCCAACGCGTTGCGCCCAGAATCTTGCGTGTGGCCGTGCAGGTCGAGTGAGCCGCCGATCTCAAGTTTGCCACGGCGAACGCGCTTCTCGGTGTCGCGGCGCGGAAGTGGCGACGCGACTTTAGGCGCGTTGCGTGCCGGCGCCGGTTCAACCAGCGGCCTTTTCTCAGTTCGCTTCGCGACACTCTTTAATGACGGCGCCGGTTCTTCAATGTCCTCGGCAGGTAGCGCACGACGCGTCTTCAAGCTCGCGGCGACGCGGCGCCACAGCTTCTTTTCGTCAGTGCTGAGTTCGCGCTTGCTTTTGCTCACGCCGCCTGGACGCGTGAGAGGAGCCAATTCGGGTCGCCCGAACGCACATTGCGCTCAAACGTCCAGCGCTCACGCGCATCTCGGATACCATGCGCGCCTTCGGCCAATTCCGCTTCGAATTTTACGATTACGCGTGCGGTATCGCCCTGAAGTTCGGCTTCAGCAATCTCAGCAGACTTCAAGCGCACCAACTCGGGCACCGCTTCGTTCGTCTGCGCGCGACGCTCAATAGCGGCAGCATATGAGTCAAAAACGCGCGGCGTCAGCAAGCCACGCAAGGTGTCGCGATCACCCTTGGCGAAAGCGCTGACGATCATCTCGTAGGCCGCCTTAGACCCAGCAACGAAATGGCCGACATCGAAATTGGGATCGGCGCGCAGGATCGCCATGAGCCCCTCGCCCGCAGGGCCAGTGGGCGCTGGCTGCGTGAGCGGCGTTTGCGCCTGCTCACGCGGCATATGGCCTTGCGCCGGCGCAGGCGTCGGTTCAGCCGGACGCTCGGAGCCCGTGCGTTTGCCCAGCGTCGAATAGAGCCGGAACAGCACGAAGCCCGCGACAAACGCGAGGATCAGAATCTCAATCATGCCTTGGTCCAAAACCCGATGCTCCCTGGGCGCCGCTTCTCTGCGCGAAATTAAGATAATGCCAACAGGCGCTTTCTTCCAGCGCGGTTGCGTTGCTGTAGCCCTTGCCTATGTTAGCGCCCGATTTCCAAGCTTTTCCTTGCCGAGAGTTGGCGCATGAACCCGCAAAACGCGCCGGAAGGCCCCTTGCCTCCAGCCGATTCCCCTCATCTGCGCGTCCTGTCCCAATATGTGAAGGAACTTTCATTCCGCAATGCGATGGCCGCTGCGGCATCTCAGGCCTACGACGTGCAGCCCACGATCGATATGGGCGTCGAGGTCAAGTCTCGCCCGATGGGCGAACGAAACGAGGCCGTTGAGGTCGATCTCTGCATCAATGTCCAGGCGCGCCGCCAAGACGCGATCATGTTCTCGGTCGATCTCGTCTATTCGGGCTTGTTTCAATTCATGAATGTGCGGGCCGACGACGTGGAGCCGCTGATCTGGATCGAGTGCCCGCGCCTGCTATTCCCATTCGGCCGGCAGATCCTGGCCGAGATCACCCGCGAAGGCGGCTACCCGCCCCTGCTGATCAATCCGATCGATTTCACACCGCTCTATTGGTCTGAACTGCGCGAGCGCCAGGAGCGCGCGGCGGCTGCAGAAGGTCTGCCTCCGCAAGCGGCGGCCGGCGGCGCGGGCTTCTAACTTCCGGTCTTCAACCAGATGGCTTTGTCGCCAAGTTTGGCGACGAACGCCGCATGCGCTTCGGCCTCTTCGGTGCTGCCCCGAGCGCCGAGCGGAACAGGCCGCTGCGCCCGCCGCACCAATTCGATTGGCATTTGGTTTGCCGCGTCCGACATCGTCGTCTCTTCGGTCTCGAACACCAAGCGTTGTTCGCGCCCGCCTTTGAGGTGGAGGTACACCTCGGCGAGGATGCGCGAGTCGACGAGCGCGCCGTGACCGCCCGGCCCTTTGCGCGAGGCGAGATCGAAGCCGTAGCGATCCAATTGGAAGCGCCGCGCCAACGCGTCGAGCGAGCATGAGGCGCCGGGGAATTTCTTGCGCGCAATCGCCAGCGTGTCGACGAAGCGCTCGGTTTCCAGCTCGGCCATTTTCAGGCGACGCAGCTCGGCATTGATAAAGCCGCGGTCGAACGAAGCGTTGTGCGCGACCAGCGGCGCATCGCCGACGAACTCAATGAAGTCCGCCACGATCTCTCCGAAGCGCTTTTGCGTTTTCAGAAAGTCGCCGCGCAGACCGTGCACGCGCACGACTTCTTCGGGCACATCGCGATCTGGATTGATGTACGCGTGAAACTCGCGGCCGGTGCGCTCAAGATTGAACACCTCGACGCAGCCGATTTCCACGATGCGGTCGCGTTGCTTTTCGTCGGCATGGTCCGGGAAAACGCCGGTCGTTTCCGTGTCAAACAGGATTTCGCGCATGAATCCGGGCTAAATCTGTTCGCGCAGCGCGTCCAGTACGCCCCTGACTTGGGATCGCGTGGTCTCGAAATCAGCACCCGTATCAATGACAAAATCGGCCCGAGCGCGCTTTTCCGCATCCGGCATTTGCCGCGCCAGGATAGCCTCGAACTTTTCCGGACTCATGCCAGGCCGCGCCAACACACGGGTGCGCTGCACATCGGCGGGCGCCGAGACCACGACTGTCTTGTCCACATACTTGGCGCCGTTGCCCTCAAACAGGAGCGGAATGTCCAGGATCACGACGGCTGCGCCAGCCTCGCGATTGTCCTGCAAGAATTGCATTTGTGCGGCGCGGACCAGCGGATGGACGATGGCTTCAAGCTGCTTGATCGCAGCTTCGTTGCCGACGACACGCTTGGACAGCGCTTCACGATCGATGGCGCCGTCTTTCGTGACGCCGGGAAAGGCGGCTTCCACGGGCGCAACCGCCGCGCCGCCCGGCGCATACAACGCATGCACGGCCGCGTCCGAGTCAAAGCCCGGTGCGCCCTCCTCCGCAAACATTTTCGCGACGGTCGATTTGCCCATGCCAATCGAGCCGGTGAGGCCGACAATGATCATGCGCCGAGCGCCGCGAGCAGGCGCTCCCGCGCCTTCTTCGTATCTGGTTTCACGCCGAACCAAAGCTCGAACGCACGCGCGCCTTGGTGGATCAGCATGCCGAGACCGTCCATCGCGACGAGACCGCGGGCGCGTGCGGCGCGCAAAAATTCTGTTTCGAGCGGCTTATATACAATGTCAGACACGATCGCATTCGCACGGCAAAACTGCATCGGCCAGGCGTGCGAGTCTTGGCCGGTCATGCCAAGCGTTGTGGTTTGCACAATGAGATCCGCCGCCCCGAAGCCGCGCTCCAGATCTTCCCAGCGCAACACGCGGCCGTTCGGCACGGCGCTCGCCGCGGCTTCCGCGCGCGCAAGCGTGCGGTTGGCGAAATGCACGGTGTCCGCATAGGCCGACAGCGCTTTGCCAACGCCCAGCCCTGCCCCGCCAGCGCCTATAATGAGGACGCGGCTCACGCGGCCGCGCCAATCCGGCGCGGTTTCGGTGAGCGAATCGATGAAGCCAACGCCGTCCGTGTTGAAAGCGGACAGCGTGCCGTCTTCTTCCCAACGCAACGTATTGGCGACCTCGGATTCACTGCGATCAGCGGCGCGCGCGGCCGCTTCCTTGTGTGGGACGGTGACGTTAAGCCCCATGAAACCGAGCGCCTTCATCGATCGGATGACACTCGTCGCGTCTTCGCTCTTGAGCGGCAGCGCGGTGTAAACGGCGTCCAATCCATGATCAGCGATCCAGCCATTGTGCATTACCGGCGACAGCGAATGCCGCACCGGATCGCCGATCACAGCGAGAAGTTTCGTGGACGCGGTGACGTTCATTTCGCCACCACGCCATGCTCGCGCAAGAATTGAAGCAACGGCAGCAGCGGCAGTCCAAGCACAGAGAAATAGTCGCCGTCGACACGGTCGAAGAGTTGCGCGCCCAAGCCCTCAAGCTGATAGGCGCCGACGGATTTAAGCGCTTCCTCGCCAACGCGCGCCAGATAATCATCAATGAACGCATCCGAGAACGGTCGCATGCGCAGCCGCGGCGTTTCGATGTGGCGCCATATAATGGAGCCTTCGCGCGCAACGACAGCAGCGCACAGAAGTTCATGCGTTTTGCCACGCATACGCATTAGGTGCGAACGCGCTTCGGCGATGTCCTTCGGCTTGTCGAGCGTTTCGCCATCGATCGCGAGCATCTGGTCCGCGCCAATAATGAAGCCAGACCGTTTCCGTGAAACAGCGAGCGCCTTCAGTTCAGCCAACGCATCGGCTTGTTCGCGGGGTTTCAGACCTTCGGCGCGGAGGCTGGCCTTGGCCCCCTCCTCATCGACACGCGCAACCTCAACCTCAAACTCGAGGCCAGCGGCGGCGAGCACTTGACGGCGTATAGCGCTGCCGGAGGCGAGCACGAGACTCATTCTTCTCTATGCTCCGCCAGCAGATTGAGCACGGCTGCGGCCGTTTCTTCGATCGAACGGCGCGAAACGTCGATCGTCGGCCACCCTTCCCGCTCGAACAATTTTTGTGCTTCCATCACTTCGCGACGCACATCCTCTTCATCTGTGTAAGAGCCCGCGCGGGTTTCCTTCATCGCAGCGAGACGATTACGGCGAATGCCGATAAGACGATCTGCGGAAATGAGGAGGCCCACGACCAGCGGTCGATCTGGCCTGAACAATTCTTCCGGCAGCGGCACACCCGGCACCATCGGCACGTTCGCCGCCTTCACTCCACGGTGGGCAAGATAGACGCTTGTCGGTGTCTTTGAGGTGCGGCTCACGCCCACAAGAATGACGTCGGCATCCATTAACTCGACAGCTTGCTGCCCGTCGTCGTGGTACATGGCGAAATCCAGCGCATCGATGCGCTTGAAGTATTCCGCGTTGAGCTTCCTGGCGGCGCCGACGCGATGGTTCAGTTCAAGCCCGAGGTACCGGGAGGTGACATCGAGCACCGGATCGAGCACCGCGACGCAGGGCATCTCCATCTCCGCACAGGCCTTTTCGAGCAGCGCGCGATGTTCAAGATTCGATAGCGTGAACATAACGACGCCGGGCGCATCTGAGATTTCCTGGATCACCCGCTCCAGCTGCCGCACAGAGCGCACCAGGAAATAGGAGTGTTCCACGGGCATGATATTGTCGAACTGCGCGCAGGTGGCGCGCATGACTCCCGCCAGCGTCTCACCGGTCGAGTCCGACACGAGGTGGACATTGAAATAGATGGCGAGGCGGTCACGGGTGGGCATGGGCAGCCCTCATATCAGGCGTCGCGCCAATGTGGACAAGTTGTTGATTACAGGGCCAGCAAAGCCGGTGAAGAGAACGAACAGCCCACCCTGCCCCGGATTCACTTCTCCTCATGCGCGATTCCTCCCAGGGCTCTCCACAATGCGACATCGTGGGAAAAAAGGAATCGTCGGGGGTACTCGACAGGGCCAAGTAATTCGGCGTTAACGATAATTCGTCTGGCGCCGGGACGGACAAGTATGTGGACAGCATGTGGAGATCGAAATTCTCCCGGTTTGCGTATCCCCACAACAACGAGTCATCTCTAATCAGATTTCTAAGTTTATTTAGTTTGGAAGAAGGTCATGGCCGATCGGGAAAGCATTCCCGCTCTCTTGCGCGTCTTGAAGGGAGAGAGGCTAGACCCTCCTCCGATTTGGATCATGCGGCAGGCAGGGCGCTATCTCCCGGAATATCGGGAGCTTCGAACGCGGGCGAAGAACTTTCTCGATTTCTGCTATTCCCCTGCCCTGGCGACGGAAGCGGTGATGCAGCCCCTGCGGCGTTTCCCGCTCGACGCCGCGATCCTGTTCTCGGACATTCTGGTGATCCCGGACGCTTTGGGCCGGGCAGTCTCGTTCGTGGAGGGCGAAGGACCGCGGCTGAAGCCTTTGGTCGACGAAGAGACTTGGCGCTTCGATGATCCGGAGCGCGCGCTGCAACGGCTTTCGCCCGTCTATGAAGCCGTGGAACGGATCAAGGGCGCGATCCCGAAGGATATCGCGCTGATCGGGTTCTGCGGCGGTCCGTGGACGGTCGCCACCTACATGCTTCAAGGAAAAGGCGGCGAAAAGGATCGCTCGCGTCGGGCTGTGTTCGAGCGACCCGAGGATGTTGAGGCGCTCTTGGATGTGCTCGTGGAAATGAGCGCCCAGCATTTGGCCAAGCAAGTGCAAGCTGGCGCCGATTGCGTGCAGATTTTCGAGAGCTGGTCCGAGGGCCTCTCCCCCCTCATGTTCCAGCAGGTCATTATCGGCCCGACGCGAAAGCTCGTGCAGCGGCTGCGTGTGCTTGGCGTCACCGTGCCGATCATCGGTTTTCCGCGTGGAGCTGGCGCGCAGCTGGAAGCCTACGCCAACGAAACGGGCGTCAACGCACTCGGCGTGGATACGCAAACGCCGGCGGATTTCGCTTTCAAGGTCGCGCCGGATGGCATGGCGCTGCAGGGTAATCTCGATCCGCAAGCGATTGTCGCTGGTGGCGAAGCCTTGGAACGCGCTGCGCGTGACGTGCTGATCGCGTTTAAGAGCGCGCCGCATATCTTCAATCTCGGCCACGGCATTACGCCGGAAGCGACGCCCGAAAACCTCGCACACTTGGTGCGCGTGGTAAAAGGCCAATGAGCGCAATTCCGCTCGAAGATGACCAGGCGCCGGAGCAAGGCCCACGGCTGCGTGCGATGTCGTCTCGGCGCGTCGCGATCATCCTGTTCAATCTTGGCGGACCTGACAAACAAGAGTCGGTGCGCCCGTTCCTATTCAACTTGTTCAACGACAAAGCGATCATCAGTGCGCCACAGCCAGTGCGTTTCCTGATCGCCCAATTGATTTCACGCACGCGCGAAAGATTGGCCAAAGCGAATTACGCGTTGATGGGCGGCGGTTCGCCGATCTTGCCGGAAACTGTGAAACAGGCCGATGCGCTTGAAACGGCAATGGCCAAGCGCGTGAACAACGTCACGTTCAAGTGCTTCCCAGCGATGCGCTATTGGAAGCCGTTCACGAAGGGTGCCGCGCAAGCCGCCGAAGCTTGGGGCGCAACCGATGCGATTCTACTGCCGCTCTATCCGCAATTCTCGACCACAACCGCGGGCTCATCGCTGAAGGAATGGCGGCGCCATAGCGACCTGCCCTGCTCCACGATCTGTTGTTATCCAGCTGGCGAGGCCTTCGCAGAAGCGCACGCGGACGCGATCTTGAAGACGTGGCGTGAAGCGGGTTCACCTGCGAAGCCGCGTGTTCTCTTCTCGGCGCACGGCTTGCCACAGCGTGTGATAGACGCCGGCGATCCCTACCAATGGCAGGTCGAGCAAAGCGTCGCCGCGGTGAAGAAGCTGCTGCCGGCAGATTGGGAGACCCGCGTCTGCTACCAATCGCGCGTCGGTCCGCTGAAGTGGATTGGCCCCTCCACAGAAGAGGAAATCCACGCCGCCGGCAAAGACGGCGCGGGCGTGATCGTCTCCCCGATCGCTTTCGTCTCCGAGCACGTCGAGACGCTGGTCGAACTCGATATTGAGTACGCGCAACTGGCCAAGAGCCTGAACCTGCCATTCTATTTGCGGGCGCCAGCGCCTGGGGCCGCCCCGCGTTTCATTGACGCGCTGGCCCATGTGGTTGAGCGCGCCCTTGCCTGTCCGGGCAAAATGCAGTCAGAGAACGGCGGTCGGCTCTGCCCGGCGGCATGGGGCCAGTGCCCCCAGGGGAACACGCGGTAAATGGATCACGTGATTGGCTACGACCTCGCCCGAGGTCTCCACATCATCGCCGTGATCGCCTGGATCGCGGGCCTGCTGATGCTGCCGCGCTTCTACGCCTACATCACCTCCTCCCAGCCTGGCGGCGAGTTGGAGGCGGCCATGCTGAAGGCCGCCCGCAGCCTGCGCCTGATCATTCTGACCCCCAGCATGATCCTGGCCTGGGCGTTCGGCCTCTTTCTGTTCGCGACCTACATCTCCGGCGATTGGACCCGACCGATCCCGGAAGTGATCGCCACGGTGCCGCATTGGTTCTGGGGCAAGCTTATTTTGGTCCTGGGCTTGAGTGGCTATCACGGCTTCCTATCTGCGGAGGGTCGCCGCATCGCCCAAGGCCAGCGGCGGCGTTCCGAGAAGTTCTGGCGGCTCATGAGCGAGATCCCGTTCCTCGTGGCCATCGCCGCTGTGCTGCTGGCGACACTCGAACCCTGAACCTGCGATCCGCCGTTAAGCTCGGCTTGACGCTCCCGGCGCTATGTGGTGTCCATTCTTGCGAAGCGCGCTTTCCCAAAGCGCGTGTGCGACGGCGGCGCCGCAAATCTCCAAACCGCCGGAATCTCTTTCCACCTGATGGCCCTGCCCGCGCGAACCTGCGCCCGCAGTCCGTCTCCCTGAGAAAACTATGACTGAAGAACAAGCACTCGAAGGGCTCACCTCGCTCACGCTGCAGGAGCTCAAGCGCAAGCCGGCCGCCGAATTGTTGGCCTTGGCGGAATCCCTTGAGATCGAGGGCGCCAACACGCTGCGCATGCAAGACATGCAGGCCGCGATCCTGAAGCACGTCGCCGACCGCGGCGTCGAGATCGGCGGCGCCGGCGTCATCGAAATTTTGTCGGACGGCTTCGGTTTCCTGCGCTCGCCGCAATCGAACTACCTGCCTGGCCCTGACGACATTTATGTGTCGCCACAACAGATACGTAAGTTTGGTCTGCGCACCGGCGATACGGTCGAAGGCCAGATCAAAGCGCCGAAAGACGGCGAGCGTTATTTCGCGCTGACTAAAGTCAACTCGATCAATTTCGAAGACCCGGACAAAGTCCGCCACAAAGTCCACTTCGACAATCTGACGCCGCTCTACCCGACTGAGCGTCTGAAGATGGAAATCGAAGATCCGACACTGAAGGACAAGACCGGCCGCATCATCGACATCGTCGCGCCGATCGGCAAAGGCCAGCGCTCGCTGATCGTCGCGCAGCCGCGGACGGGTAAGACCGTCATCATGCAGAATATCGCCAAGGCGATTGAGAAGAACCACCCGGAAGTTTATCTGATCGTTCTGCTGATCGACGAACGCCCGGAAGAAGTCACCGACATGCAGCGCACGGTGAAGGGCGAGGTCGTGTCCTCGACCTTCGACGAAAAGGCGGAGCGTCACGTCGCTGTCGCTGAAATGGTGATCGAGAAGGCCAAGCGCCTCGCCGAGCACGGCAAGGACGTCGTCATCCTACTCGACTCCATCACCCGCCTCGGCCGCGCCTACAACGCGACCGTGCCCTCCTCCGGCAAGGTGCTGACGGGCGGTGTGGACGCGAACGCATTGCAGCGTCCGAAGCGCTTCTTCGGCGCGGCGCGCAACCTTGAAGAAGGCGGCTCGCTCACCATCCTCGCCACCGCGCTGATCGACACCGGCTCGCGCATGGACGAAGTCATCTTCGAAGAGTTCAAGGGCACGGGTAACAGCGAACTCCAACTCGACCGCAAAGTCGCGGACCGCCGCATCTTCCCGGCCATCGATGTGCTCAAGTCCGGCACGCGGAAGGACGAACTCATCACGCCGAAGGAGCACCTGCAGAAGATGTACGTTCTGCGCCGCATCCTCTCGCCGATGGGCACGCAGGACGCGATCGAGTTCCTGCTCGACAAGCTGAAGAGCTCGAAGAACAACGACGACTTCTTCCAGTCGATGAACACGTAACCGCTCGTAGAAATGCGATGGTTCGACCAAGAGGCGCGGCGCAAGTCGCGCCTCTTTCGTTGCCGGCTGGTCGCCGTAAGTGCTATTCCCTCGTCAAACGAGGGAGACGGCCATGCTCAAAATCTACCATTCCCAAGGTGCGCGTTCGTTGCGCGTGCTGTGGCTGTGCGAAGAGATGGGCGTGCCATACGAGACGGCGGAAGCCTCCTTCTTCAAACCCAGCGACGAATTCAAATCGGCGAACCCGTTGAAAACGGTGCCGGCGATGCAAGACGGCGACGTCAGCATGATCGAGTCCGTGGCGATGATGATCTACATCATGGCCAAGTACGGCCCGACCGATCTCGAGGTGAAGCCGCACGAAGAGGGCTATGCGGACTATCTGCAGTACATGCTCTTCGGCGAAGCGGGCATGGCGGCTTACGGCAACCCGCTCGTCGCCACGCGCTACATGGCGCCCGACGATCAGAAGAAGAATTGGACTGTCGACTATCTCAAGGGCGCGATCGCCAAGCGGCTTGCGTTCACGGCCGAGCGCCTGGGCGGCAAATCTTATGTCGCCGCCAATCGCTTCACCGCGGCCGACATCTCCGTCGCCTATGTGATCAGCGTCGCCAAGTTCGCCGGCATCGATGACGTGGTGCCCCCAGCGATCCAGACCTATTACGAGAACCTCGCGCAACGCCCCGCTTTCCAGCGCGCCGCGGCGGTGAAGTAATCTAGGGCACGAGCACCAAGCTGCCGGTCGTCTTCCGCGCTTCCAGATCACGGTGCGCTTGCACAGCGTCCGCCAAGGCGTAGCGCGTTGGCGGCGCGATCTTCACGGCGCCCAATCCAATCACCTCGAAGAGATCGGCTGCCGTCTCATCGAGATCAGCGACGCTCGCGGTGTAGTGATTGAGTGTTGGGCGGGTCAGGAAGAGCGAGCCCTTTTGCGCGAGCAAGAGTGGGCTGAATTCCGGCGCGGGGCCCGATGCGTTGCCGTAGCTCACCATCATGCCGAGCGGGCGCAGACTATCGATCGACGCCATGAACGTGTCTTTGCCAACGCCGTCATAGACGACATGCGCGCCCTCGCCGTTCGTGATTTCGCCCACGCGCTTTGCGATGTCGTCGCGCGCTTGCACGATCACATGATCGGCGCCGAGCGCTGTTGCGATCTCTGCTTTCGCATCGCTGCCGACGACAGCAATCACGATCGCGCCGAGATGCTTTGCCCATTGCACGGCGATCTGACCAACGCCGCCAGCGGCCGCGTGGATCACAACAACATCGCCGCGTTTCACGCGAAACGTCTTGCGCAAAAGATAACGCGCAGTCATGCCCTTCAACATTGCGGACGCAGCGACGTCGAACGAAATCGCCTGCGGCACATGCACTGCGCGCGTTTCCAGGAGCGTGTGCGTTTCAGCATAAGCGCCAACAGGCGCAGTGCCGCTCGCAACGCGATCGCCGATTTGGAATCGCGTGACCCTCTCACCGATCGCTTCGACAACACCAGCGAATTCTTGGCCAATGCCGGTGGGCATCGGCAATTTGTACAACCCGCCGCGATGGTACGTGTCGATGAAGTTCACGCCGATCGCGTGAATGCGCACGCGGATCTCGTTCGGTTTCAGCGCGGGTTCTTCAACATCAACGAGCCGCATCACATCCGGCCCGCCGACCTCTTCAACGCGAATGGCTTTCATCGATCGCTCTCCAACATCTCGCGTTGATATGGGGATCAGTTCGTCGTCGCGCACTGCATAGCGGCGAGACCATCCACACCGTCGTTCGTGTCCAAATCGCGAGAGGCCTCAATCGGCCGGTCCGTCGCGATGAGTTGCAGCCCTGTCTCGGCGAACGCCGCGTATTGATCCTGGCCTTCCCGCTCAAAGCGACCGTCCCACGAGCGCTCCGGATTGCCGAGCGTGCCGAACATCGCCTCGACGCCGCGCTGCGCCAGCGCGATGTTGAGCGCGGAGTTCGGCTCCTCCGTGCCCGTCCACGCCAGCACCTTGTTGAGATCGACGCCGCGTCGCTCCAGCGTGTCGAGATCGCGCGCGTCATCGATAGAGACCGAAAGCATCAATTCGGGCGCCAGATTGTGGACGCGTACGGCGGCGTCATCGCTATAGGTGATGAACACGACGCGATCCTCTGCGCCGGCGGCGCGCACCTCAGCGACTACGTCTTCGTAGGAGACGCCCCGCTTCACATCGAGCTCAAGGATTGCACGCCCGTCGGCCCAATCCAAAGCTTCGCGAAGTGTCGGCACGCGTGCGTCAAGCGGTTGGCCGTTCTCATCCTCGAGCTGGAGTGCTTGGATTTCCGCGAGCGTGTGATCGCGTACGAGGCCCGTACCCGTTGTCGTGCGATCAAGATCGTCGTCATGCATCAGCACCAAGACGTTGTCGCGCGTGCGGGCGATGTCGATCTCCAGCAGAGCGGGCGCTTGGCGCACAATGTTCTCGAACGTCGGGATCGCGTTCTCGGCAAAGCCGGGCGATGGCCCGCCGCGATGCGCAGCGACGATGGTGCGGCCGCTGTCGCGCAAGCAATCGAAGAAGGCGCCGATGTCGGCCGGCGCCAGAGCCTCAACGGCTGAGGGGGTAACGTCGGTCGCGGGGCTCGTCGGCGCATCGCACGCCGCAAGCGCCAGCGCGCCAATCAACAGGAGCCGCTTCATACGAGGCGCGCCTTGAAGAACGCGATGGTGCGATCGTCGGCGGTCTTGGCGTCGGCCGCATCGTAATTCTTGCCGCCTTCGCGTGTGAAGGCGTGATCGCGCTCCGGGTAATCATGCAGCGTGACGTGGCTGTTGGCGCTCAGGCCATCCTTCATCTGCTTCTGCGCCGGCGGCGGCACGAAGCCGTCCTTGCCGGCGATGTGCAGCATCAGCGGCTGACGGATGTTCTCCGCTTCGCCGAGGAAGTTCGGAATGTTGACGCCGTAATAGCCGACGCTGGCGTCGGCGTCCGTGCGCGTGGACGTCAGGTACGCCAGCAGGCCGCCCAGGCAATAGCCAACAGCGCCCACTTTGCCGCCATCCACCAGACCGCGTGCGTGATCGATCGTGGCCTGGATGTCTTTGACGCCGGTCTCGATATCGAACCGCTTCATCAGATCCATTGCCTTGGCCCATTCGGCTTCGGACTGGTCGGTGATGTCGACGTCTTTCTCGAGCCGCCAGAACAGGTCCGGCGCGATCGCCAGGAAGCCCTGGGACGCCAGCCAGTCGGCCTTGCCGCGCATCACGGCGTTCACGCCGAAGATCTCCTGGATCGCCACCACGGCGGCTTTGGGCGCTGCTGCGGGCTTAGCCAAATAGGCGCGGAAGACGCCGTCAGGGCCTGCGATCTGTACCCATTCACCCATGCCTTGATCTCCATCCTGTCTTGGGGCTTCGCCAGGCGTTATAGACGCTCACAGCGACAAACGCGCGAGAGGAATTGGGGCCATGAAGTTCACCGTCAATGTCGAATGCTCGCCGGAGGAAGCGCGCCGCTTCATGGGCCTGCCGGACGTCACGCCGATCAACGAAAAGCTCGTCGAAGAGATGGGCAAGCGCATGGAGAAAAATCTCCAGATGATGAGCGGCGAAGCGATGATGAATTCGTGGATGAGCGTCGGCACGCAAGCGCAAGACGCGTTCGTGAAGCTGATGACGAGCGGCGTCAGCGGCGCTGCTGCTTCACGTGAAAAGCCCTAATCGCGCCTTAGAGAATTTCACATGAAACGCGACACGATCGTCGCGCTCGCAACGGGCGCTGGGCGCGCAGGCGTAGCGATCGTGCGTATCTCTGGTCCGCATGCGCGCGATGTGTTGAGCGCGATAACAGCGCGCGAAATTCCGTCACCACGCATTGCTGCGAGACGCGCATTTTTCGCGCCAAATACGCGTGTTTCGATCGATGATGGTCTCGCGGTTTTTTTCGAAGGCCCTGCGAGCTTCACTGGCGAAGACGTTGTCGAGCTGCACGTGCATGGCGGCGTTGCAGTGATCGCTGCGATCATCGACGCGTGTCTTGTACAAACCGGAGTCCGCATCGCCGAGCCTGGCGAATTCACGCGTCGCGCGTTTGAAAACGGCAAGCTCGATTTGGCGGAAGCGGAGGGCTTGGCTGATCTGGTTGACGCCGAGACCGAGGGCCAGCGTCGACAGGCTTTACGCCAAGTGCGCGGTGTGTTGAGCGCTGTCTATGAGGGCTGGCGCACGCGGTTGATCGAGGCGGCGGCCTTGATCGAAGCGGAGATCGATTTCCCGGATGAGGACTTGCCGGGCGCGCTGGCGCAGCGGGCGGGTCCGATCCTAGGAGCTCTGGCTGCTGACATGGGCCGGCGCCTCGATGACGGCCATCGCGGCGAGCGCGTCCGCGACGGCTTCCGCATCGCCATCATCGGCCCGCCCAATGCCGGCAAGTCGAGCCTGCTGAATGCGCTGGCCCAGCGCGAGGCGGCGATCGTCTCGGACATTCCCGGCACGACCCGCGACGTGGTCGAGGTCCGCCTGGTGTTGGCGGGCTATCCGGTCTGGATCGCCGATACGGCGGGGCTACGCGAGGCTGCAGACGCGATCGAGGCCGAAGGCGTGCGCCGGGCGCTGGCGCGGGCGGAGGAGGCCGATCTGCGGATCGCCGTGGTCGAGACGGGGGCGGGTATCCCTGCCGAGGTGCAGGCGGCGCTCCAGCCGGACGACATTCTCGTGCGCTCCAAGGCCGATAAATACCCGGCGCATGGCTCCGGCGAAATGCTGGAGGTGTCGGTCAAAACCGGAATCGGCCTGCATTTGCTTGAAAGCCGGATCAACGCCCATGTCGCCGAAGCGCTGGATCGAGAAGAGGCCCCGGTCCTGACCCGCGCTCGGCATCGGCGCTTGGTGGAGGAGGCGCTGGCCGCCCTGCGCCGTGCGGTCCCGGCTTTGGATGCCGGGCCGGAGCTAGCGGCTGAAGACGTCCGGGCTGCCGCCCACGCCATTGGCCGGCTCACCGGGCGGATCGACGTTGAGGATCTGCTGGGCGAGATCTTTTCGAGCTTCTGCATCGGCAAGTAGGCCGCCCCGACCCCGGGGGTTCCACGCGAAACAGGTTTCCGGGCCTTTAGGGCGTTCCATGTGAAACGATCCAGGATTGGAGCCTCGCGCGCAGCCCCCATTTGCGCTATGAGACGCGCCCTCCATGACCCACGGAAACACCAGCCTCGACGTCATCGTCATCGGCGGCGGCCATGCCGGCTGCGAGGCCGCGGCGGCGTCCGCGCGCCTGGGCGCGCGCACGCTGCTCCTGACGCATAAGCTCGAAACCATCGGGGAAATGAGCTGCAACCCGGCCATTGGCGGTCTGGGCAAGGGGCATCTCGTCCGCGAGATCGATGCGCTTGATGGGGTGATGGGCCGGGTGGCCGACGCCGCCGGCATCCAGTTCCGGCTGCTCAATCGCTCCAAGGGCCCGGCCGTTCGCGGCCCCCGCGCCCAGTCCGACCGCAAGCTCTATCGCCAAGCCATGCAGGCAGCGCTGGCGGCGCAGGAGGGGCTCTCGATCGTGGCTGCGGCCGCCGAGGACTTGGTCGTCCAAGGTGGCGTCGTGGCGGGCGTGACGACCGCCGATGGACAAACCTTCGCTGCCTCCCGTGTCGTGCTGACCACTGGCACCTTTCTGAAGGGCGTCATCCATATTGGCGACAAGCGCATCCCGGCGGGCCGGCATGGCGAGGCCCCGGCGATTGGGTTGTCGGACCGGCTCTACGCGACGGGGTTCGCGATGGGGCGGTTGAAGACCGGCACGCCGGCGCGGCTGCAATCCAGCTCGATCGATTGGGCCTCGCTGGAGAAGCAGTTCGCTGACAACGAGCCGTCACCGTTCTCGTTCCTAACCGACAAGATCACCAACCCGCAGGTCGCGTGCGGCGTCACCTACACGACCGCCGAGACCCACAAGCTTATCGAGCAATCGCTGTCGAAGAGCGCGGTCTATTCGGGCGCGATCAGCGGGCGGGGGCCGCGCTATTGCCCGTCGATCGAGGACAAGGTCGTCCGCTTCGCCGACAAGTCCGCGCACCAAATCTTCCTCGAACCCGAGGGGCTCGACGACGACACGGTCTATCCCAACGGCATCAGCACATCGCTGCCGGAAGACGTGCAGGAGCAATTCATCCGCACGATCCCTGGGCTCGAGAATGTCGTCATCAAACGCCACGCCTACGCGATCGAGTACGATTACGTCGATCCGCGCGAGCTGATGCCGACGCTGGAGACGAAGCGCATCGCGGGGCTCTATCTCGCCGGCCAGATCAACGGCACGACCGGCTACGAAGAAGCCGCAGCGCAGGGCTTGATCGCAGGCCTCAATGCGGCGCGCGCCGCAGGCGGGGGCGCGCCGTTCGAGGTGACGCGCGCCGAAGGCTATATCGGCGTGATGATCGATGACCTCGTCACGCGCGGTGTCACCGAGCCGTATCGCATGTTCACGTCGCGCGCCGAGTATCGCTTGTCGCTGCGCGCCGACAATGCCGATCAAAGGCTCACGCCGAAAGGCATTGAGCTAGGCTGTGTGGGCGCGGAGCGGACGCGTGTTTTCGCCGGCAAAATGCGGGAAATCGAAGCGGCGCGCGCATTGGCGAAAACGCTGCAGCTGACACCGGCGCAAGCGCAGACACACGATCTGAAGGTCAACCAAGACGGCGTGCGCCGCGATGTGTTGGCGCTGCTTGCGTATCCCTCGATCGACTATGCGCAGCTCGCCGCGATCTGGCCGGAGCTGAATTCGCTGTCGCGCCAAGCGCGCGAGCAGCTTGAAATCGACGCGATGTATTCGGGCTATCTCGAACGCCAGGCGCTCGACGTCGAAGCCTTCAAGCGCGACCAAGATCTGCGCCTCGATCCTGCGCTCGACTATGCGAGTGTCGGCGGCTTGTCGAACGAAGTGCGGGAGAAGCTGACGCGCGCCAAGCCTGTCACGCTCGGCCAGGCGTCGCGCATCGAAGGCGTCACGCCGGGCGCGCTCACGGCATTGCTGGCGCATGTGAAGCGCGAACAGAGGAAGCGGGCATGAGCTTGAAGCGAGACACGCTCTTCATCCTGCGCGCGCCGTTTGAGGATGCGGCGATGGAGGGGACGTGGTTCTGCACCGCGTGCGCGACGATGGAGGGTGCGTTGCTGGCCAACCCGCATTGGGCTGCACGCATCGACGTAAAGCGCATGCCGCACCCGCGGCCGCGCCACGACATCATCGTGCTGATCGGCGAAGAGAACCAATCCATGCCGGTGCTCGTGCTGGCCGATGGTTCGACGCCGCCGGAAGACGCCAAAGTGTTCGAGGGCCGCTATTTCCTCGATGAGCCCAAGCCCATTACACGCTATTTGGCCGCCACGTATGGCGGAGCAGGGCCGCATCCGTGAGCTATGGACTGGCTGAGTTCACGCGCGATCTTGGGCTGCCCGTTTCACAAGAAACAGCTCAACGGCTGGAAACCTTTCGCCGGCTGCTCGCCGAGTGGAACGAGCACACCAATCTGGTCGGGCCGAAAGAGCTTGATCTCTTCTGGTCGCGCCACGCGCTGGATAGCGCCCAGCTGCTCCGCATCGCCCCGCCGGAGGCTAAGCGCTGGATTGACCTGGGCTCGGGCGCTGGTTTCCCGGCGCTCGTCCTGGCCTGCTTCCTGGCCGAGCGTGAGGGCGCGGTGGTCCACATGGTGGAATCCATCGGCAAGAAGGCCCGGTTCCTGAATGAGGTAATCCAAGCCGCAGGTCTGCCGGGGCAGATGTTCAACCTCCGGATCGAGGATTTCGGCGCCGGGTCCGGACGGTATGATGTGGTGACGGCCCGCGCCCTCGCGCCCTTGAACCGACTCATCCCCTATGCGAAGCCGATTCTCGATCGCGGCGCGCAAGGTCTCTTCCATAAAGGCGCTGACCTAGACGCCGAGATGGCCGCCGCGAACGACGCTCTAAGTGGTGGGGCGTACCAGGCAGATGTGCTGGAAAGCCTTAGCGATCCGCGCGGCCGCATTGTTCGTGTCACGAAGGCGTCCGCGCGTTCCTAAGGCTCCGAGAAGGAGTGGTGGGACATGCGCGCTTTGGCGATCGCCAACCAGAAGGGCGGGGTGGGTAAGACAACCACCGCCATCAATCTCGGCACCGCTTTGGCGGCGGCGGGCAAGAGCGTGTTGATCTTCGACACCGACCCGCAAGGCAACGCCTCGACCGGTATCGACATCCATCCTGAAGACCGCAAGATCACGTCCTATGACGTGCTCGTGGGCAATCACACTTTGTCGAAGGCGATCATGCCGACGAAGGTGCCGAGCCTTTATATCGCGCCAGGTGACGCGAACCTGTCGGGCGTCGAAACTGAATTGATGGCGGGCGGTCGCGCGCAATTTCGTTTGCGCGATGCGGTCGCGCAATTCCGCGCGGAATCGCAGCTCAATATCGATTACATGCTGATCGATTGTCCGCCGTCACTGAACGTGTTGACGGTGAATGCGCTGACAGCCGCCGATGCTGTGCTGGTGCCGCTACAAGCGGAATACTTCGCGCTCGAAGGTCTCGCGCAATTGGTGGCGACTATCAACGCGGTGAAGGCCAATCTCAACACTACGCTCGAGATCCAAGGTGTGGTGCTGACAATGTACGATAAGCGCACCACGCTGAGCGAGCAGGTGGCCAATGAAGTGCGCACGCACTTCCCGGACAAAGTCTATGAAACGGTGATCCCGCGGAACGTGCGGATCAGCGAGGCGCCGAGCCACGGGCTACCGGCGATCATCTACGATCAGAACGCTTCGGGTAGCAAAGCGTACATCCAGCTTGCCAAAGAACTGATCGAACGGGAGCGCAATCTACAGGCGGCGTAGATTTCGGTGGGAAATTTTTACCCGTAGGTAAGACCTGCCTAGCGAAAATTTAAGCATACCGAATCGGGTCGGGTAGGAGCAGGGCATGAGCGATTTAAGACCACGGGGGCTGGGGCGCGGGCTGTCAGCATTGCTGGGCGAGCCTGTCCGTACCGAGCCGCCGGCCGCTCAGCCGACGCCCGTGAACTCCTGGGCCCAGCCGCAAGCCGAACCGCCGCGCGCGCCGATCGAGCCGCCGCGCAATGTGTTCGAGCTGCCGATCGCCGCGAACAATCCGCCGCAACCTGCGCCGGCCCCTGCTGCGCCGAGGTCTGTGTTCGGCGAACCGGCCGCCCCGCCAGCTGTTCCTGTTGCGCCTGCCGCACCCGCTTCGGCCCCGCCCCAGGCCGCCGCAGGGGAGGCCGGCCCGCGCACGATCTCGATCGACCTGGTGCAACGCAACCCGCAACAGCCGCGTAAGCACTTCGACGAAGCCGACCTGACCGAGCTGTCGAATTCGATTCGCACGCACGGCGTGCTGCAACCGATCCTCGTGCGCCCGATCGCCGATGGCCGGTTTGAGATTGTCGCCGGTGAACGTCGTTGGCGCGCTGCGCAACGCGCCGGACTGCACACGATCCCCGCGGTGGTGCGCGACCTCAACGAAGTTGAAGTCGTCGAAATCGCGATCGTCGAGAACGTCCAGCGGACCGACCTGAACCCTATCGAAGAAGCGCAGGGCTTTCAGGCTCTGATCGATCGGTTTGGCCGCACGCAGGAAGAGATCGCCGAAGCCGTCGGCAAGTCGCGGCCTCATATCGCGAACATGCTGCGCCTGCTGAAGCTGCCGGACGACCTGCAAGAGATGGTGCGCGACGGTCGCCTCAGCTCCGGCCATGCCCGAGCGATCCTGACCGCGCCCGATCCGCGTGGCCTCGCGCAACGCGTGCTGAGCGAAGGGCTGAACGTCCGCGAAGTCGAGCGCCTTGCCCAGCAAGCCAAGGATGAAAAGCATGGGCCCCGTGCTGGCGCGGCTGCGCCGGTGGCTCTTGCCGAGAAGAGCGCCGATACGCGCGCGCTGGAGCAGAGCTTGTCGAATGCACTCGGCCTTGAGGTGACGATCACCGACAAGGGCGGCGCCGGCGAACTGAAGGTCAGCTACAAAACGCTCGAGCAATTGGACGACGTCATGCGTCGTCTGCGCGGCGGCTTCTGAGCTTCGGGAGGAAGCCCGGCCCGGCACAGGGCAGGGCGGATGCAAATCGTGAAACGTCGAAGGGCGCGGTGTTGGCCACCGCGCCCTTCTTCTTGAACCTCGCCAAGTTCATCGCAGGGAGCTTTGCGATGACTTATGCGATCTGGTTCAGCGTGCTCATCGCGAAGGGCGCTGCGGCCATGAAGGCGAAGAGCAAAGCGTAAAACTTGGCGACGGCCGGCTTGGCGGCGGTGTCGAAGCTGGCGGCGGCGGCTTGGGCGGCTTGCGGATGCATGATGTTTTCCCTCGGCTTTGTATTGCGGCTTAGGCGACGATCTGAGCGGCTTGGTTCAGCGTCGCGTAGGCGAACGGCGCGAACGTCAAAGCGGCGATGATCAGGCTGTAGAACTTGGCGGTCATTGGTCTTGCTCCCGGAAGCCCATCGCTTCCATGAGCAAGACCCTATGCTCGTCTGATCTGAGCCGCCGTGACTCGCGTCACATCAAACCACCTTTGACCTAGATCGTCGGTTCGGGGTCTTTCTCGCCGCGTGAAACAACCGTCGCGACCACGAGATCGCCGGTCACGTTGAGCGTGGTGCGACACATATCGAGGAAGCGGTCGACGCCGAGGATGAGGCCGATGCCCTCGGGCGGAATGCCGACCATCACCAGGATCATCGCGATCACGGGCAACGAGCCTGCTGGCACGCCGGCCGTGCCGATACCGCCGAGGATGCAGACCAGCATGACGATGACCTGCTGGCTGATCGAAAGCTCGATGCCGAAGAATTGCGCTAGGAAGAGCACCGTGACGCCCTCGAACAACGCCGTGCCGTTCTGATTGGCGGTGGCCCCAACAGTCAGCACGAAGCGCGCGATCCGGCGCGGCAAACTGAGCTCGGTCTCCGCGGCGCGCATCGAGACGGGGAGGGTGGCGTTGGACGATGCAGTGGAGAAGGCCACCACGATCGGTTCGCGCACGTCGCTGAAGAATTTAAGCGGATTGCGACCCGCGAGCAGCCAGATGCAGAGTGGATAGACGACGAACATGTGGATCGCCATCGCGCCGACAGCGACGCCCACGAACGCAGCCAATCGGATTAGCAAATCCCAACCGAACAATGCCGCCAGATTGAACATCAAGCAGGCAATGGCGATCGGCGCGAGTTTGATGACGATGTTGATGAGCTTCATCATCACTTCGAAAATGCCCGCGATGGTCAGCTGCAGCTGATCCGTCGCCGGCGAACGCACCAGCACCAGGCCGATCCCGAACAGCAGCGCAAACACCATCACCGGCAAAACGAGATTGGCGCTCGCAGCTGCGAAGACGTTTTGCGGAATGAGATCGAGGAAGAATTGACCGAGCTGCACGCTTTCGGGCGCGTTCTCGACAATGCCGGCCGCACCCTCCGCGCCCTGCGCCAGGAGTTGTTGTGCAAGTGCGGGATCGACGCCGTCGCCCGGTCGCAGCGCATTGACCATGCCCAAGCCGATCAACACCGCGATGGTCGAGATCACGACCGTCATCAGCAGCGTCTTCCAGCCCACGCGGCCGAGCGCGCTCAAATCGCCCATTTCCGCAACGCCAACCACGAGCGCGCTGAACAAAAGCGGCAGCACGAGCATGAACAGCAAGCGCAGGAAGATCTGCCCAAGCGGCCCGGTGACATTGCTCGTCAGCCAAACCACCCACGGCTCCTCGCCGCCGATATTCATGTTTACCCAAAGACCAGCGCCGAGGCCGATCGCAAAGCCCAGCAGCATCAGCACATGGAGCGGGATGCCGCCCTTTTTTGTCGCCTCGGTCATCGCAATCCCCGCAAATTCTTGTCCTCGTGGCTAGCGACGTAAGCGGAGGGGATCAAGCGCACTGTGAGTTCCGTGAGCTAGACACGTCATCCGCCGAGGCGTTGAATGCTCCAAAACACAAGAGGGAGCGGTCATGAGACGAATGGCGGTGGCGTTTGCCACAGGTGTCGCTTTGGCTTTGGTTGCTTGCGGGCCTTCGGGGCCCGCCGCGGTGAGCGAAGCGCGGATCGTCGGCGCCGATAGCGAGCCCGGCAATTGGATGAGCCACGGCCGCACCTATTCCGAAGATCGCTTCTCGCCGCTCACCGACATCAACGCGGGGAATGTGAGCCAACTTGGCTTGGCCTGGACCTACGAGATGCGCATGCCGCGCGGCGCCGAAGCGACGCCGATCGTGGTCGATGGAATCATGTACGTCACCTCCGCGTGGAGCATTGTCTATGCGCTCAACGCCGCGACAGGGGAGGAGCTTTGGGTATTTGATCCCGAGGTGCCGCATGAGCGTGGCGCCTCGGCCTGTTGCGATGTTGGCAATCGCGGCGTCGCGGTGTGGAACGGCAAAGTTTATGTCGGCACACTCGACGGTCGCTTGATTGCGCTGAACGCGCGTGATGGATCGAAGGCCTGGGAAGTCGTCACCGTCGATCAGTCGCGCCCCTACACCATCACGGGCGCGCCACGCGCCGCGCGCGGCCTCATTTATATCGGCAACGGCGGCGCGGAGTTTGGTGTACGCGGTTATGTGAGCGCCTATGACGCCGAGAGCGGCGATCTGCGCTGGCGCTTTTATACCACGCCCAATCCGACCGAGGCCGACAACGCGGCATCTGACTCTGTACGCGACACCGCGCTCGCCACGTGGAATCCGACGGCCGGCGCATGGCTTGAAAGCGGCGGCGGCGGGACGGCGTGGGATGCGCTGGTCTATGACAACGAAACCGACACGCTCTGGATCGGCGTCGG
Organism: Vitreimonas flagellata; assembly: GCF_004634425.1. NCBI lineage: Bacteria > Pseudomonadati > Pseudomonadota > Alphaproteobacteria > Hyphomonadales > Hyphomonadaceae > Vitreimonas > Vitreimonas flagellata. Next base: position 811,712 of record NZ_SBJL01000002.1, on the reverse strand, counting down.
CAACGGCTCGCCGTGGAATCGCGACATTCGCTCGCCGAACATCGAAGGCCGCAACAACGACAACCTCTTCCTCTCCTCCGTCGTTGGCGTCGATCCCGACACCGGTGAATACAAGTGCCATTACCAAGAGACTCCAGGGGAGACGTGGGACTACACCGCGACCCAGCCGATCATTCTGAGTACGCTGCAGATCGCCGGCCAAGAGCGGCGCGTGCTGATGCACGCGCCGAAGAACGGCTTCTTCTATGTCATCGATCGCGACGATTGCGGACTCATCTCCGCCGGCTCGATCGCGACCCAAACGTGGGCAAGCGGTGTCGATATGAGCACCGGCCGTCCGATAGAGAATGCCGAAGCGCGCTACGCGTCAGGCACTGCGATCGTGCTGCCGTCGCCATTCGGTGCGCACAATTGGCATCCGATGTCGATGTCGCGCGACACGGGCCTCGTTTACATTCCGGTCCAAGAGCTGGCGCAGGACTACACCGCCGACCCGGCGTTCGTGTATCGCCCTGGCCGCTGGAACACCGGCACGGTGCACGCAGCCTTGCCGACGGATCGCGCCACCCGCGCGGCGATCCGCAACACGATGAACGGCTTCTTGCTCGCGTGGGACCCGGTCAATCAACGCGAAGCCTGGCGTGTGCCGCTCGGCACGCCGTGGAATGGCGGCACGTTGGCGACGGCCGGCAACCTCGTTTTCCAAGGCACGCTCAACGGCCGCTTCCGCGCCTACAACGCGCGCACCGGCGATCAGCTTTGGGATTACGATAACCAAGCCGCGACCATGGGCGGGCCGATCACGTACGAAGTTGACGGCGTGCAATATGTCGCCTCGCTCGCCAGCTACGGCACGCTTTGGTTCTTGCCGGTCGGCTTCGGCATCGCCGATCCGCCGAGCGAGCCGGTGAATGCGCGCGTGAACGTGTTCCGTATTGGCGGCACGGCGACATTACCGACGCGCGAATTGGTGCGTCTGCCAATGGAGCGCCCGCCAACTTTACGCGTCTCGCAAGCAACGATCGCGCGCGGCTCCGCCGCGTACGGCGCCTTCTGCGGCGTCTGTCACGGTTCGGGTGCGACTTCGGGCGGCGTGTTGCCTGATCTGCGACGCGCGCCATCGCTGCAAGACGCGAATGTGTGGCGCGACACCGTGCACGGCGCCCGCGCCGCCAACGGCATGCCGGACTTCACACAATGGGTCAGCGTCAGCGACGCCGAAGCCATCCGCGCCTATGTCGCGAGTGAAGCGCAGGTGCTTTACGCGGAAGAGCGGGCGCGGCCGAACTAACGCGCACGCCTACGCCGGTCAGCGCATCAGCTGATCGGCGTAGCGTTGGCGCAGGACTTTCTTGTTGATCTTGCCGGTCGCGGTGAGCGGGATCGTGTCGAACAGAATGGCGTCCGGCGTCCACCATTTGACGATGCGTGGCGCCAAATAAGCGCGCACATCGTTCTCGCTCACGTTCGCGCCCGCGTGGGTTTCGAGCACCAGGATTGGCCGCTCCTCCCATTTGGGGTGGGGGACGCCAACGACGGCGGCGATGCGCACGCCGGGGCAGGCGACCGCGACATTCTCCAAATCGATTGACGAAATCCATTCGCCGCCAGATTTGATCACGTCCTTCTTGCGGTCGGTGATGCGCATGTAGCCGAAGGCATCGAGTGTGGCGATGTCGCCGGTGTCGAACCAGCCATCGGCGTCGGCGACGTCTTTTTCTCCGCGATAATAACGCTGGATCGTCCACGGCCCGCGCACCATGAGCGCGCCGGAGGTTTCGCCGTCGTGCGGGGCTTCCGCGCCGTCGTCGCCGACGATCTTCAGCTCGATGCCGAATTGCAATCGGCCCTGGCGCGTCCAGATCGCCTCATCGAGCTTCTCTTCGCCGAGTGCGGCGAGCGCGGGCGTCGGAGTTGCGATGACGCCGAGCGGCGCGGTTTCGGTCATGCCCCAAATCTGCAGCACGCGGACGCCGTAATCTTTCTTGAAGGTCTCGGCCATTGCGCGAGGCACGGCCGAGCCGCCGATGACGACGCGCTGCAGCTTGCCGGGCGTTTCGCCGGTTTGTTTCAAATGCGCGAGATACATGGTCCAGATCGTCGGCACGCCGCCGGAGAACGTCACGCCTTCGTTGACGATCAATTCCTGCAAGCTCGCGCCATCCATGCGGTCGCATGGCATCACTAATTTGCAGCCATTAATCGGCGCCGCGAACGGCAGACCCCACGCCGACGCGTGAAACAAGGAAGAGCAGGGCATGACGACGTCGAATGCGTCAAAGCCGAATGCGCTGTTCAGCCCCGACGCCATCGCATGGAGCACGATGCCCCGATGCGAGTAGAGCACGCCCTTCGGATCGCCGGTCGTCCCTGACGTGTAGCAGAGCATCGCGCCGGCGTTCTCATCGATACTGGGCCAAGCGAAGCCATCGTCTTCGGCGGCGAGCAAGTCTTCATAGCAAAGTGCGCTGATCGCGCCCGCTTCGTGCGTGCTCTTTTCGCTCAACATGACGAACGTCTTCACCGTCCTCATGCCGGGCCGCAACCGCTCAACGAGGGCAAGGAAACTCTTATCGAAGAGCAGAACCTCCGCCTCGGCGTGGTTCAGAATGTATTCGATCTGCTCGTCGAAGAGGCGCGGGTTGACCGTGTTGAGCACGGCGCCGAGGCCGGGCGCGGCGTAGAAGAGTTCGAAGTGCCGATGCGTGTTCCAGGCAAGCGTCGCGACACGATCGCCAGATTTCACGCCCAAGCGCTGTAGCGCCTTAGCCGCGCGCTCAGCGCGGTTGAGCGCGTCGCGATATGTGAGACGTATCATTGGCTCTTCGATGAGCCTTGAAACAATCTCCACGCCGCCATGCGCGGTCGCGGCGAATTTGAGGATGTCGATGATCTGCAGCGCTTTCGGCTGCATCAGGCCAGGGATCATAGGTCGGTGCTCCGCGCGCAATGTGCTCCATCGCGCGCGGGCCGCCAAGGGAGGAGGGCGGGCGCTCAGCCGCCCAGGCGCACACCCAGTCGCGAAATCGCGTGCACGAAATTGTTCGGCGCGATGTCAATGTCGCCAGTCCAAGTCGCACTTGGATAGCGACCTAGGATTTGGCGATAAGCCTCCTCAAGCTGAATTTGTGCGACCCGTTTGCCGAGACAGACGTGCGGGCCGTAGCCAAAGGCGATGTGCTTGTCGGCATTTGCGCGCTCGACATTCAGCGTGTCGGGGTTGTCGAACATGGACGGATCGCGATTGGCGGCGCCGTAATACATCAGCACCTTCTCGCCCTCGGCGATCTCTTGGCCGGCGATCTCCGTGTCCCGCGCGGCGGTGCGGCGCATATAGATCACGGGGCTGACCATGCGGATGAATTCGTTGGCCGCATTGACCATGAGGTGCGGCTGGCTCGCGAGCTTGGCGCGCTGATCTGGAAATTCGGTGAGCAGGCGCATCGCGCCTGAGAGTGTGTTGCGCGTGGTGTCGTTGCCGGCGAACACGATGAGCAGCCAGGAGCCGTCGAGGTATTCGTCGGCCAGCAACTCGCCGTCGAGCTTGGCGTTGGCGATGGCGGTCAACAAATCCTCGCGTGGTTCGGCGCGGCGCTTCTCCAGAATGTCTCGGCCATACGCGAACATCTCTTCGACGTTTGTGTTGAAGGCGCCGATGAAGCTCAGCAGGTCAGGGGAGAGCTGAAGCGTGCCGACGCGCTGCTGCATGGCAAGATCTTGTGCGCGCTCGAGATAGTGCATCCATTCGAGGAATTTCGGCCGATCCGGCTCCGGCACGCCGAGCAATTCGCATAACGTATAGAGCGGCAAGCGCGCGGAGAAATGCTCGACCATGTCGATGTCTTCGGCCGCGTGCGGAGCCATTGCGTCGAGCAGGTTGGTGACCTCCTGCGCGATGCGGCCTTTCAGCTTGTCCAAATATTTCGGCGTGAAGAACGCCATGTGCTCGCGGCGCAATTCGAGGTGCCACGGCGCGTCCATGTTGATCATGGCGTCGAGCGAAGCGCGCGTGAGCAGGGGATGGCCCTGCTCCGGCTTTGGCGTGCCCATCAGAATGCCGCCGCGTTGCGACGAGAAGGTTTGCGGGTCCGCGTTGACCTTCATCACATCGGCATAACGCGTAACGGCCCAGAAGCCTGCGCCACTAATGGGCTCATCTACCCACGCGACGGGCGCATGCTCACGCAGCTCGCGATAGAGCGCATAAGGCTGGCCCTTGGCATAGACATGCAGATCGGTAAGCGCGGACGCGTCAATCGCGCTCTGGCGCGGCGCGAAGTTCGGGCCGGGCCTGCCTTCGACGGCTGTCTGAGAGATCAATTGCATCGGGCGCTCCACGCATCTTTGGATGCGAACCTAGGCCGCTGTGCGTCACGTGCAAGCGTGGACGCCGCGTCAACTTTGGCGTTACATGCGCGCAAAGATGGAGAGGACCGCGATGTTCGAAGGCAAGATCTGGTGGATCACGGGCGCGTCGTCCGGCATCGGTGCGGCATTAGCGGAAGCGCTGGCCGCCAAAGGTGCGCGCCTGATCTTGTCGGGACGTAATGAAGCGGCGCTGCGCGACGTGGCGGCGCGTGTTGGCGGCGAGAGCTTGATCCTGCCGTTCGAGGCGACGGATTTCGCGCGCGTGCCGGATGTTGTGAAACAAGCTTGGGCGTGGCGCGGTCGTGTGGATGGCCTCGTCAACAATGCCGGCATCTCGCAGCGTTCGCTCGCGGTCGATACGGCCTTCGAAGTGTACGAGCGCATCATCGGCGTCGATCTCATGGCGCCGATCCGGCTGACGCAGGAATTGTTGCCGCTTTTAGTGGGCGCGGGCGGCGGACATCTGGTGGCCATCTCCAGCGTCGCCGGCATTGTCGGGGCGCCGCTGCGCGCAGCCTATAGTGCGGCGAAGGCCGGCATCATCGGCTATCATGACAGCGTGCGCGCGGAGACGACGCATCAGGGCATGAAGGTGCTCGTTGTCGCGCCGGGCTCGGTGCAGACCAACGTCTCGAAGAACGCGCTCGATGGTAAAGCGCGGACGCGCGGTTTCAGCGACACAGCGATCGACAATGGGATGCCGGCGGACGTCGCGGCCAACACGATTGTGGCCGCGCTGGAAAATGGGACGCGCGAGCTTATCCTTGCGGAAGGAATGGAGGCGATGGGCGCAGCACTTCGGCGCAGCAATCCCGATCAATTGTTCGATGTGATGGCGAAGCTGATTGCCGACGGGTACGCCAAGAAGCTCGGCGCGGAGTGACGCTTTGCTTTGCGCGCCCCGGGCGCCTATCAAGAACCTATGAGCTCGCTTGCTGAAGTTGTCGCCGCGCTGGCCCCGGAAGGGGAGAGCTTCGTGATTGATGCGCCTGAAGCGTGGGCGCAAGGGCGCACGCTCTATGGCGGCATGACGGCCGCGCTCGCTTACGAAGCACTGAAGCGCACGCATGGCGAGCTGCCCCCGCTCCGCTCCTCGCAATTCACATTCGTGGGCCCGGCCTCTGGGCGTTTGCGTTTCACATCGCCGTTGCTGCGGCGCGGGCGCTCGTCGGCGATCTTCGCCAGCGAATGCGTGAACGACGACGGTGCGGTTGCGCGCGCAGTGTTCGTGTTCGGCGGCGCGCGCGAGAGCAAGGTGGCGCACGATTATCTGACAGCGCCGGACGTCGCGCGGCCCGAAACGCTGAAGTCGTTCCGCAAAGAGGGCGAGGGCGCGCGTCCAGGGTTCTGGAATAATTTCGAGACGCGGCTCGCATCGGGCGGTCGCCTCTTGGAGATCGATGCACCCCGCCCGGAATTTGCAGTGTGGACGCGCTTCCTCAATGCCGGCGCGGCCGATCCGAACACGGCCCTGCTCGCCCTGGCCGATTGCTTGCCGCCAGCAGCGATGGTGCATTTCCCGCAGCCTGGCCCGATCAGCACGATGACATGGACGGTCGACGTGATGGCGCCGCCGGAGCGTCTCGACGCATGGCATTTGCTCTGGGCGTCAAGCGAGCAGGCGGGCGAGGGCTATTCGATGCAAGCGATGACACTGTGGGACGGCGCGGGCAAGCCGCTCGCCGTCGGCCGCCAAGCCGTGGCCATCTTCGTTTAGGTGTAGCGCTTCGACGTGCGTTGCTCGCCGATGTCGGTGTCCACCTTCTCGGCGCCCGCATAGCCGGTGATGTGATCGGCGACGAACGGATTGGTTTGGCGCTCGCGGCCGAATGTCGAGGTCGGCCCGTGGCCGGGCACGAACGCCATGTCGTCACCCAGCGGCCAGAGTTTTTGCGTGATCGAGTCGATCAGCTGCTGGTGATTGCCCCGCGGAAAATCGGTGCGCCCGATCGAGCCTTGGAACAAGACGTCGCCAACGAACGCAATCCGCGCGTCACGATTGTGGATCACGACATGGCCCGGCGTGTGCCCCGGCGTATGTGAAACATCGAAATTCACGCCTTCAAACTCGAGCACTTCGCCGTCTTCGAAATAGCGATCCGGCGTCACGTTGCGCAGGCCAGGCACGCCATAGCGTGTCGCGGCATCTTCAATCTGATCGAGCCAGAATTGATCCGCCGCGTGCGGGCCTTCGACGGCGACCCCCAAACGCTCGCGTAATTCATCCGCCGCGCCAGCGTGATCGACATGGCCGTGTGTCAACCAGATGCGTGTGAGCTTGAGGCCAAAATGGTTGAGCGCGCCGATCAGCTTTTCGATATCGCCGCCCGGATCGACGAAGGCCGCGTTCTTGGTCTCTTCGTTCCAGATCAGCGAGCAATTCTGCTGCAGCGGCGTCACCGGGATGATGCGGATTTGCAGCTTCGGCTGCTGGGGCTGAGCGTCGGTCATGGCATTTAGGTGTCGGCTTTAGCCGAGAGGCGCAAGCGCTGACGCTGCGAAAAGCGCGTTAGAATGCCCGGCCAATCGAGAACACGATTGTGCTCTCATAGCTGTCCGGGCCGTAGGTATAGGTCTCGATGTCGGAGCCGGCGTCGATGTCGTTGTCGTGGTAGCGCAGATCGAGGCTGAAACCAGAGAATTCATACACCGCGCCAACGTGCCAAGTGGCGTATTCGTCCTGATCGGCGGCGCCGAACGGCCCGTCTGGGTCTTCGATGCTTTGTGAGCCGAAGGCGCCGGAGAGCGTGAGGGCGTCGGTCGCGGCGTAGGCGGCGCTGATTTCGATGTAAGCGGCCTCGCCGGTCTCGCCATAATTGTCCGGCGCGAAATAGACGGCTGGGCGCAGGGAGAGCTTGTCGATCGGCGAGAAACTCGCGGCGGTCGAAAGCTCAATGTAATCGAACTCCGCGGCCTCGTCGTCGGCGCCCGGATAGAAATAGCCGGTGATGGCAAAGTCCCAGGTGATGGGGCCAGTTGTCGGTGTGACGCCTGCGTAGAGATCAAGCTCGACGCCATCGGTGACGTTCGACGCCCACGTGCCGGCATAGAAGAGATCGTTGTGCACCCAATCGAAGCCGCCTTGGATCGCGGGCGAACCGTCGGTGAGCGAAACGCCGCGAAACACGTAATCGCTGACAACGCTTACATTGGCGGTGAAGTCGCCCGCTTCCGCCACGCCAGCCGGCGTCAGCAATGCAAGCGTCGCTAAGCCCAATCGCTTCATGTTCGCGTCCCTCGATACCGCAGGAAGCTTGGCTGATTGGGTGAACAAGGGATTAAATCGAAACGTCCTACAAAAAATAACGAAGGCCGCCGAGGGGGAGCATCCTCGACGGCCTTCTTTGGCTCGCTCGTATGGTCGCGGGGAGCTACGCGACGATTTGAGCGGCTTGGCTGAGTGTGGCCATCGCCATCGGTGCGAACACGGCGCAAGCGGCGATCAGGGCGTAGAACTTGGTCATTGGGTTGTTCTCGAATTTGGGTTGGGCGGGGCCGATCAGGCGACGATAAGCGCTGCTTGGTTCAACGTGGCGAAAGCCATCGGGGCAAACACTGTGCAGGCGGCGATCAGGGCGTAAAACTTGGTCATTGGCTTTGCTCCTCAGGTCTCGAAGCGGCGTCGCTTCGATGAACAGAACCTACCTGCGCCCCACTCTTGGCGATGTGACCTCAGTCACGCCCGGCTCACCGGAGGCGATCGCTTGACTTGGGCCTGATCCCGGAACAACGGTTTGGCGCGGTTGAACGGGGGAAGGCTTGAACGGCGGTGGCGTAAGCGTGACACGCCGGCGCGTGGGCGCCGGGATCGCCGCCGTCGCCGTGACGGCGTGCGGCGCGCCGTTGGTCCAACAACAAGTCACCAACCAGGCGCCGCGCAGGCCGGTTGCGCCGCCACCCGCCCCGCCGGCGCAGCTCACCGAATTGGAGCTCACGCGCCTGCGCGAAATCACCGGCTCGCCGGCTCTGGCCGCAGCCGTCCAGGCCGAGTCCGGACCTGTGATCGGATGGGTGTCGGGCGTTCGCCGTCGCGGCGCCGATGATCCGGTGACCATTGCCGATCAATGGCATCTGGGTTCGATCACCAAATCCATGACGGCCACCTTGGTTGCGCGTTGTGTTGAAGCCGGTCTGATCGATTGGCTCGATACGATTGAAAACGTGTTGGGCGAATTCGTGCCGGAGGTGCGCGAGGAGTATCGTGGCGCCAATTTCCTTCATCTGCTCTCGCACCGTGCTGGCCTGCAAACCGATGTGATGGACGTCGGCATGCTAGGTTTGCCGCTGAGAGAGGAGGACGCGCGAGAAAGTCGCCGTGTGGTGGCGCGTTACGCGTTGCGTCAGGAGCCCGCCGGTCCGCGCGAAACCGCGTTCGAATATTCGCAGAGCGGTTACGTGATCGCGGCGGCGATGCTGGAGGCGAAACTCGGCGCGCCGTGGGAAGAGTTGATGCGCGCGCACGTGTTCACGCCGCTGGGCATGCAATCGGCCGGCTTTGGTCCACCCGGTTTGAGCGAGCAGGGCGCGCCGCAACCGGTCGGCCATGCGTCTTGGTTCACCCAAAGCATCACGCCGCACCCGCCCGGCGAGGGCATTGCCGATATCCCGAGCGCATGGGCGCCGGCGGGGTCAACGCACGCGTCGCTGCCGGACCTCATCGCCTATCTCAATGCGCACCGCGACAAAGCGGATTTCTTGAAGCGCGAGACGTGGGATTTGATGCACACGCCGCCCTTCGGCGGCGATTACGCGCTCGGTTGGTACCTCCGCAACGGCGGCCTTTGGCACAACGGCACCAATTCCATGTGGTACGCTGAAGTTTTGGTCGATCCTGTCGCGAAGAAATCCGCGGCGGCGGCATGCAATGATGGGCGGATGGAAACCGTGACGCCGATCGTGCACGCAGCGCTCATGAGCGCGGTGCGGCAAGACGAAATGAGCGTCGAACACGCGCGGGTCGTGCAGACGGCCGGTTAGCGCCTCTTGATGCGCACGCCAATCCGACTATCTTGAGCGCTCAGCATTGAAGGACGCGCGCACGTGAACATCGCCTGACAGCCAAACCCTTTGTCGGATTGCCTGCGGGAAATGTGCGTCTCATGTCGTCTATTGTTGTTTCCAAGCTCGCCTGGGCGTTGCCCGATGGCCGGCCTCTTTTCTCCGATCTTGATCTAACTTTCGGCGCTGAGCGCGCTGGTCTCGTCGGCCGCAACGGCGTCGGCAAGACTACGCTCTTGAAGATCGTCGCCGGCCAGCTTGCGCCGCGCAGCGGCTGCGTCAGCGTGAACGGGCGGATCGCGGTATTGCGTCAGTGTGTGCAAGTCGGCCCGGATGAAACCATCGCTGATCTTTTCGGCGTGCGCGATGCGCTGGCCTTGCTTGCGCGTGCGGAGCGGGGCGAGGCGAACGCCGATGATCTCACGCATGCGGATTGGACGCTCGAAGCGCGGTTGGCAGCGGCGCTGGCGCCATTGGGCTTGAACGCAGGAGCCGAAACGAAGCTCGCAAGGCTTTCCGGCGGCCAACGCACACGCGCAGCGTTGGCCGCGCTTGTGTTCGCGGAGCCCGATTTTCTCATCTTGGATGAGCCGACCAACAATCTCGACCGCGAAGGCCGTGCCGCTGTCATTGACCTTCTGGCCGAATGGCGAGCGGGCGCGATCGTTGTCAGCCATGATCGCGAATTACTCGATACGATGGATGCGATCGTGGAAATGACCTCCCTCGGCGCCACGCGCTACGGTGGGAATTGGAGCGCCTATCGCGCGCGCAAAGCGCTTGAGCTTGCCGCCGCGCAGCATGATTTGGCGGACGCGGAGAAGCGCGTGGTCGATCTCGCACGCACCGCGCAGGCCGCGATCGAACGTAAGGCGCGCAAGGACAGCGCTGGCAAACGCAAAGCTCTGCGCGGCGACATTCCGAAGATCATGCTCGGCGGCATGAAGGAGAATGCCGAGAACACCGGCGCTGAGCACGCGCGTCTCGTGGAAAAGCGACGTGAGCAGGCGGCGGCGGACGTCACCGCCGCGCGCGAGCGGATCGAGGTGCTACAACCGTTTGCGGTGACGCTTGCGCCGACAGGCTTGGCTGCGAGCAAGCAGGTGCTGCGCCTCAGCGATGTGACAGCGGGTTATGAGATCGGCGCGCCGATTATTCAGAACCTCTCGCTGGAGATCGTTGGGCCGGAGCGTGTGGCGGTGACGGGCCCGAACGGCTCGGGCAAGTCGACGCTGCTGGCGCTCGTCACCGGCGCGCTCGCGCCGTGGGCGGGCGAAGTGCGCGTCATGGCGCCTTGGGCGATGCTCGATCAGCGCGTCAGCATGCTCGATCCGGCGCTCTCCATCCGGGACAATTTCTTGGCGCTCAATCCGGGCGCGGACGAGAATGCGTGCCGCGCAGCGCTCGCGCGTTTCATGTTCCGCGCGGATGCGGCGTTGCAGATCGTTGGCACCTTGAGCGGCGGGCAGATGTTGCGGGCGGGGTTGGCGTGTGTGCTCGGCGGGCAGGCGCCGCCGCAATTGCTCGTTCTCGACGAGCCGACCAATCACCTCGACATCGATTCCATCGAAGCCGTGGAAGCGGGCGTGCGCGCTCATGACGGGGCGCTGCTGATTGTCAGTCACGATGAAACCTTCTTGGAAGCTTTAGGCGTCACGCGGCGGCTGGAAATGTTGTCAGGCGTGGGGAACGGTTAGCTTGGATTGACGTTCATCAGGGGCGCGCACTTTCACCCCCCGCCCTGCGCGCACCTTTAGAAAGCGGCCCTCCACCGGGGGCCGCTTTCGCGCTTTCAGCATCCGTGACATCGATAGCGCCGGAGGCGCGCGATGGCGGACGAGGGCTTTGAGGGCGAGATCGTGTTGGAGGAGCCGGTGAATGTCGGCGCGCCTGAAGATGCGGCGCGCCTCTCCACGCAATTCGCGCGCTATCCCGGTTGCCAGCAATTGATCCTGTGGCTGCCGCAACCCGGCCGGCCGAACTACGGCGAGTTGCGCATCATCGGCCCCGACGGCGTGGCCATCGTGCAGGCGCCCGTCTCATCACACCTCAATGGCAGCATTCAAATTCTCACCGACACGTATCCGTGGCCGCCGGGGGCCTACCGCGTGGAGATTGATCACGTCGATGGCTGGCGACACGAATTGCGTATGGAGAAGCTTGAGGAAGGCGTAGCCGCGCCAAAGCCACCCGCGCCGCCTGCGCAAGAGGAAAAGCCGAGTGATGCCGAGCGCATCTACCGCGATGGCTTTGGCAATGTGATTCCGAATCCGGATTTGGAGGTGCGGGCGCGGGCGATGGAGACTATCGTCGCCAAATTCATGCGGCGCTTGGAGTTCGAAGGTAACGCGCGCGCGGGCGTTATCATATACGTTGAGGGCGAGCGGCGCATCCGCTTCTCACACGAGATGTGCACCGGCCGTGTTAAATTCAGCATCGATCTGCCGCGCCCGCAACATTGGGAAGCGCAGACGGGCGCGCCGCTCGCTGACCGTGACGACATCGTGGATTTCGTCGCGCGTGAAACAAGACGGACGCAGGCGAGCTCGTGGGACTACGAGATCCACGAAGACCGCGTCGATTTCGTGGATCCGCGCCACCCCTAATGATCATCGTCGCCAAGAAGTGAGCGCTCATGTTCGCCGTCCTCTTGCTCGAAACCCGCGCCGTCGCCTGTTGTTGGCGTGGGCTGAGCCGCAAGTGCAAATGTGGTCGTAGCCGCGAAAACTAGGGCTGCGATCAGCGCAGAGGGGTGTGCTGCTGGAGCGTCCTCACCGGGTTCATCCGCACGACGTCGCTTTGCGCCGGAGATCATAGCTGGAACGAGCCGGTCGCGGCTGAGCCAGGATTCAATGGCGACGCCGATCAGGTGAAGCACCACGAAGGCTTGCAGAACACGAAATAAGGCTTCGTGCGCTTCGGCCATGTTCAAACCGCCCATGCCCACAAACGGCCCGGCCATCTCATCCCCGCCGCTGAACAGTCCGGTGATCACCATAGCCGTCACAAGTGCGAGCAGCGCAAACACGGCGAGTCCGCCCAGGGGATTGTGTCCGAGGTGCCGTTTGGGCTGGTCGCGGAAAAGGTCGCCGAGGTGCTCGATAATGGTTCGGGGACCCGCAACAAAGTCGCGGAAGCGCGCACGCTCGTTGCCGACGAAGCCCCAAATAACGCGAAAGACAATGAGGCCAGCAATCGCCTCGCCCGCGTATCGATGCAGCGTTGCCGCGCCGCCTTCCTCGCCGCCGCTGAACCACGCCACCATCAGCAAGATGACGAGCGCCCAATGGAAAACGCGCGTGGGCAAATCCCAGACGCGAACAAGTCTTTCTTGCATGATCGTCTCCTCAAGTTGGCTCAAGGAGGTTTTGCGCCGCGCGACCTGACGTCTCGCCGTTAGCGCGTGTCAGCGTTGCATCAGGTGCAATCGCTTTTCAGCTTTAATTGCCAACGAGTTTCGCCACGCCGCGATAAGCGTCCGCCGCGATCAATTCTTGCGGCGCGCCTGCGGTCTTGCTGCGCAATTCCGCCGTCCAGAGCATGTCATACGCGGCGTTGAGCTTCTTCGCTGTCCAGAGCCGCGCTTGCGCGGCGACCGCGTCGCGTTCTTTCCAGAACACAGGCGGGCGTAGCTTGGCGATCGCATCTGTCGGGCTCATGCCTTGATCGATCAGCGCGCGCGCTTCGCGCAATTGGTGCAGCCGCCGCAACAGGGCGCGCAGCGCCGAGACGCCGGAGAGCGCGTCGATGCGCGCCAGCGATTCCACCGCCTGCGCCACGCGGCCCTGAGCCGCCGCCAGGGAAGCCGCGTCGAGCGCGCTTTCGGCTTCGCTCGCCATCAGAGCTTCGAGGTCCTCGACACTGAGCTTGCGGCCAAGATTGTGGGCATAGAGTGCAAGCTTCTCGACTTCTCGCCGCGCCAGGCCCCGATCGGGCGGCAGGCTGCCGAGGAACGTCTCCTCGGCGTCGCGATCGAACTCGATTTTCAGCTCTTTCGCGAGCGCCTTGGCGTATTGTGCGCGCTCGGCTTCGGTCTCTTCGTAGAAAGCGATAACAGCGCCATTTTTCGCCGCGCCAAATTCTTTCACCAGCGTCGCCGTCGAACCGAGGTCCCCAGCCTCAACGATCAGATAGCCGCACGGCGCGCCGCTCTCGATTGTCCTCAGCGCATCGAGGATGGCGTCGTCGCTGCCTTTGCCGCTGGCGCGCACCCATACGATGGTCGGGCCGCCCAGCAGGGATTGCGCGGACAATGCGTCGGCGAGCTTGGCGCTGTCCTTTTTGAGATCGTCATCGCCGAGCTTGGTGATCGCGTAGGGGTCATCGGATTTTCCAAGCGCCCAGGCGGCGAGTGTCTGGGCCGCTTCGTGCACGAAGCTCTCGTTGGGGCCGTAGAGCAGAACAGCGCCGACGGCCTTGTCGGGTTTGTCGAGGAAGCGCCGGATCGAGGCGCCGGCGATTTTCACCGCGCCGCGCTCTCAGAGCGCGCTTGCGCCATGCGCAGCGCGAGTTCGGACCGGAAGCGTTGCGCCATCGTCTCAGCGGCGCGATCGCGTGCATCGTCTTGTGCTGCAATTTCGCCGAAGGCCGCGGTCGGGATGTCGTAATTCGCCGTCGTCACGACCGAGCCGCGCATCACGCGGCCTTGGCCGGAGGGCGGCGTCAGAACGTAATTGGCGGTGAGGCGAAGCTCGGCGCGCGTCGCGGATTCGTCGCGACGAATGCCAAGCTGGGTCACGTTCTCCACCAGATTGATCTCAAGGCTCATCGGCGGCGAACCGTCATTCTCGACCTGAAGAATGCGCGACAATTCCGTGCGCAGCGTGTGGCCGGCGCGGCCTTCGATCTCGCCGACCTGCACGGGGCCGATAGCGTTGCCGCCGCCGGCAGGCGCATACATCGGCTGGAAGCCGCAGGCCGCGAGCAGCAGAAGCGAAAGGCTGGCCATCCATACGCGCATCAGAATTCTCCGCCCGCGATCAGTTCGCGACGATATTGACGATCCTATCGGTCACCACAATCACCTTGCGAACGGTAACGCCCTCCAGGAAGGGCTTCACCGCCTCGTGTTGCAGCGCAAGCTCACGCACGTCGGCCTCGGCGGCGCCCTTGGGCGCTTCGATCTCCGCACGTTTCTTGCCGTTCACCTGGATCGGCAGTGTCACGCTGGTGCGCGCCGCCAGTTCCGGGTCCGCGACGGGCCAGGGCGCTGTCGCGGCAAAGCCCAGGAAGCCCAGCTTCTCCCAGCACTCTTCCGCCAGGTGCGGCATGAAGGGTGAGATCAGCTGCGCCAGGATGCGCAATGCTTCGCCGCGCGCGAACACGCTGCCGCCGTCCTCGCTCTTCAGCTTGGCGATGGCGTTGACGAGCTCGTAGCTGCGCGCGACTGCGACGTTGAAGCGGAAGTTCTCGATGTCATCGGTCACGCTCTGGATGGCGCGGTGTGCGAGCTGGCGCAGCGCGTACGCTTCCGGCTCCATCGCCGGCGCAGCTTCGCTAGGTTTGGGCGCTGGGTTGCCGTGGCCGTCGACCAATGTCCAAACGCGCTGCACGAAATTCCACGCGCCTTTGACGCCGGACGCCGTCCATTCCACATCGCGCTCAGGCGGCGAGTCGGAAAGCACAAACCAACGCGCAACGTCGGCGCCAAAGTCCTGAATGAACGCGTCGAGATCGACGACGTTCTTTTTGGATTTCGACATCTTCTCAATCGCGCCGACATTAACGGGGGCGCCCGTTTTCAGTTCGATGCGCTTGCCGTCTTTGACGTCTGTGTCTTCCGGCAAAAGCCACGCACCCGACGCCGATTTGTACGTCTCGTGCACGACCATGCCTTGGGTGAACAGGCTGGCGAACGGTTCGCCGTCGCTGACGTCATCGAGGAAGCCGCAATCGCGCATCGCGCGCGTAAAGAAGCGCGAATAGAGCAGGTGGAGAACCGCGTGCTCGATGCCGCCGACATATTGATCAACGGGCAGCCAATACGAGGCGAGCTTTTTGTCGAACGGCGCTTCGGTGTTCGTGGGATCGGTGAAACGCGCGAAATACCAGCTCGAATCCACGAACGTGTCGAGCGTGTCGGTTTCGCGCTGCGCCGCGCCGCCGCAACTCGGGCATTTCACGTGCTTCCACGTCGGATGCCGGTCCAGCGGATTGCCCGGCTTGTCCTTGTCGAAGGTGACATCCTCCGGCAGTTGCACCGGCAGATCTTTTTCTGGCACGGGCACAACGCCGCACTTGGCGCAATGGATCGCCGGGATCGGGCAGCCCCAATAACGCTGCCGCGATACGCCCCAATCGCGCAGGCGATATTGCGTCGTCGCTTCGCCCTTGCCGAGCTTCACCAATTCTTCGATCGCGCGATTGATTGCGTCGCGCGTGGAGAGGCCATCGAGGAAGTGCGAATTGTAGATCACGCCGTCGTCAGTGTAGGCGTCCTTGGTCACCGCATATGTCGCTGCGTCCTGACCTGGCGGCAATACGACCGGCTTGAACGGCAGTTTGTATTTGTTAGCGAAGTCGAGGTCGCGTTGATCGCCGGCGGGTGAGCCGAAGATCGCGCCCGTGCCGTATGAGGAGAGCACAAAGTTCGCCGCCCACACCGGCAATTCCCAGCTCGGATCGAACGGGTGCTTCACGCGCACGCCAAGATCGACGCCCTTTTTCTCGGCCTTTTCGATGTCGGCTTCGCTGGTGCCGAGCGCTGCACATTCCGCGACAAACGCCGCCACATCGGGGCGATGTTCGGCGATGGCTTTTGTCAGCGGATGATCGGGCGCGAGCGCGAGGAAGCTCGCACCGAACAACGTGTCCGGCCGCGTGGTGTAAACTTCGATCGGGTCGCGCGCGTGGTTCGGTTCGCCCGCGGGAGACGTGGGCAAGAAATCTGGCGCGGACGCGATGTCCCACCAAATCTTCGCGCCTTGGCTTTTGCCGATCCAGTTCGACTGCATCAGCCGAACTTTGTCCGGCCACTTATTCAGCTTGGTCAGCGCGTCGAGCAGATCGTCGGCATAGGCGGTGACGCGGAACACCCATTGTTCGAGCTCCCGCGTCTCGACCGTAGCGCCCGAGCGCCAACCTTTGCCGTCGACCACTTGTTCATTGGCGAGCACGGTCATGTCGACCGGGTCCCAATTCACTTTCTGCTTCTTGCGATAGACGAGGTCGTTCTTCCAGAACGCCAAGAACATCGCTTGCTGGTGCTTGTAATAGGCGGGATCGCACGTCGCGATTTCGCGTGACCAATCGATCGCCAAGCCCAGCAGTTTCAGCTGTTCGCGCATCGCGGCGATGTTGTCGTAGGTCCAGCCCTTGGGGTGGATGCCGCGCTCCATCGCGGCATTTTCCGCCGGCAAGCCGAACGCATCCCAACCCATCGGGTGCAGCACATTGTAGCCGTTCGCACGCCGGAAGCGCGCGATCACATCGCCCATTGTGTAATTACGCGAATGGCCGACATGGATGCGTCCCGACGGATAGGGAAACATCTCAAGCACGTAGGCTTTTTTCTTGCCCTGGGCTTCGGCGGGCGTGAGCGCGCGATCGATCCCGGACGCAGCCCAACGCTCACGCCATTTCGGCTCGACTTCGCGGTGATTGTACCTAGACGACATGCCTACGCCCCTTAGAGGAGCGCCTTAAGTCCGGCAATGGCGCGCAACGTCTTACTGCGGCAATTGGCCGAGACGGAGTTGGCGCGCGCGCGTCAGGATCGCGTTCTCGATCTGGATTTCCGTGGCCGGATCGACCGTCGCATCAACCCACGCGCCGCTTTGCTGCTGCTGGCGGAAGATCGAGACGTTGAGCGCGTCGGCGCGCAGGCGCGTGTCGAGGATGTACACGGTCGCCTTGAAGCGCTCGTTCGGCGTCGTCGGGTCCGAATACCAATCGGTGATGATGACGCCGCCGAACGGATCGGCCGACGCGAGCGGCATGAAGTTCAGCGTGTCGAGCGAAGCGCGCCACAGGAACGAGTTCACGCCGATGCCGGCTTGGCTGGCGCTGCTGTCATTGTTGCCGCCGCCGAAGATCGAAACGCCTCCGCGATCGCGGTTATCGTCCGCGCGCGATTGGCCCGCCGGGGCGTCGTCACCGCGGAACATGGAGCAGGCCGAAAGCGCGAGGGCGGCGACCATGAAAAGTGCGCCCTTAATTAACGTGCGCCCAGCCTGCGACATCAGCATTCCCTCCGCAATTCGGTATGGCCGCATCGTCCCCCGACGCAGCGCGAGCGCCCATATAACACGGGCCCCATGGAGAGCCAGGGGTCCACTGCGAACCCGGCGATGTTGTGGCGAGGGCTCGCCTGACTGGTTAACCTGTGGGGAACTTGGGCGCTTTGGCCTCGTTCTTGACGAAATATTCGCAGGACCTGTGTCCTAAAGTTCACTGCGCTCGGCGATCGATTCGGTTATATTGATTTGGTAGAGCGTCTTCGCTGTGGGGTTTGACGTGTTTAAGGGGTCTGCATTCGTGATCGCGGGGGCCGCCGTTTTGGCGACGACCGGCGTCGCGCACGCGCAAGACCGCCCGGTCGCGGCGCCCGTCACAGTATCGGAATCCACGGCAAACCGCGCCGCGGTGCCCTGGTACCAGCGTTTCACCACCTCAAACGGGGTAACGGAAAACATTACCGGCGATGCCGAGAATGACCGTGCGCTCGCGCCGACCTGGACCATGAACCAACGTTGGGGCGTCACCCTGGACGTGCGCGAAGCGCAGCGCGTTGAGCGCCTGGCCGAAAGCCGGGGCGACCAAACGTCCGTCGGCGCCTTCTACCAATTCACGCCGAGCGTCCGCGTCGGCGGCGAAGTCAGCGTCGAGACCT
The DNA here is from genome assembly GCF_004634425.1 of Vitreimonas flagellata. Lineage (NCBI taxonomy): Bacteria > Pseudomonadati > Pseudomonadota > Alphaproteobacteria > Hyphomonadales > Hyphomonadaceae > Vitreimonas > Vitreimonas flagellata. The sequence goes on along the minus strand of NZ_SBJL01000002.1, from coordinate 793,516 downwards.
CTCCGGCGCTGAGCCCGGTCGCGCGTCCAGCCGAAGAAGAGCCGCGGGCTGGCGTGCGCCTCGAATCGGCGTTCCGCTTCTAGGCGGCGAACGCATCCACAGCAGCTAGCCCCGCAAACCCGCGTCCACTCAGCGTGCGCGCGTTTTTTGAATCTATGCCGCCTAAAGCGATAACCGGCAGCCGGGCCGCGCGCGCCATCTGGCTCGCATGGAAAAGGCCAAGCGGAGCATTGCCCGAAGAGCTGCGCGTCTCGAACACCGGCGCCAGCACGCAGGCGCTGGCGCCAAATGAGGCCGCGCGCGCCAGTGCTTCGGCGGAATGTGCGGATGCTGTCTCCAGGGAGAGCGCATAATCGCGGTGTTTCGGCAGCAATCGCTCGGGCCAATGCACGCCATGCGCGCGGACGCGGCGGGCAAGCGCCGCATCGCCAGACACAAGCAAAATGAGCCCACGCGAACGACAAAGCGTCCCAAGCCCACGCGCGATTTCTTCGCGCTCTTCCACGCCAAAGTGCCGATAAACGACGGCCGTGCCGCGCGGCAGGCGCTTGGTGATCGCGATCGGATCAGGCGTACGCAGCGGGTCAGTGAAGAAATACAGCGCCGGAACGCCCGTAGCGCCGACCTCGGTGTTGAGCCGCCGCGCTTGCGCCGCTAGTGCGTGTATCGAGCCCATGGACCTCATCACCGAAATCGCCGCCAACCGCGCCGCCATTCTAGCGCGCATCGCCGACGCTGCGCGCGCCGCCAAGCGTGCGCCGGCTGATGTGGCGCTTGTGGCCGTATCCAAACTACAGCCGGACGAGCGCGTCGAGGCCATGCTCGCAACAGGGCAACGGCTCTATGGTGAGAACCGCGTGCAGGAGGCGCAAGCGCGCTGGACCGAGCGCCGCGCGCGTTTCTCCGATCTGAAACTCCGCCTGATCGGCCCGCTGCAATCCAATAAGGCCGAGGATGCCGTCGCCCTGTTCGATGCGATCGACAGCCTGGATCGCGCAAAGCTCGCCAAGGCCTTGGCCGACGCAGTTCAGAAGCTGGGCCGCTGCCCGGAGCTGTTGGTGCAGGTGAACACGGGCGAAGAGCCGCAAAAGGCCGGCGTGGCCCCGGCCGAGGCCGATGGCTTCATCAAAGCGGTGCGGAAGGAATACGGCCTGCCGGTCGCTGGCCTCATGTGCATCCCGCCGGTGGATGAGGAGCCGGCCATGCATTTCGCGCTGCTGGCGAAGATCGCCGCCCGCAATGGCCTGCCCACCCTAAGCATGGGCATGAGCGAAGATTTCGAGACCGCCATCCGCTTTGGCGCGACCCAGGTCCGCGTGGGCTCGGCACTGTTCGGAAATAGGGCCTAAAGCGCGAGCGCGATTGCAAAAGCGTGAAAGGACATGGTCATAAGCATCAGGTTAGGCTTTAAGCCTGCACCCTGGACGGCCGATGTCACGCGAAACGACCATCCTCATTATCGACGACGATGCTGACCTCCGTCAGGCGTTAGTCGAACAATTCGACCTCGAAGATGGCTTCGGGGGCGTCGGCGCCGCTTCGGCTGCCGAAGGCTTCGTCGCGGCCGCCGACCAGAAGCCGGCGGCGATCGTTCTGGACGTTAGCCTGCCCGACATGGACGGCTTCGAGGCTTGCAAGCAGCTCCGCGATCAAGGCGTCAAAGCGCCGATCATCATGCTGACGGGCGCAGCGCAAGAAGAAGAGCAACAGGTTCAGGGTCTGGACGCCGGCGCGAACGATTACGTGCTGAAGCCGTTCAAATTCTCGGTGTTGCTGGCGCGCATCCGCGCGCACCTGCGCAGCCACGAAGCGAGCGAAGACGCCGTCTATCGCATCGGCCCGTATGAATTCCGCCCCGCCGTTCGGCTCCTGATCGATTCGCAGGAAAAGAAGATCCGCCTCACCGACAAAGAAGCGGCGATCCTGCGCTACCTCTATCGCTCCGGTGAAAAGCCGGTCGGCCGCGATGAGCTGCTGCGTGAAGTGTGGGGCTACAACGCCAACGTCACCACGCACACGCTCGAAACGCACATCTACCGCCTGCGCCAAAAGATCGAGCCGGACGCGCAAAGCCCGAAGCTCTTAATCACCGAGACGGGTGGTTATCGCTTGCAGGTCTAGAAAATCAAAAGGCCCGGATCGCTCCGGGCCCTTTAGCTTTCTGGATTTTGCATGGACGATTAGGCGACGATTTGGGCGGCTTGGGTGACGGTCGCGAACGCGAAAGGCATGAACACCGCAGCGGCTGCGATCAGGCTGTAAAACTTGGTCATTTGCTTTGCTCCCCGGAACCCCGTGTTCCGATGAAGCCAAGGTACTAGGCGCTTAAGCTTATGGATGTGACGCAAGTCACGCCCGGATCGAGCGCAGAAAAACGCCCCGGCGCGAACCGAGGCGTTTCTGGTTTGTGTGACGTTGCTTAGTTCGCAGCGACCCGCGGTGAAGCGGGGCCGCGTTCGGCGGCGATCTTCACCTTGCCGCTGCGCGCATCAGCGAGACGCGCGAGCAGGGCTTCGTGCTCATCCCACAGACGTTGCGGCAGACGATCGCCGAACTTTTCGTAGTGCGGCGTCACCAGCGACGCTTCTTCATCCCAAACATCGAGATCGACGCCGAGCAACGTATCGAGCGCGTCGTTCGAGAGTGTGAGACCACTCGTGTCGAGCGAGGCGGCGGTCGGCACGCGGCCGATCGGCGTGTCGTTCGCAGCCGCTTTGCCGTCTAAACGCTCGCTCACCCATTTGAGCACGCGCGCATTGTCGCCGAAGCCCGGCCAAATGAACTTGCCCTCTTGGTTCTTACGGAACCAGTTCACGAAGAAGATCTTCGGCAGCTTCGCGCCCTGGCGCTCGCCGATCTTCAGCCAGTGCGCGAAATAATCGCCCATGTGATAGCCGCAGAACGGCAGCATCGCGAACGGATCGCGGCGCAATTCGCCGACCTTGTTTTCAGCGGCAGCCGTGCCTTCCGACGCCACGTTCGAGGCCAAGAACACGCCATGCGCCCAATCAAACGCTTCGGTCACGAGCGGCACCGCGCTGGCGCGGCGTCCGCCGAACAGGATCGCGTCAATCGGCACACCCTTCGGGTCTTCCCATTCCGGCGCGATCACCGGGCACTGCCCCGCGGGCACAGCGAAGCGTGAGTTCGGGTGCGCGGCCGGGAATTTGGAATCCGGGAGCCACGCATTGCCTTGCCAATCGGTGAGACCAGCTGGCGGCGTTTCGGTCAGACCTTCCCACCACACATCATTGTCGGCGGTGAGCGCGACGTTGGTGAACACCGTGTTGGCGTAGAGCGTTTCCAGCGCGGATTTGTTCGTCTTCGAACCGGTGCCCGGCGCCACGCCAAAGAAGCCCGCTTCCGGATTGATCGCATACAGGCGGCCATCGTCGCCAAAGCGCATCCAGGCAATGTCGTCGCCAATCGTCTCAGCTTTCCAGCCGGGGATCGTCGGCTGCAGCATGGCCAGATTGGTTTTGCCGCAGGCGGACGGGAACGCGGCGGCGATGTACTTCGCCTGGCCTTCCGGATTGGTGAGCTTGAGGATCAGCATGTGCTCGGCGAGCCAACCCTCATCGCGCGCCATCACCGAAGCGATACGCAGCGCGAAGCACTTTTTGCCAAGCAGCGCGTTGCCGCCGTAGCCGGAGCCGTACGACCAGATCTCGCGCGTTTCCGGGAAATGCACGATCCACTTTTCTTCATTGCACGGCCACGGCACGTCCTTTTGGCCTGGCGCAAGTGGTGCGCCTAGCGTGTGCACGGCGGGCACGAAGAAGCCGTCTTCGCCGAGTTGATCGAGCGCGCCTTTGCCCATGCGCGTCATGATGCGCATCGAGGCGGCGACGTAACCGGAATCGGTGATCTCAACACCGAGCTGCGAAATCTTTGAGCCGAGCGGGCCCATGCAGAACGGCACGACGTACATGGTGCGGCCGCGCATGGCGCCATCGAACAGGCCGCCGAGCTTTTCGCGCATTTCAGCCGGCGCGACCCAATTGTTCGAGGGGCCGGCGTCGCCTTGCTCTTGCGAACAGATGAACGTGCGGCTTTCGACGCGCGCGACGTCCTTCGGATCGGACGCGGCGTAATAGGAATTCGGGCGCTTCTTTTCGTCGAGTTTCTTCAGCGTGCCGGCGGCGACCAATTCAGCCGTCAGGCGCTCCCACTCGTCCTCGGAGCCATCGCACCAATAGACGCGGTCCGGCTTAGTCAGCGCGGCGATGCTCTCGACCCATTCTACGAGCTGCTTGTGCTTCGTGGGCGCCGGGTGAAGGCCAGGAATGCTTACGGTCACGGAATCCCTCCAGGCGCAGCTTGTGAGCCGCGCGCGCATGATTGTGTGCAAGAAGCGTGCTTGGGGAAGCCCATGTCAAACACGTTCTGCGAGGCCGATGTGACCTCCTGCCGCAATGCCGATTGCCACCGGTAGCAATGTCAAAATCAAAGCAGCAATGCGCCGGCGGATGTGCTCCGCCGGCGCCAATTGGAACGGTAATGGAAAATTGTGGCGCCTAGCCCTGTGCAGCGACCCATTCGTTCATGATGCGCTCAAGCACTGAAAGCGGCACAGCGCCGTTCGCCAGCATCGTGTCGTGGAAGCTCTTTAGATCGAAGCGAGCGCCGAGCGCGCTGCGAGCGCTGTCGCGCATGCGGTTAATCGCCTGGCGGCCGACCATGTAGGAGCACGCCTGGCCCGGCCACACACAATAGCGCTCGATCTCGGTGGTGATGGAGCTTTCTTGATCGCCGGTAGCTTCGACCATCGAGGCGATAGCTTGCTCGCGCGTCCAGCGCTTGTGGTGAATGCCGGTGTCGCAAACGAGACGCGAGGCGCGGAACGTCGCCGATTGCAGATAGCCCAAGCGGCCGAGCGGATCGCTGTCGTATGCGCCCAGTTCGCTGGCGAGTTGTTCGGCGTAGAGCCCCCAGCCTTCGCTGAATGCGCTGAAACCCAGCATCGCGCTGCGGATGAACGGGATCGAACCGGATTCCTGTTGGATCGAAATCTGCCAGTGATGGCCCGGCACGCCTTCGTGGTAGTTCAGCGTCGGCAGCGTGAATTTCGGCCATTCCGACGTGTCGCGCAGATTGATGTAATAGGCGCCGGGGCGGGAGCCATCGAGGGCGGCGCGCTGATAATAGCCGCCCGGCGCGCCAGCTTCGGTCGTCACCGGCACGCGGCGGATTTCCAATTGCGCTTGCGCCAGCGTGTTGAACGCGCGCGGCATCATCGCTTCGATGGCGCGGGTTTGCGCGTTAAGGTCTGCGAGGATTTGGGCGCGGCCAGCATCGGTATTTGGATAAAGCTGATCCGGACGGCGCGAGAGTTGCTGCACTCGTGCGGCCACGCTGCCGCGGGTCATGCCTTGGCTGCGCAGGATTTGATCCATCTCGCTGTGGAATTGGGCGATGAGTTCGAGGCCGATGTTGTGGATCTCATCCGGCGACATCGTCGTTGTGGTGCGGCTCTGCAGCGCCGCGGCGTACATCTCCGCGCCCTGCGGCAAGCGCCAGATACCGGCGTCGTGCGTGGCGCTGCGACGCACTTCTCGCAGTGCCGCTTTCTGGCGCTCGTAGGCCGGATAGATGGCGTCGCGCACCGCCGCTTCGGCGCGGCTGACATAGTTCGCGCGCTCAGCATCCGTGAGCGCCGCCGTTTGCGGCAGGCGACGCACGAGTGTTTGCACGAGCAGATTCTGCGCGACGGGCGTCGACGTGAACGCATCCATCTGCGTCAGTGTGCGGTCGATCGCGAAATCCGGCGGGATCACGCCGGCGCCAGCGTCTTCGCGGATGATGCCGGTCTCTTCGTCCAGATTGCGCACGTAAGCTTCGAGGCGGCCAAAGAAGCCATCGACCTCATCGCGCGTGCGCAGGGGGTGCTGATTGTCGAGGAAATCTGGCGTGTTTCGATAGGCGCCGGTCAGCTGTGTGACGATGTACGGCCCGCCAGCGCCGCCGCCGACTTCGAAGCGCGATGTCGCCAAGCTGTTTTCATAAGAGGCGACTACGACGTCGAGCGTCACTTGCTCGTTCGCCGGCAGCGCGTTGCGATCGATCGCGCGCAATTCGGTCAGCGCGTTTTGGATGATGCCGCGATATTCGCGCGCCGACGCTTTGCTCGAGGAGCTCAGCTTATCGATGAAGCGATAGCCAGCGCGTTCTTCCGAAAGGCCGAGGCTGGTGCAGCGTTCGGGGGATTGGCGGAGGATGGCGGCGACGGTGCGGTCGAGGGTGGCGGTGAGCTGGGCGCTGGGGGTGGCGGGGGCCTCGGTTTCCGCCGCTGGCGCGCTGGCGCAGCCGGAGAGGAGTGCGGCGCCGGCGGCGCCTGCGCCGAGAAGAGTGCGTCGTGAAAGTTGCATTTGAGATCCCCAGAAAAGATGCACGCATCGTAACGCGCGCTACCGGTGGCTCAATGGCGGTTGCGACGAAGCGTTAGAGTTTCAAGCCAGCTACCACCGGGACGTGGTCGCTGGGGCGCTCCCAGGAGCGGCAAGGTACGTGGATATGGAAGGCGTCGGCTTGCGACGTCGGCGCGATGTCGTCGGTGGCCCAGATGTGATCGAGGCGGCGGCCGCGATTGTTCTTGGTCCAATCCGGGCTGCGGTAACTCCACCAGGTGAAGAGCTTCTCCGGGTCTGGTTTGTGGTAGCGCGCCAAGTCGACAAAGCCGCCAGCTTCGCGCGCAGCTTCTAAGCGCGTGGTCTCGCCCGGCGTGTGGCTTACGACATCGAGCAATTGCTTGTGGCTCCACACGTCGTTCTCACCGGGGGCCACGTTCAGATCGCCGACCAAGATCATCGGCGCCTTGCCGCGCCGCTTTTTGTAATCGCGCTTCATGCGGTCGAGGACGTCGAGCTTGTGCGCGAATTTTGGATTGTTGATCGGGTCGGGCACGTCGGCGCCGGCGGGCACGTAGAGATTATGCAACTCAACGCCGTCGATCAGCACGGTGGCGACGCGCGCTTCCTTCTTGGAGCACAGCGGCGGCGCTTCGATCGGCTCGATCTTGCGCTTCGAGACGATGGCCACGCCATGCCAGCCTTTTTGGCCGACCACATGCATGTGCTTGTAGCCGGCTTCTTTAAAAGCCTTGGCGGGAAATTCGCCGTCGCGGCATTTGATTTCCTGCAGGCACAAAACGTCCGGCTTCGCTTCGCCCAAAAACCGGCACACCATCTGGATGCGCAAGCGTACGGAATTGATGTTCCAGGTGGCGATTCTCAGCATGGGCCCTGTTTGGCGCGGGCGGCCCGCAAAAGCGAGAAGGCCCGACGCATTCAGCGCCGGGCCTTACTCTGCGCCTTGAGGGAGGGCGCTATTTTTGCCGGCAGGGGAAAAACCGGCTGTCGCGGTCGCCGCTACTGGATCGGTCAGCGGGGGGGACGACGCTAATCCAGGGGGATGTTGCGGCGACCGTGCCTGATGTATCTACGCCACGTTGAGAAAAAATTCAAGACCTGAGCTGGTGAAACCTCTTGCCAAATCACTCCAAATTTGGCTGGCCGCCGCAATCTCGCCTTATCCTAACGACGCGGACGATTGGGCAATACGTCCTCCAGGCGGAAGAGGTTACGGTCGAGGCTGGCGGGCTGCGTAATGTCGGACAACGTCACGCGCGTGCGTGCGCCTGTCGCGTCGGTGACATCCCACGAGCGCAATTGTGTGTTGGCGTCGAAGTGCAGCGAAAGCGCGCCGTCCATCTCGCCGGTGCGATCGCGCGCGGTGACGACCGTCCATTCGCCAGCTTGCGAGACGCGAATGATGCGGGCGTTACGCTCAAGATTGATGTTCTCGCCCAGGATCAAATGCAGCGGCGTGGAGCGCAGCGGCGTGCGTTCGGTGGTGCGCAAAGCGGTGTCGCGCATGGCGACGACGCTGCCGTCCGAGACAATCAAAAGCGTGGCGGGCGGATCGTACTGGAAGCGCAGTTTGCCCGGGCGCTGCAGATAGAATTGGCCGGTGGCGCGGCTGCCGCCGGGCGAGGTTTGTACAAAACGGCCCTGCAGCGCGCGCACGCCGTTCAGCGCGGCGTTGACGCGGCCGAGCGCTGCGGCGCGATCGGCGCCTTCGAGCGTGACCAAAGTGGCGGCTTCGCTGGTGCGCGGGCGCAGCTCTTGGGCGAGCGCGTTTGGTGCAAAAACCAGGGCGGAAAGGCCGAGAAGGGCGAGGCGTCTGTTCATGTGTGTCATGTGGCGGAAACGCATGGCGAAAAAAAGGGTTCGCTTTGGCCGGAAATGCCGTTTTCGGTTCAGGTCAGGTTCATCCGGGCGGCGAGTGGGCTTGGCGAACGCCCCAACACAAGTTCTTGATCCTATCACGACCAGATTCGCGGGGGACGGGAATGTTTGCAGACACGACGCAGATGCTGCCGTCGATCGGCTGGGCCGGTTTTCTCGACGGGCCGCAGATCGTGGAATTCATCGCAGCACTGGCGCTGGCCATAGCTTTGGGCGCGGCGATCGCGTTTCACCCGACCACGGCGCGCACGATTGATACGCGCGAAGAGGCGGAAATGCCGAAGGTGTACATCATGTACGCCCTGGTCGGCGCCGTCGTCGGCGAGATCGTGCTGGCCTACGGCATGGTCGTCGGCTTCGTGATCTTCGGGCTTGGCGGCCTGATGCGCTTTCGCACCGACACCGCCTCCACGCGCGACACGGGCCGGCTCATCATCGTCACGCTGCTCGGGCTGATCGCCGGCCTCAACATGCCGCACTTTGCTGTGATCGCCGCCGTCGTGGCATGGGGCCTTATCTATGTGTTCGACGGGCATCCTGTGTGCGAGCTTGAAGTGCATGAGATTCCGGAAGGCCGCGTGAAGGAAGCGGCGGCTGCGTATCGCGCCGTGCTCGACGAACTCGGCTGCAAGCTCATCAACGAGGACAAGTCGTTCTCCAAGCGCCGCATCGATTACGTCTTCCGCGCGCCGCGCCGCTCGACGCAAGCGGGCTTGCACAAGGCGCTGTGTGAGCGCGTGCCGGTTGATGTGCGCGGTGAGATTGATTGGGAGATTGAGTAGGCAGGCAATAGGCGCGACGAAGCGCCGGCTCGCGCCGGTTTTCTAAAACTACTTGCCTACTGCCTCAAAAGGGAGGCGGGGCGCGTGCTGGCACGCGGTGGAAAAAAGTGTCCGCCTTGCGGCGGAGGATGCGCGCTTCACACGCGCCCCGGTGTTCGATCGTTTTTCCCGGCTTGGGCCGGGGAGTTGAATGAAGCGTAGCTCTTCTTCAGCTGCCTACGCTCGCCTCCTGGACGATGGGTCAGCCGCGACCCGCCATCGACGGACCACGACACAGGGCTTAGCTCCTCGCGCCCCCTAATCCTCATCCTCCAGCTCATCGATGAGAATATCGCGCTTACCGGCCGCGTTCGCGGTTGAGATGATCCCGGCCTTTTCCATGCGCTCGATCAGCGTAGCGGCGCGGTTGTAGCCGATTGAGAGGCGGCGCTGCAGGTAGCTTGTGCTGGCCTTGCGGTCGCGTTGCACGATCTCGATGGCGCGTTCGAGCAATTCGTCGCCGCCGCCCTCGCCATCGGCGAACAATTCGGGCTCGTCGCTGCCGGCGTTTTCGTTCGGCTCCTGCGTGACGTCGGTGCGATATTGCGGCGCGCCTTGCGCCTTCAGCATGTCGACCACGCGTTCGACTTCGGCGTCAGTGACGTAGGGCCCGTGCAGACGGCGGATGCGGCCGCCGCCAGCCATGAACAAGAGGTCGCCTTGGCCGAGCAATTGTTCAGCGCCTTGCTCACCCAATATGGTGCGCGAATCGATCTTCGACGTGACCTGGTAGGAGATGCGCGTCGGGAAATTGGCTTTGATCGTGCCGGTGATGACGTCGACCGAGGGGCGTTGCGTCGCCATGATGACGTGGATGCCGGCGGCGCGCGCCATTTGCGCGAGACGCTGCACGGCGGCTTCGATTTCCTTGCCGGCCGTGATCATCAGGTCGGCCATTTCGTCGATGACGACGACGATGTACGGCATCGGCTCAAGCGGCAGCTCGCGCGTTTCGTAGATCGGCTCGCCGCTGGTGGGGTCGAAGCCCGCGTGCACGGTGCGCTCCAGGCGCTCGCCGCGTTCGAGGGCGTCGGAGACGCGCTCATTGTAGCCTGAGATGTTGCGCACGCCGAGCTTCGACATGCGGCGATAGCGATCCTCCATCTCGCGCACGACCCATTTCAGCGCGACGACGGCTTTCTTCGGATCAGTCACGACCGGGTGCAGCAGGTGCGGGATGCCCTCATAGACGCTGAGCTCCAGCATCTTCGGGTCGATCATGATGAAGCGGCACTCGTCGGGCGTGTGCTTGTAGAGCAGCGACAGGATCATCGCGTTGATGCCGACCGATTTGCCCGAGCCGGTGGTGCCGGCGATGAGCAAGTGCGGCATCTTCGTGAGGTCGGCGGCGAAGGGGTCGCCTTCGATGGTTTCGCCAAGCGCGAGCGGCAGATCGCCTTGCGTGCCGACGAAGGACGCGCTGTTGAGCAGCGAGTTGAGATACACCGTCTCGCGCTTGGCGTTCGGGAGTTCGATGCCGATGGCGTTGCGGCCGGGAATGACGGCGACGCGCGCGGCGGTCGCGGACATGGAGCGGGCGATGTCGTCGGAAAGGCCGATGACGCGTGAGGATTTCACGCCGGCGGCGGGTTCGAACTCGAACAAAGTTACGACGGGGCCGGGGCGTGCGCTCAAGACTTCGCCTTGCACGCCGAAGTCGGCGAGCACGCCTTCGAGCTGACGACTCATCGCGTGCAGCGTCTGCGCATCGGTTTGCGTGATGCGCTGCTTTGGTTCGGCCAGCAGATCGGTGTCGGGCAATTCGAACGGACGGCCGAAGCTGAACGTCGATTGCTCGCGCTGTTGGCGCTTGGGCTTGGGCGCGGCTTCAGCGCGCGGCGCTGCGGCGCGTTGTGGCGCTTCAGCGCGCGGCGCGGGGCGTTGCGGTGCGGGACGCGGGGCGCGTTGCGGTTGTTGTTGTTCCGGCGCGGGGGCGCGATCTTCGCGCGCGATGTTGGCGGCGCGCTCATACATGCGCGGATCGAGAGGTTCTTCTTCGCGCCGGGTTTTGTCGGAGACGTAGGAGATGGCGCGTTGCGCGCGCTGGCCTGCGCCGTCCGCGAGGCGACGCGCGGTGGCGGCGGCGTTCTTCACGTCTTCCTTGCGCACTTGGAAAGACCAGCCGATGGCGAGAATGCCGCCGATGGCGCAGAGCAAACCTGTGAGTACGCGCGGGAATGGCAGGCCCGGCATCGAAGCAAGGCCGGAGATGAAGCCCGCGACGCCGTCGCCCATCATGCCGCCGAAGCCGACCGAAAGCGGCCAACCGTCCGGCGTTGGAATCGTGGCGGCAGCAGCGCCAAGCAACAGTACCCCTGCGAGCGCGGCGAACACGCGACGCCGATCGATGCTCATGACGAGCTGTTGGCGCGCAATGCGCAGCGCACCGGCCGCAAGCAACGCCGCGAACGCGAGCGGCGCTGCAGCGCCAAGCACTTGAATCGAAAGATCAGCAACGACAGCGCCCGCGCCGCCGAAGAGATTATGCGTCGCGCCGTTCGAGGCGACGTTCAGGCTCGGATCTTCCGGCGAATAGGTTAGCACAGCGCCCAGGCCGTACGCGCCAAGGATGGCCGCACCCACGGAGGCTGTCGCGCGCTTCAAGGCGAGGCGTCCCGCGGAGGAACTGGCGACGGAGGGGATTCTTCCCCCTTGGTGGTAAGCGTCGTCGGTCATGGAAGTGGGGCGCCTTTCGGTGGCCTGTGCCGGTTCGGGACTGTTGTCCTTTCGGGTAAACGAGGGGTGAAGATTCGGGCGCGAACAGAGTTACGGACGCGTTCATATTGGTTGCGAAAAATCGCTGTTTACAAAGGTAAAAACAAAAAGGGCGCGGTTCCGAAGAACCGCGCCCGAAGTGAGGAGGAGAACCCCTGAGCGTTGCTTAGGGATGGTAGGCGGCCTCGCCGTGCTCGGCGACGTCGAGACCTTCCTGTTCGACTTCCTTCGAAACGCGCAGCAGACCCAGCACGCGAAGGACAACCCAGATGATCAGCGAGCCCACGCCCGACCACACGAGCGTGGTCAGCACGCCCTTGGCTTGCGCGGTGACTTGGCCGACGAGGTTGTATTCGGCGACCGGGCAGGTCGCGAGCACAGCGCCTGCTTCGACGCAGCTGACGTAATCGACCACGCCAGCGCCGCCCCAAGCCGGGTTGACAACAAGGCCCGTGCCAATGGCGCCGACGATGCCGCCTACGCCGTGGATGCCGAAGACGTCCAGGCTGTCGTCATAGCCGAGCATGTTCTTGAGCGCCGAGCAGGCGAACAAACAGATCGGAGAGACAACGAGGCCGAGAAGTGTTGCGCCCATCGGGCCAGCGAAGCCCGCAGCCGGCGTCACCGCGACGAGGCCAGCGACGATGCCAGAGCAAAGGCCGAGCAGGCTCGCTTTGCCCTTCGTCAGCCACTCAACCATCACCCACGAGAAGCCAGCGGCCGCCGGGGCGAGGAAGGTGTTGGCCATTGCGAGGACCGAATAATAATTCGATTCCAGGTTCGAGCCGGCGTTGAAGCCGAACCAGCCGAACCAGAGCAGGCCGGTGCCGATCAGCGTCATCATCAGCGAGTGCGGCGGGATCGGCTCTTTCTTGTAGCTGTTGCGGCGGCCAATCACGATCGCGCCGACAAGAGCCGCGATACCCGAGTTGATGTGGACGACCGTACCGCCGGCGAAATCAAGCGCGCCGAAATTCCAGATGAAGCCGCCCACGGCAGGCGTGCCGCTCGCAACCAGATCCGGGCCCGGCCACCACCAGACCATGTGCGCCATCGGGTAATAGACGAGCAGCGGCCACAGGATGGCGAACAGCACGACACCGATGAACTTCACGCGCTCGGCCAAGCCGCCGAGCACCAGCGCCGCGGTGATGCAGGCGAAGGTCATTTGGAAGACGATGAAGACCAGTTCCGGCAGATAAATACCGGTGGAGAACGTGGCGACCAAATTGTCGGAGAGATCCGAACCGTCCGCGCCATCGATCAGGAAGAAGCGCGCCGTGCCGCCAATGAATTGGTCGAGGAACGCGCTCGGCCCGGTCGTGAACGACAGGCTGTAGCCAACCAGCGCGTACAGGATCATGCCAATCACGGTCACGGTGCCGACCTGCATCAGCACGGAAAGCGCGTTTTTGGTGCGCACCAGGCCGCTGTAGAAGAGCGCGAGGCCTGGGATAATCATGAGCAGAACGAGCACGGTGGAGACCATCATCCAGGTCACGTCGCCCTTGTCGACGCTGGCTTCCGGCACGGTGATCGTCGCCGCAGCCTCTTCCACCACGGCTTCTTCAACCACAGCAGCTTCTGGCGCAGGCGCCGCTTCCACAGCGGCCGGCGCCTCTTGCGCGAACGCCATGTCGGGCGCGATCGCCGTCAGCGCGAACGCAGCGGCGAGCGAAACCGCCCCTATTTGAAGCGAACGCCACAGCGCCCGCAGCCTATTCTCTTTAGCAGTCATTACCCCGCTCCCACTGGATGATCTGGACCGTGCGATTGGCGGGGCGCTGGGCGTGGTGAGCAAGGTATGAAGAGCTCTCCATAGTGCAGTGCAGCGTGAGCGCACAAAAAAGAGGCGCCCTGCTTGGCGCTTGCGCGCCAGGGCCGCATCGACAGAAAAATGTCAGCGGGCCTATCGTTGGCTATGAGCAATGGACGTGGTTTCGACGCCGACGTGATCCTTTCGGGCGGCGGTCTGGTGGGGCAAACGCTGGCCTTGGCGCTGGATCAGGCTGGCGTTTCGGTGATCGTGATCGACGCCTCGAAGCCGGCGGACACCTTGGCCCCGGCGTTTGACGGTCGCGCCTTCGCCATCGCCTTCGCCTCCTACCGGATGTGGCGCGCGCTGGGCATGGGCGATGAACTCGACCAAGTGGCGCAGCCGATCGAGCAGATCATGGTGACGGACGGCCGCTTGGGCGCGGCTGCGCGCAAGGGCGGGGCCTCGCTGCTGCATCTCCATTTCGATCGCAGCGAATTGCACGATCACGATGAGCCGCTTGGGCTGATGCTGGAAGCGCGGCACGTGCGCATGGCGCTCGATAACGCGGTGAAGGCGCGGCCTTCGATCAAAATGATTCAGCCGATGTCGGTGAGCGCGATCGAGCGCGATCCCGCGGGCGTCACCGCAACGTTGGCGGACGGCGGGAAATATCGCGCGCCCTTGTTGGTGGGCGCGGATGGACGGCGCTCGTTCGTGCGGCCGGCGATGGGCATTCGCACCATTGGTTGGGATTATCCGGTGACGGCGATCGTCGCGACCATCCAACACGAGAAGCCGCACGACGCGGTGGCGCATGAATTCTTTTTGCCGAATGGGCCGTTCGCGATTTTGCCGTTGAAGGGCGAGCGCTCGAACATTGTGTGGGCCGAGCCGCGCGCGGCCGCTGATGCGTTGCTGAAAATGCCGGAAGCGGATTTTTTGGCCGAGCTGCGTTTGCGCTTCGGCGATTTCCTCGGCGCGTTGAAACTTGAAGGCCCGCGCTTTGGCTATCCGCTCTCGTTGCAATTGGCCGAGCGCATGATTGATCAACGCGTGGCGCTCGCCGGCGATAGCGCGCACGGCATTCACCCGCTCGCGGGGCAAGGTTTGAATTTAGGTTTGAAAGATTGCGCGGCCTTGGCCGAATGCGTCGCCGATGGCATGGGCTTGGGGCTCGATGCGGGGGATGTGTCAATCCTGGAGCGCTACCAACGCTGGCGCCGCTTCGACAACGTGACGATGGCGTTGGGCATGGAGTTTTTCGACAAGCTGTTCTCTAACGACATCACGCCGCTGCGCGCAGCGCGTGGCTTGGGGCTTGCGGCGGTGAATGCTGTTGGCCCGGCGCGGCGGTTCTTTATGAAATACGCCGGCGGCGGCGCAGGCGATTTGCCGAAGCTGCTGCGGGGCGAGAGCTTGGCGGCTTAGAAATCAAAAGGCCCGGATCGCTCCGGGCCCTTTAGCTTTCTGGATTTTGCATGGACGATTAGGCGACGATTTGTGCGGCTTGGGTGGCGGTGGCGAACGCGAAGGGCATGAACACCGCGGCGGCTGCGATCAGGCTGTAAAACTTGGTCATTTGCTTTGCTCCCCGGAACCCCGTGTTCCGATGAAGCCAACGTACTAGGCGCTTGGGCTTAGCGATGTGACGCGAGTCACGCGAAAGGAATCAGCGTGGACCAGCAAAAATATCGCCGGACGGCATGGGCGCTGATCTTCCTTTATCCGGTCGCGGCGTTTGTGGTCTTTGCCATCAGCCCACTCCACGATTTTCGTCGTGATTGGCCGTACACTTTGGCGGGCCCGATTGGCGCGCTCTCCTGGATTTGGGTGGCGGTCGAGACGCGATCATGGTGGGGTATCGCCGCCGGCTATTTGTTGGGCGCACTCTTGTGCGCGCTAATCGTATGGGCGCTCGAAGCGATCGTCAGAAAAGTCAGGCCTGACTGACGACCCTTACTTCACCGCCTTCTTCCGCGGCGGGGCGAACATTTCGGTTTCGTCGTCGCGCATGAGCTGCAGCGCTTCGGCCGGCAATTTGCGCGCTTGGATTTTGGCGATGTCGGCGGCGGGGGCGTTGAGCCATTCCTCCTGCTGTTCGCGATCGGTCAGCACGAGCGGCATCGCCTTGGCGTGGATCGGGCGGACGAGATCGTTGGCTTCGGTGGTGAGGAACGAGAAGAGCAAATGCTTGCCTTCGATCGGCTCCTTCTTCGTGCCGCGCACGCCCTCCCATTGGCGCCAGATGCCGGCGAACATCGCCATGCCGCGATCGGGTCGCGCGAACCAGCGCAACAGCTTCGCGCCCTTGGGCGAGGAATCGTCGTACTCGCTGAAGGCGGTGAACGGCACGAGGCAGCGATGCTCGACGCCGAGCAGCGGCCGCCAGTGCGCGCTGGCGACATTGCGCAAATTGGTGACGGGCAGCGCGCCGAATTGCGGCGGGCCGGGCAAACCCCAACGCATCGCCGCCCATTCCAGCGTACCATCCATGCGCTTGCGGATTACGGGGCCGACGCGGTCGGGAAAGACCTCCAGAACGATGTTCTGGCCTGTCTCGCTCCATTCCTCGAAGCCCCAGTATTCGCCCTCAAGATTGGCTTTGCGAATGTCGGCGGCGTAGCGATTGCACATGGTTCTGATGTGAAGCGCTTACGCTTCGTCCCGCAGCGCGCGCAGGCGCAATGTTTCACGGTAAACTTTAAGCCGCTCATCTTTGGTGCGGCCGAGGTCGTAGAGAAGATCCCAGGAGTAAAGCCCGGTGTCGTGGCCGTCGTCGAAGCTGATGCGCACGGCGTAGCGGCCGACGGCGTCGGCGCGCACCACGCCGACATTGGCTTTGCCGGTGGGCGGGGGCGGCGGATTGGGGCCGTGGCCCTTGTTTTCCGCGCTCGGGCTTTCGATGCGCAGCAATTCGAACGGAATGTCGAAATGCGCGCCGTCATCGAAGCTGATGTGCAGCGCCTTGGCTTTGCTGTCGAAGGTCAGGTCGGTGGGCCAAGGCGTGCTCATTCGTCGGCGTCCAATTCGCGCGCTTCGTCGATCAGCATGATCGGCACGCCATCGCGCACGGGGTAAGCGAGGCGCGCGTTTTCGCTGATCAGCTCCTGGCGCTCGCGGTCATAGCGCAGCGGTTTGCGCGATTGCGGGCAGACGAGCACTTCCAGAAGCTTGGGATCGACGTCCGTCATTGCAGCGGGCGCTTGCTTTGATCGTCGGATGCGCTGTCCCATTCGAGCAACGCCACCAAAGCTTGCGCGCGCTCCTCGATTGAGACGGATTCCAGCAGCGCTTGCTTGGCGGCGGCGTCGAACGGGCAAAGTTGCGCCGCCACATTGATCACGGTTTCCGTCGGCGCGCCGTCCACCGCGTTCCAGTCGACTTGGAAGCCGTGCAGCTGCGCGTAAGTCTTCAGCGACTTCATCAGCTCAGGACGATCGATGCCGGCGCCGCTGGCTTGGCGGAAATCGCTGGTGAACGGCTCGTAATTCACCAGAGCCTGGCGATAGGGCGTGCCGGCTTCGATTTCTTGTTCGAAATCGAAGCGGCAGACGCCGGTCAGCGTGATGAGATAGCGGCCGTCATCGGTTTCATTGAACGCGGTGATGCGTCCAACGGTGCCGACATCCGCCAGATGCGGCACGGCTTCGCCATCCTGGCCCGTCGCGGGCTGGATGATGCCGATCAAGCGCTCACCGCCCAAAGCGTCGTCGACCATGTTCAGATAGCGCGGTTCGAACACGTTCAGCGAAATCACGCTGCGCGGAAACAGGATGACGCCGTCGAGTGGGAAGAGCGCCAAGGTCTGCGGCAGGTCTTCGGGTTTGCGGAAACCGAACGCGCTCACGAGAACAAAATCGCCGACAGTTTGCGGCGTCCCTGCTTGGCCACGTCGGACATCGGCCCGGCGGCTTCAAAGATTTTCAGGAGCTGCTTGCGCGCAGCGTCCTCGTTCCACTCGCGGTCCTTGGCGATGATGGCGAGCAGATGATCGCTGGCGCCTTGCAGATCGCCGCGCGCCGAGAGCGCTTCGGCGAGATTGAAGCGCGCTTGGAGATCGTCCGGGTTGGCGGCGACGGCGCTCGACAGCTCGTCGCTATCGCCCGCGTCGCTAGCATTGGCGGCGAGTTCGAGCAGGGCGCGCACGCCCAGCACTTCTGGATCATTCGCTTTTTCCGGCGGCACGTGCGCCAGGATTTCCTCGGCTTGCGCAGCGTCATCTTGCGACAGCGCAAGGCGCGCCATGCCAGTGATGGCGCGCACGTTCGCCGGATCGAGTTGCAGCACGGCGGTATAGCCCTGCGCCGCGCCGCCGATGTCGCCGAGTTTCAATGATTCCGCGGCTTGCTCCAGCAACGGCTCGATTTCGGCACTCATGTCGGCGCCGGTGAGGCGCTCGACGAAGAGTTTGATCTGGCTTTCCGGGATCGCGCCCATGAAGCCATCGACCGGGCGACCTTGGTCGAACGCGTACACAGCCGGGATCGAGCGCACGCCGAGTTGGCCGGCGACGCCGGGGTTCTCGTCGATATTGATCTTCACCAGCTTCACCGCGCCGCCCGCATTGCGCACGGCCTTCTCCAGCGGCGGCCCGAGCGTTTTGCAGGGCCCGCACCAGGGCGCCCAGAAATCGACGATGACCGGCACTTCGCGCGAGGCTTCCACCACGTCGGCCATGAAGCCCTGGTCGGAGCCGTCCTTGACGAGATCATTTGCCGGCGGCGCCGCGCCATCCATGTAAAAAGTCATGCGAACCTCTGAACTTCAGACCCCTACATGGGCTGAAAGCGATGCGGGTTCAATTCTAGCCGGCGACGCGGGTCGGAACACCGTTCGGACCAAAGCTGAGCCGGATCGGCTCGCGGCCGAGGGCGGCGATGAATTTGAGCAAATCGGCGGGGCTGATGGCGGTGGTGGCGTCGTTCTTGAGCGGGTGGAAATTGACCGGGTCGTGCGCCAGCAGGCCCTCGTCCAAAACCAGGGTGACGCGGCGCTCGGGGTCGTTGATCAGTGCAAAGATCGTCACCGAACCGGGCTCGACGCCCAAATACTCTTTCAGCCGCTCGGCCGAGCCAAAACTGAACCGCCCCGCGCCCAGCACTTTGGACACAGCATTCAGATCGATCACCGTCTCGCCCAGCGCGCAGAGCAGGAAGATCGCGCCCTTCTTGTCCTTCAAGAACAAATTCTTGGAATGACCGCCGGGCATTTGCGCCTTGAGGTCCGCGCCTTCCTCTACGGTGAAGACGGGGCGGTGACGGGTGGTCGCGTGCTTGATGCCCAGCGCATCGAAGCGGGCAAACAGGTCTTCTTCGGTGGCGGGCGTCATCGCCTCCCCTTGGCGCATGGGGGCGCGTGCGTCTAGGAGGGAGGAGATGAAACTCACCTGTTATCAAGTCGATCCGCAACCGGCGGAGCTCGTGCCTGGGTCGCCCGACCGCGAATGGATGGATCGCTTCTCCGATCGCCACCCGTATCGCTGTCTGCCGCTGGTGGTGGCGAACACGACGGGCTGGGCATTGCTCTCGCCGGTGAGCTTCACCGCGACGTGGACGGGCGGTCCGCGCACCGAAGACATTCGCCTCGATCCCGATGGCGACACGCCGAAAGCTTTGCTCGATCGCTGGGCGGTGTCCCACTTCTCCGGCGGCGTGCTGACATTCCACACCGGCTATCTTTTCCGCACCGAGCCCGGCTGGGATTTGTGGTGCGGTGGTCCGCCCAATCACATCAAAGACGGCATCCAGCCGCTCGCCGGTGTGGTTGAGACCTATTGGCTGCCGTTTCCCTTCACAATGAATTGGCGCTTCACGCGCCCCGGCATGATCTCGTTTAAGAAGGGCGAGCCGTTCTGCTTCATCTATCCGATCCCGCACGAGCAGATGGATGAGGTGCAGCCGATCATCAAATCGATCCACGACGATCCGGATTTGAAGCGCCAATACGATGCGTGGGGCGCGAGCCGCACCAACTTCCTCGACAAGCTCGCCGACAAGGACGCCGAAGCCGTGAAGAATGGCTGGCAGCGCGATTATTTCCGCGGCCGCACGCCGGAAGGCCATTTGGCGCCGGATAGCCACGTCAATCGCCGTCGCCTAAAGCCGCCGCGCAAGGCGGAGCCGGGCGAATAAGATGCGCATACGCTGGCTGCATGTCGCGTTGATCGCGTCGCTGCTGGCGAATGTTGGACTCGCGATCGGCTGGGGCACGCAGGTTCTCAGCGAAGCCGTGCTCGCGTCTGATACGGGTTCAACGTTCCGATACCTGAGTGCGGAGCGCGAAAGCCTGCGGGCGATACGCGCGCATTTCTGCCCATCAAACCCATCGCCAGATCGCGCTGAGGTCTCGGCGTGGGCTGTCTCACGAGACGCCAATTCCAATCCATACGACAAGGACGGTCTGCTTTGGATTGACGACGTGGGTGTTCGGTTCGACGAAAGCGATCGTTTTGAAGGCGTTTGTCTCCCACAAACTTGGGGCATGCTCGAAGAACCTAATCCATCGATGCAAGACCGCGCGGGCGGGTTCTGTCCGCTTGAGCCGCTTTGTGGGTCAACGCCATGAGTTTCTACGAACGTCATGTGCTGCCTTTGATGATTGGCGCGGCGTGTGGGTGCAGACCCATTCGTCGGCAGCGCGCCAAGATCGTACCGCGTGCGGAAGGCGTCGTGTTAGAATTGGGCTTCGGCTCGGGGCTCAACATTCCGCACTATGACGCCAGCAAAGTTCGCAAGCTTTACGCACTCGAACCGAGCGAAGGCATGCTCGCTGCAGCACGCAGCAAAGCCGCGCAGGCGCCGTTTCCGATCGAGGTGCTAGCGGAGACGGCGGAGAATCTGTCTTTGCCGGCCGCGAGCGTCGATACCGTGCTCGTCACCTATTCGCTTTGCACCATCCCAGATGCGGTCGCTGCCCTCGAAGGCGCGCGTCGCGCGCTGAAGCCCGGCGGGCAATTGCTGTTTTGCGAACACGGGATCGCGCCGGACGAAGGCGTGCGGCGCTGGCAGCGTCGGATCGAGCCGGTCTGGAAGCCCATAGCCGGCGGCTGTCACCTGACGCGGGATATTCCGGCGATTGTGACGGCCGCGGGTTTCGTGATCGAGGAGCTGGAAACCATGTATTTGCCCCGCTCGCCTCGCTGGGCTGGGTTCAATAATTGGGGCGCGGCCAAACCCGTGTAACAAGGCCCCTGCAAACCCACCTGGCAAAAGCGGAAGGCCCCTTGCGTCCGGGCCGCGCCTCTGCGATATGACCGCCCCTCAGCGGGGCCTTCGGTCCCTGTTACCCAGGATGCGGGCGTAGCTCAGGGGTAGAGCACAACCTTGCCAAGGTTGGGGTCGGGCGTTCGAATCGCCTCGCCCGCTCCATTTACTAAATAAAATCATGTGGTTAAGCGGTGGCCGACAGGCCCCGCTGAACTGCATGCGCGCCATGTAGCCACCGTGTAGCCACGCGCCGGGATCGCCGAGGCTCGATCAACGACAACAGCCCCAAACACTGGATGTTGTGATGTTGCCGAAGAGTCATCATACATTTAGTTGTCGTTAACCTGTCGCGATGATAAATGAACCTCAGAGGTTGATTTTTCGCGCGGCAAGGTTAACTGGCTAGGCAGGATAGGAGGCAGAGATGAAGCTCACGCCCTTTGGCCAAGCTCTCCGGGCGCTGCGGATAGAGCGCGGACTTCGCTTGCTCGACATGGCGAAGACCCTCGGTTGTTCGTCGGCATTTCTTTCCGCCGTAGAGACGGGTCGCAAGTCAGTACCTCCCGCCTTCTTCGCGAACATCGTGAATGAGTACGGCTTGGCAGTTCCTGAAGTGGAGAGCCTTCGTCGAGCGCTAGACCGCACGAAAAAGGAAGTGAAGCTCGATGAGGTCTCGGACGAGAACCGAGAATTGGTCGCGGCATTCGCGCGAAAGGTCGATGAACTTCCGCAGGACGTAATCGATGAGCTGAAGAAGAAAGTCTTCAAGTCGTGCTCGGGAGAAACGCCATTTCTCCGTAGGCGACGGGGTATTCGCGTTCCAGCTCACACGACGCTCACTTTGTGGGACTACGCCGACAAAATTCGATCTGCCTTCGTTGCGGACGATGAACTCGAATTTCCCGTCATGGACGTGCTCGAATTTCGGATGCAGCGGTTCTTTCCTGAGTTTTGTTTTGACGTCTGGGACGCAGACGAAATGGACGGCGACGAGGGACGTGTCATGGCCGGACTTGATGGCCTGATCTTGCGGCAGGACGTCTATGAGCGAGCTTGGGATAGGCGCGGGCGCGATCGCTTCACGGCATGCCACGAACTCGGCCATTACTTGATGCATCGCCACATTCCGATGGCCCGCGCATCTGCGCCGGAAGACAAGATCTACACGGACTCCGAGTGGCAGGCGGATACATTCGCCGGCGCACTCTTATTGCCGCGCCGACACGCTACGAGATTTCAGGAGCCAGCAAGTGCTGCTGAAGCGTTTGGAATTACCGAGCATGCAGCGGAGGTCATGCTCGACAAGTATAGGCGGAGGGATGCGCTCTAAACAAATAAGCGGCCCCAAGACCTGACCGTCTGGTGCCGCTCTAGGAATTTCGTGCTGGGTTAAGGCTTGCTGGCACGAGACGCCGAGCCGATGCTTAACCACTGATTGCTTAGTTGAGAACGAGCAAAATAGTGGCGCAGGCAGCTTAAGGCAAGGTGAAACATCGCCGCGACGGAGGTCGCAATGCACAAGCGTGCTTTGCCAAAGCCACCGCCAGGGTACCGGTACATATTCCGGCCCTGGAGGCGGGACCGAAATGGGCGTGTAGTTTACGCGTACCAGTTCGGCCTGAAGGCTTTTCCGATCTTGGTCCCTGAGTAGGGACTGACGGCGGCGGCGTCTCGGGAAACCGAGGCGTCGTTCGTCGTTTACGCCCGAGTTGGAAATGTGGTGCCGGCCAGTTGTGATGCGAGATCGGCTAAAGGTGCCGCCCTGTTCCGACGAGTTCCGAGAAGCGCGTCGATCTTGAGATAAAGCGCGCCTTGGATGCCGCCCTTGGTGGACTTGCGGATTTCGGTCTCGTGCAGGCCGTCTGTCACGAAGTAGCGCTGCGTGGTGCCTTTCAGATCGTAATAGCTCGTGGCTTCGATCACGGCTGTGATCCGGGCTAGGCGCTCTTCGGTGATTTCGCCGAACTCGGCGGGACCTTGCGGGGCGGCTTTGCCGTCTTGGTAGGAGCACACGATGACGGCGACGATATCGCCGATAAGAGAGACAGTGCGGTTCTTGTAGATGCCGAGATATCGGCAGCCGCTTCGTGAGGGGCGGTTCACGGCGTCGTAGTAGAGGCCGAAGCGCTTGTTCTCTTCGTAGGACTGGCCACAGGGGACGACGAGAAGCCAATCGTCTCGCGATTCCAAGAGGCCTTCGCCACGTAGATAGTCGACGTAATCCGTGACGATCGCGGAGAGCGCTGTCTCGTACTCGGCGCACTGGCTTTGCAGAGCGTCGGCGAGATCAACGAATGTGACCCACTTGAAAGTGACGTTCTTCTCGCGCGCGGTGGCGGCGAGGCGTTCGGCTTGAATGGGTTCGACACTGCCCGAAGTCAGGCCAAGTAGAACCGTGACACCGTCTTGTGTCGCGGCGATGCTGTTGATGTGGCGTTCGATTTGATCCGCATCGAGTGACGCGCCCAGTTTGGTCTCGACATAGATGCGCCACGGCGTCTGATAGATGTGCGCGTCTGGAACGCTTTGCGATCCCTTCACTTGCTGATCGAATTGAACGCCTATGGCGATCTGCGTGTCTTCGAGGAGTGTGTTCAGAACCGCCTGAAGCTTTGCCGGCGAGACTTGGTAGAGGTGCCGCAGCACCAGCAGTGTGTTGTTGGTGGCGTGGTTCTCGCGCTGCGAGAAGCGTTGGAAGTGCGAGACAGCGGTCATTCGGCAGCCTCCAAACGAATTGCCTCAGAGGGCGTGAGAGCCTCCGCGAGCAGTGCATCGAGCAAGCGACCGCGTTTTTTGGCGGCGGTGGTAAGGCTCGCCTCCAACTGGTCGCAGAGAGTCATGAGTGCGTCGACTCTGGCAACGATGCGGCGCTGTTCGGCAAGCGGCGGAAGCGGAATCGGTGTTTGCTCGATAAGACCAACATTGAGTGTTGGCTGCGCGAGGGTTCTCGTTGCTTCGCTGAAGTAGGTTTGCGCGGGGTCGCTGCGCAAAACGATGAGCAGATATTCTCTTAAGATCTCGGATATCGGTGAAATTCGCGCGACCGCACGGGCAATGTTTGCACCAGCCCACGACTGCGGAACGACCCCAAGCTTGCCAATACTTCCGACTACGCAAACAAGAATTTCACCTCCTCGCAGCCTTGTCCGCGCATAGGCCTGTTCAACTTCAGGAGCGATCGTTTTGTTCGGTCGTTCGGGATGGCCAGAAAGAGCTAAATCTTGCGCCCGAACAAACGGCACTCCATCGGGCACTTCTTCCCCTGGCACCAACACGCCGTAGGAAATCGTATTCTCGGGGTCGACGAGATTTCCAAGTCGCTCGGTCACCCAACTCGACGGCAGGTTGGGGTCCGCTTCCAGGCCACCATAACCATCAAGTTTTTTGGCGCGGACTTTTTTCGCCTTCACAAGCGCCGCGCGACGGGCCATCGCGTTGCTCAGCGTCGTTGTAATCGGCTCGTCGTTCGGGTCTTGCGGCACGAGTTTTCCGCGCACGGCGAGGTTTAGGATGGTTTGGCGGAGTTGCTTGATCTGGTCGGGGCGCGTGGTGAGGGCGGGGAGCGCGTCGAGCGCGAAACGAGCGTCAGCATGAAAGGTATCGGGATGGGGTGTGTTGAGGCGGGCGAGGCTCGCCGCTGCAAGTCGGTCGCGTGTTGCTTCGCGTGTATGCCGCGCCGCGTCCAGCCGATCGCAGAGGCCCATCAATTCATCGACCTTGGCCACGATGCGGTGCTGCTCGGCGAGCGGCGGAAGAGGAATGAGCAGTGCTTCGAGTTTGCCTTTTGTGATGTGCTGAAGGCCCACGCCGCCGTGTGCCTTGGCGATCATTTCGTCGAGGCGTCCGTTGATCGCGAGGCGCAAGAATGGCGGGAAAAACGCCTTCGTCTTGAAGTCACAGCGAAATATATGCTGGTTCAGAACTGCAGGGCCGCGGTCCCAAATGAATGCACCGAATGATGTACCCGGCGTTCCAGACCAGCTTATCAGGAATGAACCGTTGTCGATTAGGGACCGTTCGCGCGCCATGTCAGGACTGCAGAAGTTGAAAGGTGCTTCCGCATTGTTCAGATTTTGGATTCGGACGATGCGTAATCCCGCCTTTGCCCAATCGGTTGGCTTGAAAGCCATACCATTGAGGAGCTCCAACTGCTCGCCGATTTCAGTCCACTGCCAGTTTCCCGGTAACTCAAGCGGCGCACCGAGATGATCTGAAGTCTTGTAGTCTCTTGCCGGTTCGTCGTTCGGGTTCTGCGGCGCAAGTTTGCCGCGTACGGCCAGATCAAGAATGAAGCGACGCAGCCGTTCGATCGCCTCTGGCGCGTCCGCCAATCGCTCATAGTGCTGAAGCAGGCGCTCCGCGTTCATCGGACGAGCGCCTCGGCGAGGATCGCCTTCAATTGGTCGCGCAAGCTCGCGGCGTCCCGCTCTGCCGCGTCGAGGTCCGTCAGTAGCACCTCCGGGTCGCCGTGATCGTCGGCTATGGCGTGGGGGTTCTTAAAGTCGAGATTGTAGCTACGCGACTTCACCTCGTTGGCAGTGACGCGCCAAGCTTGCGGCCCCTCTTCGCGGCCTTTGCGCTCTTTGCCGCCCCACCAGTCGATGCAGGGCTGGAGATGCTCGAAGCGGATCGGCTTCGTCATCGAATAGGCTTTCTGACTCTCGGGCACGCGATGTTCGTAGAACCAAATGTCTTTGGTCGGTTCGCCTTTCTCGAAGAAGAGGAGGTTGGTGCCGATTGAAGCGTAAGGCTTGAACACCGAGTTGGGCAGGCGAACGATGGTGTGGAGATTGCACTCCTCCATCAGGTGTTCCTTGAGCCGTGTCTTTACGCCTTCGCCAAAGAGCGTGCCGTCCGGAAGCACCACCGCTGCGCGCCCGCCTGGCTTCAATAGGCGCACGATAAGCGCCAAGAAGAGATCGGCGGTTTCCTTGGTTCGAAATTGCTGCGGGAAGTTGGACTCGATGCCGTCTTCCTCACGTCCGCCAAAGGGCGGGTTCGTGAGTACCACATCGACGCGGTCGCTCTGCGTGTAGCCGATGTAGGGGCGGGCGAGCGTGTTGTCGTGCCGGACAAAGCTCGGGTTCTCGATGTTGTGCAGCAGCATGTTCGTGACGCACAGCATGTGCGGAAGCTGCTTCTTCTCGACGGCGCGTAAGCCCGCCTGCATCTTCGCCTCATCCTCAGGGCGCTTCACATATCGATCGCGCATCTGCCGGATGGCGCAGGTGAGAAAGCCGCCAGTGCCGCAGGCGGGGTCGAGAAGAATCTCGCCGGGCTTTGGATCGATCCGATCTGCCATGAAGGCCGTCACGGCGCGCGGCGTGTAGTATTCGCCCGCATTGCCCGCGCTCTGCAGGTCGTTGAGAATCTGCTCGTAGATGTCACCGAAGTGCTGGCGCTCTGAGAGATTGTTGAAGTCGATGGCGTTGATCTTGTTGACCACCTGCCGCATCAACTGGCCGGACTTCATGTAGTTGAATGCGTCCTCGAACACATCGCGCACGACGCGGCGGCGATCGCCGCCTTTGCCGGACTGCGTGAGGTTCTTGAGCTTCGGGAATAGCTCGCCGTTGATGAATGTGAGTAGCTCTTCGCCTGTTATGCCTTCGGGATTTGCAGCCCAGGCCCGCCATTGGAGTTCGGCAGGGATCGGCGAACGATAGGTCTTGTCGAGAAGCGCCAGCTCCTTGTCCTGGTCGTCGATGATCTTGAGGAAGAACATCCAGCACAGCTGCGAGATGCGCTGCGCGTCACCATCAACGCCACTGTCTTGGCGCATGATATCTTGGATGGATTTGACGGTAGTGCGAACGGACAAAGCTACTGATTCCCCTCGTTGTAGATCGCTTCCTGAAGCTCATGCGCGGCAGCCTCGAATTTTTCAATGCCGCCAAATGCGCCAATGAGCTGAACGGGCGTGCCGAGAAAGGAGATCGGCGGAATCTTCAGGACGTTGGCGTCGTCCAGATTGAGAACGCCTTCGTCTTGGTACTTTTGAAGCAAGGCGCTGAGGACCGCTCGCGCTTGATCGCCGTAGCGTGTGAAGAAGTCTCGCTTACGAACGCTCTCGGCGCGCTCTTTGCGCGTGAGAGGCGGCCGATCGAAGGCGATGTGACAGATGAGATCGAACGGATCGAGGTTCTTGCCCGTCTCATCGGCGAGCACCTCAAGAGTCAGTCCTTCCTCGCTCAGTTCGTCAATGATGGCTTGCTTGCGTTCGGTGGACTTCCAGCGTCTCAGGAAGTCGTCGAGCGACGCGAAGTGTCGTTTCAAGGCCTTGCGCGTGAAGTCGCGCAAGCTCTCGGTGACAAGCCGACCATGCTCATCGAGGTATTGGACGCGCTCGCCGACGATCTGGGCATCGACGCCGTCAACGTAGATCTTGCGCCGCTCTTGAACGCCACCGCCGAAGTCGATGTCTGGAGGCTCCGGCGCGTCGAGGACTATTTCGTCCAGGTCCGGGCGAGCCGGAATAGGATCGTCCTCGTCGTTGACGATCGGGGCGTCTTCCGGTGGCGCAACGGGATCGTTGTCGCCTGGCTCGTAGATTTGCACAGGGTCGCCATCGAACGTGGGATCGGCGAAGTGGTTGGTCGCACCCCTGAAGTCGAGCAGCGTGAAGTAGAACTTGCGCGTATCCTCGTGGACTCGCGTGCCACGACCCACGATCTGCTTAAACTCAGTCATAGAGCCAACGGCGCGATCGATGGCGATAACGCGGCAGGTCTGTGCGTCCACTCCCGTTGATAGGAGGCGTGAGGTGGTGACGATGACCGGGTACTTCGACTCGGGGTCGATAAAGTTACCGAGCTGCGCCTGGCCTTCGGTGTCGCTGCTTGTGATGCGCATGACATAGCGATGGTTTTGATCGACGAGGTCCTTGTTCTCGTTGATCAGCGCTTGGCGCATCCGCGCCGCGTGCTCCTCATCGACGCAGAAGACGATCGTCTTTTGGAATCGATCGCCGCTTTCCTTGAGGAAGTCGGAGACCTTCTTGGCGACGATCTTGGTTCTGTCGTCGAGAACTAAGGTGCGATCGAAGTCGCGCTGATTGTAGATGCGATCCTCGATCTCCTCGCCGTCGCGATCGACCGCGCCGGCTTCGGGGCGATAACCCTCGATATCAACATTGATGTGGACCCGAACGACCTTGTAGGGCGCGAGGAAGCCGTCGCGAATGCCTTGGCGCAATGAGTAGGAATAAACGGGAGCCCCGAAATAATTGATGTTCGAGGCGTACGCCGTTTCCTTTGGGGTCGCGGTCAGCCCGATCTGCGTCGCCGCTGAGAAGTAGTCGAGAATTTCGCGCCACGCCGCATCTTCGGCGGCGCTGCCGCGATGGCATTCGTCGATAACGATGAGGTCGAAGAAGCCGGGCGAGAATTGCTTGTAGAGCTTCTTGCGTTCTTCGGGGCCGGTCAGCGCTTGATAGAGGCCGAGATAAATCTCGTAAGCGGTATCGACGCGGCGCTGATTGTCGATCGCCGTGGCGAGTTCGACTGTCGAGCCGTCAGCACGCTCGATGGTGCCGGACTTAGTGCTGAGTTTCGCCATCGCTGGGCCGAAGGGCCGGAAGTCGTTGACCATCGTCTGATCGACGAGGACGTTGCGGTCAGCGAGGAAAAGGACGCGCTTCTTCTGCTTCGCTTTCCATAGACGCCAGATGATTTGGAACGCTGTGTAGGTCTTGCCTGTACCCGTTGCCATGACGAGCAAGGCGCGGTTCTGACCCTTGGCGATAGCCTCCACCGTCGCGTTGATGGCGTTGACCTGGTAGTAGCGCGGGGCCTTGCCGCTGCCGTCGTCATAATAGTCCTGAAGGACAATCTTCTCGGCGTCGGCTCCGAGATTCTTCCACTGCCGGTAACGCGCCCAAAGCTCTGCTGGGGACGGGAAGGCGTCCAAAGCGATGTTCGCTTCCTTTGTAGGGCTGAACCCGGTGCGGTCGTGAAATAGGAAGCCGTCGCCGTTGCTTGAAAAGACGAAGGGGATGTCGAGGGTCTCGGCATACTCAAGCGCCTGCTGCATCCCATCGCCGACGCTGTGGGTGTTGTCCTTCGCCTCGATGATCGCGATCGGGATGTTGGGCTTGTAGTAGAGGATGTAGTCGGCGCGCTTGGCTTTGCCCCGGGTGACGAGCTTTCCCCGCACAATGATGCGGCCTTTCGTGAAGCTCACTTCCTCGCGGATTTGAAGCTGATCGTCCCAGCCAGCGGCGATGACGTTAGGGGTTATGAATTTCGAGCAGATGTCACGCTCTGTGAGCGACCTCTTATCCATCGATCTTCCGCCCGGAGCCTCACTGCTCGTACCCTGTGCATATATTGGGCGGCAAAAGACCGGGAGCGCAACCCTAGAGTAGTGCCCCCGGTCCCAAGTTGATCCCAAGTATGAGATAGCTCTATCAGTCTATAGATTGATGCTGTTCTTTTCCTCTTTTCACTTCCGATTATCGTTAGCTTCAGAGCCTTCACGATTTCGATGCTGATCAATGGTTCTTGGCGCGAGCTTGCCTGTCATCAGTCCCGGCGATGCATCTCGAGCCCGCAAAGAGATTGGAGCGCCAGGATATGAGTCCTCATACCTTTGCTGCTGAGTATTCACGCTAGGCTAGCACGCGTCCGCGCTCCGGCCGCAGAAGCGCGGCTCGCCGTCCTGCATTCGGAAGAAGCGGTTGGTGTTCTCACCACAGTTGATGAAGTAAACGCCGGCTACGTTGACGCTCTTGTTGGCATCGTCGATGCGCGTGCATTGGCCCGAGTTGAGAAGCTGCAAAGCTCCAGCGCGAAGCGCCTCAACATCGGCTTCGGTGTGGCCGTAGTCTCCCACGCCCGGTAGCGCCGCGAGGCGAGGGTCGCTCGCCGTGGCAGATCGATCGCCCTCGGCGGGCATTGTATCGGTCAGATGGGAAAGCCTGACCCAGCGCGGATCGAGGTTCGGAGCGGTGACACGAGCCCAGTCGCCTTCGACAGCGTAGATATCGAGGCGTTGTCCTCGGTAGATGCGGTTGACCACCGGCCCATCCGGAGCGGACCGCTCCTCTGTCTCCAGGGGTTCGACGTAGGCGGTTCGAGTAGGCGCGCTCGACACTTCCTCCGCAACCTCAATCGAAACTGGGTCACGGCTCGGACTTGGATTGCTCTGAGACGCGGCGAACACGACCACTATGCCGAGGGCGAGCCAGCCAAAGCCAAGGGCGCGCGCGAGCGTGGAATGACCACGTCTGAGAAGCGCCCAGACAAAGACTATTGGCAGCAGGAATATTCCCACTCCCAGAAGTACCCCGACCTTTTGCTGCGCGTTCTGATCCGCCATCGATGCACCCTCCGATAGTCCAAATTCGTATTATTCGGTCTTGGTATCAAGGC
Organism: Vitreimonas flagellata; assembly: GCF_004634425.1. Classification (NCBI taxonomy): domain Bacteria; kingdom Pseudomonadati; phylum Pseudomonadota; class Alphaproteobacteria; order Hyphomonadales; family Hyphomonadaceae; genus Vitreimonas; species Vitreimonas flagellata. The sequence goes on along the minus strand of NZ_SBJL01000002.1, from coordinate 763,399 downwards.
CATCGCTCCTTTGGGGAGCGGCGGCGATGCCGAAGTCCACGTTCACTGATGCTTATGGGTATGCGGTCGACACCCTGATCGCCGCGCGTGACGACGCGAGTCTCACCCAGGCGGAGTTAGCGGAGCGTCTCGGCAAACCGCAGCCCTTCGTGTCAAAGTACGAACGCAAGGTGCGCCGTCTCGATGTGGCGGAGTTCTGCGCTATCGCGCGGGCGCTCCGGCGCGATCCCGTCGAGCTGTTTGCGGAAGCCGTTAAGCGCATGCCGAAGCGGATCGAAATCTGACCGCTGGGATTTCGGGGTCGCCCTAAGTGTCCCGGAAAATTTTCGATCTGCGCGCCGAGCGGGCGGGAATAGGGCCCGGTCCTTTGCCCGAATAGAGCCGAGTCGAGAGAGTCGTGTTGGGTTTTCGACTCGCCCCCGTTGCGGTCATTTCGTGCGGATTGCACCGCCCGTTTCATCTGTGTCGTTGGAACTGCGGGTTTGCTCCGGCCGCACTGCTTCGCGAGCGGCCTGCGCATTTCATGACCTGAAATGACGCCCAAGGTGTTGCGACTCCCTGTGTGGAGGAGAATGCGCCGCGCCAAGCTGTGGCAAGTTTTTGGAAGACCCGGATTCGTCAAAGCTCAAGCTCGTCGTCGATAGTCGGGTTGAAGGACCGGAGGCATTCATCGTTGAGACGCAAGAGTTCTTCGACCCACGCATTCTGAAGCTGTCGCTGAGCTTCGATATTGTCGCCCGCTGGCGCACGCTGATTCTTGAAGGCGTCGAACGCTGCTCGGATCGATCGGACGAGATCGCTCCATGTCCAGTGGGTAGACGTACCAGAGCACTCTTGCAGTTCGCGGCGAATGTTGCCGCGTAGGTCATAAGGTCCGCCGGAGACGGGGGATTGGAACAACCATTCTTTCGCGTCACGACCCGGCGCAATTGCATGCACAGCCATTTGACTGAGAGCTTCCCAATGCGATGTGTTGGAGCGGTCGCAGCTAGGCGGGCAAATCGTCTCGTCGGTCCAATTCACGTCATGGACACGTACATGTCGCGCCGCGCTCACGTTCAACTGAGCCAAGAAGAGTAGGCCAATCATGCCGGACCAAGGCCAGCTCATCTCTCTGGACGCGGCGTATATCTGGCCAAGCGTTTTGGCATGCAGGAGCACCTGCTTGCGCCGTGGGGCTACAGGGGGCGCTGATCGGGCGAGGGGATTAGCGTGAGTGAAGTTGCGCTCCGTCGCCCAATAGAGGAAAGCGCGCAGTCTTTTGTGAAGCACAGTAACTGGGGTCCGGCCCTGTAGGGCGGCCGGGGTGAGACACGCAACGAAGTCAGATCGTCCAAGTGTGCTCAGCCGCTTTGACCCAATGGACGGAATGACGAAGCGCCGCATGAGCGCGTCATCTCGTTGCCAGTGCTTGCTTGGGGCAAAGGGTCGGGCATATTTTTCATACGCGTCGGCAACGCTTATGGGTGTCAAGCCCGTCTCGCTTGGCAACGTCACGCCCAAGTGCCTCAAGCGAGACAGTTCTGATGCTTTGAGCCGCGCATCGCTGCAGGAGATTTCTCCCACAAGCCCGATAGGTTCCTTCTTGGGCTTTTCCCATTCATCGAGCGCCTTTGCGCGAAAATAGTATCGCTTGCTCGTGCCTCGTAGACGAAGGTGTAGGTGAGGCTGCTCCGTATCGCGCACCCACCATTCTGTGTGAGTGTCTGGTAGCGCAACGCTCATCGCGAACGTGTCTGTGAGATAGGCGCTACGTGGGGGCGCTTCACTCTCAAATGACGGTGTCTGGACATCAGCCCAGCAAAGGACTTCGTCCGAAGGGGTATCGGCCATTTTTATGCTCGGGGTTAAACGACGACCCGATTTCTCGGGTCGTCGTAATTGTCGTCACTACGGTTTCACAACCTGAGCGCCGACGAGGTCGGCGATCTGGCGCGTTGTGAGAGAGGTGTAGAGACTGGGGCCGGAACCGTTTGCGTAAACGATTGCGCCCTCATGTCCGTTGGGCCGAGCGCCGATGATTTGCGATCGGCGTACAAGCACGCCTTCGCCGCTAATCGCAGGCAAGAAGACAAAGCCTTGCTCGCGTGATGCACCCTCTTGGTCTGACATGATGTCGCTCCATTGAGGGACGAGGAAAATCCCCGCCCCTCAAGTAGAACCACACCCTCAGTGGGCGTCAACTCGCGAGTTCAAGCACCGTGGCCTGATCGTTCGCCACGTCAGACCGCGCATTTGAATTGGGCTCAGATGCGGCGGTCATCGTGATAACTTCTTCGGGCGTGATTGCCCCGACACGAGGGCGTCTGCGACGTTGCGCTCGCGGTTTGCTTGGCACCTGAGCGCGTCGAATGTCTTCGAGGTAGGTCGGAAGCCAAGCAAGAAAATCGGGAATCCAGATTCGCACTTCGTCACCGATAGTGCAGATGGGTGGTGGGTTCTTGCTGCTCAGCTGGGTCGCCAACTGCGATGTGCCACCCGCAAATAGGCGCTGGGCTTCCGGCAATCTAGTGGCTTCACCGAGGCTCACAAAGTTCTTGATGCTAGTCGTCATGGGGTTCTTCCTTCATGTCGAGCGATAGTTCGACGTGCTTGTGAATGGTCCCCGCATGCGCGCTTCAAGCCACGCCCGAAGCTCATCCTCAAAGTGGACCACGCGCCGCCCGCATTTATGATACGGAGGCGCATCGCCACCACGCGAAGCATAGGTCTCGAGCGTCTTCACGGAGCAGGGCCAGCCATGCTCCGTGAGAAATGCTGCTGCTTCGCGCCGGGTGAGAATCTTGCGCATCGGGGCTCCAACCACCGACACCGCGCCGATGGTTGGAGTATATACAGTGGACGGCGACAAATCCTCACCGGCCAGCGGCGACTAGGCAGCTTCTTCGTCGGCGCGCGCGCTCTGATCGGTAGAAACAACGTTCATGGTCGCCGCAACTCGATCAGCGACATCGTCGGCTGCTCGTGTCGAATTATTGTCGAGCACGTGGGCATAAACTGCCAGTGTAGTTCTCGGGCCAGCATGTCCCATCAGCGCTGAAACCGCCGCAATGTCGTGACCTGAAGACAGTGCGAGAGTCGCGACCATGTGCCGCGCATCGTACCGGACAACGTGGGGGAGTTTTGCTCTGGTCCGCGCCTCGTTCCAGAGTTTCTTCGATCCTACAAAATTGCCTTCACCTCGGGTGGCAGGGAAGACGTAGGGACTGTCAGTTCGCGGCTGGGCTTTGATGAGCTCGATTGCTTGTCGCGACAGAGGACGACGCGAATAGCCGGTCTTTGTCTTCGACAACCTTAGGCAGGCGTTCTCTAAATCCACTTCTTCCCAGCGAAGCGATTCAATCTCGGAGGGGCGAGCCCCGGTAAGCAAGAGTAGGCGGATAAGATCCAAGCCAGCCTTGTTGGTTCCGGCCGCTTCCATCTCACTCAAAGCTTTGGCGAGAGCGGCCACTTGCTCGGCGGTTAGGTAAGAATGCCGTTTGCCAGCCTTCGGCTTGCGCGCCCCCGTGACGGGATTGGTTGGTAGGATGCCGAGTTCGACGGCGTACGCCAGGATGATGGAGAGGTCGCTGGCGACCTTTAGCGCCGCACCCGCGCCACCTTTCGCGACAATTCTTCCTCGCTTCTTGTCCGAGGGCGCTCGCCTAGCGGTTTCGCCATTGGTGACGCGCTTCAGCACCTCGTTGACGACAGCAACGCTCACTTCGCTGACGCGCTTGGCGCCAATCAACGGCAACACGTGATTGCGCAGGCGGCCAAGAGTGTAGGCCTTGGTCCGAGCAGCCATCGGCTCGCCGCTTCTGCGACCTGGTGGGTTCTGACGGTCCCAAAGATCGATTAGCTCGCTAACCTTCAGCTCTCGTCGTCTGGCCTGGCGCTCGGCCTGAGGGTCTTTGCCGTGAGCGACGTCAGCTTGGAGCTTCCTTGCGACGCGCCTCGCTTCGTCGGGCGCAAGGCTCGAAACACTTCCGATCGTGAGCCGGCGTTTAGGCGATCTCCGGCCGCCACCGCCGGGCCGGTACTCGAAAATGTAGGATGCGAAGCCAGAGGCGGTTTGGCGTATTCCGAAGCCGCGAAGCTCAGTGTCGAAATGGAAGCGCGTGCCGTCCGCAGGGGACAGCGAGTCCACGAAACGTTTCGTGATTTTCGCGCGCGCCATATCGAGAACTCAGGTTCGCGTGTAGCCACCGTGTAGCCACCGCATATCAAACTAGAACCTGAATTAGCGAGCCGCGTCAAACTTGGAAATGGCTCCAAGGGCTTGACTTCGTGTGGTTTTTCAAGCTCCGTCAAAGTCGATCAAGCGACCTCAAATCCGGCCGAAAATTATTGCCAAGGTTGGGGTCGTGAGTTCGAATCTCATCGCCCGCTCCATGTTTTCACGGACATTTTTGCGATGCGCGCCAAGCCTGTGATGGCTTGGGCGATTGTGCGTGGGCGTGGCCCGGGCCTAAGCAGGGCCGGAACTTGCGCCCAGGAGCTTGGCAGCTTTGATCTCGATCGCGCCCATTCGCGGCATCGGCGAAGTCGCCGTGGGGGCGGACCTTGGCGCCCTGGTGCTGGATGCGCTGCGCCCGTTCGCACCGCTCAAGCCCGACGACATCCTGATCGTGACGCAGAAGATCGTCTCCAAGGCCGAAAACAGCTTAGCCGATTTGACCGAGATCGCGCCGAGCGCGCGCGCTGAGGAATTGGCGGGCGTCGTGAAGAAGGATGCCCGCCTGGTCGAGATGGTGCTTCGTGAGAGCAGCGATGTGGTGCGCGCCGTGCCGCATGTGCTGATCACGCGCCATCGTCTGGGCTTCGTGATGGCCAATGCGGGCATCGATCAATCGAACATTGGGCCGGGCAAGCCGGAGCGCGTGTTGCTATTGCCGCGCGATCCGGATGCGAGTGCTGCGCGCTTGCGCGCGGTGATCGCGGCGGCGTTTGGCCAAGAGATCGGCGTGGTCATCTCGGACAGTTTTGGCAGGCCGTGGCGCGACGGCGTTGTGAATGTGGCGATTGGCGCCGCTGGTGTAGCGTCGGTGCGCGATCAGCGCGGCATTGCCGATCGCGATGGGAGGCCGCTTGAGGTGACGCGCGTGGCGTTGGCGGATGCGATCGCGGCGGCGGCGGGTTTGGCGTCCGGCGAAGCGGCGGAATCTGTGCCGCTTGTTTTGATGCGCGGGTGTGATCCGCATGCGGAAATTGCTTCGCCGGCGCAGGCGATTAATCGGCCGATTGAGCAGGATCTCTTTCGATGAGCGGACGCGTTGTTGTTCTCACCGGCGGCGTTGGCGGCGCCAAGCTCGTGCTTGGCCTGTCGCACGCGATCGATCCGGCTTCGATCACCGCGATCGTCAATACGGGCGACGATTTCAGCCATGTCGGCCTACGCGTGTGCCCGGACATCGACACGTTGCTCTACACGCTCGCGGGCAAGTCCGACGAGGTGCGCGGTTGGGGGCGTGCGGGCGAGACGTGGAATTTCATGGACGCGCTCAAATCGATCGGCGGCGAGGATTGGTTCCTGCTCGGCGACGGCGATCTGGCGCTGCATGTGGAGCGCACGCAGCGTCTGGCGCGTGGGCAGAGCGTGTCAGAGATCACGGCGGCGTATGCACGCGCTTGGGGTCTAACGCAGGAAGTTCTGCCGATGTCGGATGATCCGGTCGCGACCTGGCTTGAGACGGATGAAGGGCGGCTGGAGTTTCAGCGCTATTTCGTTGGACGTCGTTGCGCGCCAGTGGTGAACGCGATCGAGTTTGTCGGCGCTGCGCAAGCGCGGCCGGCCGAGGGCGTGTTGGAGCGTATTGGCGCAAGCGACACGCGCGCGATTTTGATTGCGCCGTCTAATCCGTATTTGAGCATTGATCCGATTTTGGCTGTGCCAGGTATTCGCGAGGCGTTGCGCGATGCGAAAGCGCCGGTTGTGGCTGTATCGCCGCTCGTGGGCGGTCAGGCCGTGAAGGGACCGACGAAGAAATTGATGGACGAGCTCGGCCTCAAAGCAACGCCGCACACTATCGGGGCGCACTACGAGGGCGTGCTCGACGGCATTCTGTTGGACGAACGCGATCAAGCGAGCACCGCGCCTACCTTGCGCCATGCTTATGCGGACACGCTCATGAAGAGCCTCGAGGATCGCGTCCGTGTCGCGCGCGCAGCCCTGGCGCTCGCAGACGAGATCGCAGCCTAGCGCGCGGGTGCGGCGGTAGCGGCGAGCCAGGCTCGCGCGAAGGCGCCGGTGTGCGAGTCTGGGCGCTCGCTTGCCAGCGTGGCAAGATCTTCGACCCAATCGACGTCGCGCGTGAGCCCCGGCGTTTCCAGAATGACTAAGCGCAAGCCAGCGGTGCGTGCTTGATCCACGTGGCGCGCGAAGCTGTTGGCGCCGAACATCGGTTCGAACGTGAGGCCCGCGCGGAGAAAGATCGCGCCCGTCCCGCCATGTTGCGTGGGTGCGATAGCGACGTCGGCTGTGCGAAGCGCGACTTCGCTCTCTTCGAAATCGGCGGCCGAGAGATAAGCGAGATCGCTTGGCATTAGGACGCGCGGTTCGTCGTACCCAATGTGCGCGAGCGCTTGTGCGTAAGCGCCATTGAGCCCGTCGCCGGTGCGTTCGACGATAACATGGGCGCCCGCTGCGCCGGCGATATCGGCGAGCTGCGGCGTTGGCGTCACCAGCCAAACGTCACGATCTTGCGCGGAGTCGAGCACGTCGCGCAGCAGGCATTCGGCTAGCGCTTCGCGCGCGTCAGGCGAAAGTGCCGCTGCGCAGCGCGATTTGGCGTCGCGCCCGCCGCGCGCCGCGAAGATCACCTGCAGGGGGCTCGAAAGCGCATCCATGACGCGAATGTGCGCGTGGCGGTCGAGTGGCGCAAGCGCGGTCCGCCGATCACGCACGAACCTGGCAAGTACGAGGCGCAAACGGTCAGGTCATGGCGCCGCCGCCGTGCCACGACCTTCGGTGAAGCGGATTTGAAGGGATGCGATCGTGAAGAAGCTAGACGGTAAAGTGGCGCTGGTGACGGGCGCGGGTCGCGGCATTGGCCGCTCGATTGCGCTGAAACTGGCCGCCGATGGCGCGCGCTTGGTGCTGAACGATCTGGACGAGGCGCCGCTGCAAGAAGTCGCCGCCGAGATCAAAGCGCTCGGCAGCGAAGTGGAGCTTGTGCCCGGCTCAGTGACGGCGCCCGATTTTGGCGATCGTTTCGTCAAGGCCGCGCTCGATCGCTTTGGCGACCTGCACATCATCGTCAACAATGCGGGCTACACCTGGGACAGCGTCATCCAAAAGATGTCGGACGAACAATTCGACGCAGTGATGGACGTGCATCTGAAGGCGCCGTTCCGCATTCTGCGCGCCGCCGCCGAACCTATCCGAGTTCTGTCGAAGCGCGAGGCCGAGCAAGGCAAGCGCTTCGTGCGCAAGGTGGTGAACATTTCCTCCGTCGCCGGCACGACCGGCAATCCGGGCCAATCAAACTACGCCGCAGCGAAAGCGGCGATCATTGGCTTGACCAAAACCTTGTCGAAGGAATGGGGTCGCTATCGCGTGGCCGTGAACACAGTGGCGTTCGGCTACATCCAAACCCGCATGACCAAGGCCTTCGAAGAAGGCGACACAGGCATCGAGATCGAAGGCCGCAACATCAAGATGGGCGTGCCCGCGGCGGCGGTTGCCGAAGCCGACAAGCTCATTCCGCTCGGGCGCGGCGGCACGCCGGACGAAGCGGCCGGTGCGGTCTATTTGTTCTGCATTCCCGAGAGCGATTACATCAGCGGCCAAACCATTGTGTGCGGCGGCGGCATGGGCGCCGTCGCCTAACGGAGCGCTCTCATGACTGTCCTTCTGGAGGAGCGTTTCGACGCGGTACTGCTGCTAACGCTCAACCAGCCGGCGCGGCGCAATCCGATGTCGGACCAGCCGACGGTCGAGGCGCTCGTCGACGCCTTGGCGCGTGCGGAGGCGGCGGGCGATGTGCGCGCCATTGTGTTGACAGGCGCTGGCTCGGCGTTCTCCAGCGGCGGCGACATCGATGGGTTGAAAGTCGGCGTGGGGCTCGTGCATGAGCAAGGGGTGGAGACACGTCGCGCGTATCGCGTCGGCGTGCAGCGCATCCCGTTGGCTTTTGAAGCGCTCGAAATCCCAACCATCGCTGCCGTGAATGGCGCGGCGATGGGCGGTGGCTGTGACCTCGCCTGCATGTGCGACATCCGCCTTGCAGGCGAGTCCGCCTATTTCGCCGAGAGCTTCGTGAAGCTGGGCCTGACGCCCGGCGACGGCGGCGCATGGTTGTTGCAGCGCGCGGTGTCGTTCTCAAAGGCCTGCGAATTGGCGTTCACGGGCGACCGCATCAGTGCGCAAGAAGCGTTGGCGTGCGGGTTGGTTTCTCAAGTGGTGCCCGACGCGGATTTGCTGGAGACAGCGCTCGGCATTGCGCGCCGCATCGCCGCAAATCCTCCGAACGCCGTTCGCATGACCAAGCGTCTGATGCGCGAGGCGCGCACCAGTACGCTGGCGGCAAATCTGGAATTGGCGGCGGCGATGAACTCGCTGGCGCACGCAACGCCGGAGCACCAAGCGGCGCTCGCGGCGTTCCGTAAGCCGAAGGTTTAGGCCTTTTCGCGCAGACGCAGGCGCTCTTTCGCGGCGGCGATTTCAAGCTGGGCGATGGTGCGGTTGTGCACTTCGTCCGGGCCGTCGGCGATGCGCAGTATGCGCGTGTGCGCGAACATCTGCGAGAGCGGCGTGTCCTGCGAAACGCCCATGCCGCCGAAGGCCTGGATCGCATCGTCGATCACCTGCAGCGCCATGCGGGGCGCGGCGACCTTGATCATGGCGATCTCGCCGCGCGCTTGCTTGTTGCCGACCTTGTCCATCATGTCGGCGGCCTTCAGCGTCAGCAGGCGGCACATCTCGATGTTGGTGCGGGCTTCGGCGATGCGTTGCTCCCACACTGAATGCTCGATGATGGCTTTCCCGAAGGCTTTGCGCTGGATCAGGCGCTCGGTCATCATTTTCAGTGCGCGCTCAGCAACACCGATAGTGCGCATGCAATGGTGGATGCGGCCTGGGCCCAAGCGGCCCTGCGCAATTTCGAAGCCGCGGCCTTCGCCGAGCAGCATGTTCTCGACCGGCACGCGTACGTTCTCGAGAATGATCTCGGCGTGGCCGTGCGGCGCGTCGTCAAAGCCGAACACGTTGAGGAAGCGCTTCTTGGTGAGGCCTGGCGCGTCCGACGGCACCAGGATCATGGATTGCTGCGAATAGGTCGGTGCGTCTGGGTCGGTCTTGCCCATCAGGATAAAAAGCTTCGCGCGCGGGTCGCCTGCGCCCGAAGACCACCATTTGCGGCCATTGATGACGTAATGATCGCCGTCGCGTTTGATGCTGGTTTGGATGTTGCGCGCGTCGGAGGATGCGACGGCCGGTTCGGTCATCAGGAAGGACGAACGAATTTCGCCTTCCAGAAGCGGCTTCAGCCACTTCTCCTTTTGGTATTCGCTGCCGTAGCGATCGAGCACTTCCATGTTGCCCGTGTCGGGCGCGGTGCAGTTCAGCGCTTCGGCGGCCCAATAGACTTCGCCTAGAATTTCGGCCAGCGGCGCATATTCGAGATTGGTGAGGCCGGCGCCGTGCTCGCTGTGCGGCAGGAAGAGATTCCAAAGGCCCGCCGCGCGCCCTGCCTTCTTGAGCTCTTCCATGATCGGCGGCGTCTGGAAGCGATCGCGGCCTGTGCCGAACGCCGCCATCTGTTCATGATAGACGTGCTCGATCGGATAGATCTGCTCGTCCATGAAGGCGCGCACGCGGGCTATCAGGTCCTTCACGCGTGGCGAGTAATCAAAATCCATCAGACGTCCTCAAGCGCCCCGTCAACGCGGGGAGGCGGACGGCTTAGCGTGTTTCTATGCTACGCAGTCCAATTCTTCGGACTTGTCCAATGATGTCTTTTCCTCAGCCAAACCTTCCGGGCCGCAGTGACGGCGACGCCATTCGCGCGGCGACACGCCGGTCCAGCGGCGGAAGGAGCGGGAGAAAGAGCTCAAATCCTCGAAGCCCAAACGGAAGCCGATCTCGCTGATCGGCAGCGCCACGTCTTGCAGGTGTTGCAGCGCCAGGCTCTTCTGCGTTTCGTTGAGCATCTGACGGTACGTCACACCTTCCATGCGTAGGCGGCGCGAGAGCGACGAGCAGCTCATATTGAGGCCCTTCGCCACCGCCTCTTCCGAGGCGCGACCGTTGCGCAGCAACGAAAGGATGCGCGACCGCACGATGGTGCGGAATTCACCGGAGCCGAAGTCTTCCAGATATTGCGCGATCATACGCTCGCTGATCAGGCGGATTTCTGGGTTCGCCGTCGGCAGCGGCTGCATCAGCTGCGCCTTCTCGAAGACGATCATGTTCTGCGGCGCTTCGAATTCCGTGTCGGCCTGGAAGCAATAGGAATAGCGATCGCGCGCTGCCTTGCTGTTGACGGGGCGACGCAGCGACACCTTCACAGGCTTAATTTCGTCGTTGGAGATGAGATCGAATACGCCAGCGATGAACGCCATGAACATCTCGAAACCTTCGTCGTTGACGGCGGGCTCGCACACGGATGTCAGCGTGTAATATTTCGAGCCGACTTCGATATCCAAAGCGGCGGCGGTGCTGATCACGTGGAAATGACGCTGCACGAGCCGACACACTTCATCGAGGCTCGACGCGGCCATCATGCCGTAGCCCAGCGAATGCAGCGCGTGCGGCTTCAAGCATTTGGCGGCGCGCAGGGAAATCGCGGGATCGTTGGTAAGCGTGCTCGCGCGCGTCCAGATATCGCGCATGATGTCGTGCTGCAGGCGAGCGCCCGATGCGGAGAGCCGCGGATCAATCACCTTCTCGGTACGGCAGAGCTCGTCCCAGTTGTGACCTTCACGTTGAACAGCCGTGGCCAGCGCGCCGACCCAGCTTGCCAAAATGGTGTGCTGACCATCCTGATTTGACGCCATCGAGTGCTTCCTCCGCGCTCGTTTTTGCTGCGCTTTGTTCTCTTATTTTCAAAACTGTATGGCTGATGCTGCGATCTGCCAAGATGACAAAGGCCGTTGGTCTCTATTTCTCTCCACTGAGCTCAGTAAGCGCCGAGGAGACCCGTCTCCCTATGCAATTCCCGTCAACAACTTGGCCCAAGGCTGCGCGCGGAGCGTGCAAGGCATGATCGACGCCTCAATTAAACTTGAGGACGCGTTCGATCGGGCGACGGGCCGCGTCTATATGACGGGCATGCAGGCGCTCGTGCGGCTGGCATTGTTGCAGGCGGAATCCGACAAAAAGGCTGGCTTGAATACGGCTGGGCTGATCTCCGGCTATCGCGGCTCGCCGCTTGGGGGATTCGACACCGAGATCGACCGCAACAAGAAGCGCCTCAGCGCGGCGAACGTGTTGTTCCAAACCGGCCTGAACGAAGATTTGGCCGCGACCGCGCTGCTCGGCACGCAGCAGGCGCAGCAATTCGGGACGGCGCGTTACGACGGCGTCTTTTCCATGTGGTATGGTAAAGGCCCGGGCGTTGATCGCTCCGGCGATGCTTTCAAGCACGGCTTGCGCGCGGGAACTTCCGAGCATGGCGGCGTGCTGGTCGCCTTTGGCGACGACCACGCTGGCAAATCCTCCACGGTCGCGCACCAGAGCGATCCTTCGCTCGCGGCGCTCGGTATGCCGGTGCTCAACCCGGCGACGCTCGAAGAGGTGATGCAATACGGCCTCTATGGCTGGGCGGCGTCGCGCTTCAGCGGGCTGTGGGTCGGCCTGAAGTGCGTGAACGAGACGGCCGAAGCCACGGGCGTCGTCGATATTGGCGCGGTGCTGCGCCCGTTCGTGAAGCCGCAGGACGTTGAGCTCCCGCCTGGTGGGCTCAATCTGCGCATTGCGTTTGACGTGGTCGGCGATGAGACACGGCACATCCGCTATCGCCTGCCGGCGATAGAAGCCTGGGCGCGCGCCAATCCGATCGATCGCGCATTGGGCGCGAAGAATGCGCCGCTTGGCGTCGTCACCTCCGGCAAGTCCTATCTCGACGTGCTGGACGCGCTGCGTCTGCTCGAGTTGGACGAGGCTGGCCCCGTCGCGGTTTACAAAGTCGGCCAGATTTATCCGCTCGAGCGCCAGGGCATTATGCGCTTTGCCAGCGGCAAGCGGGAACTTGCGTTCATCGAAGAGAAAACGGGGCTCGTTGAGCAGCAGGCGCTTGGTTTCCTGTTCAACATGGCCGAGGGCCAGCGGCCGCGCGTTGTCGGCAAGCTCGACGAAAAGGGTCAGCCGCTCGCGCCGATGCATGGCGTGATGGACGCGCGCGATGTCGCGATCATCATTGGCGAACGCTTGCAAGCGCTCGGCCTTGCCACCGAATCTGTGTCGCAACGTGTCGCGCGTCTGCGTGAGAGTAAGGAGGCGCAAGCGTCGGGCGCGATCGGCAAGGCTAACCGAACGCCGTGGTTCTGCTCTGGCTGCCCACACAACACCTCGACCAAAGCGCCCGAAGGCAGCAAAACGCTCACCGGCATCGGCTGCCATACGATGGCGATCTGGATGGAGCGCGATGCGCTGCCGCCGGCGCAGATGGGGGGCGAAGGCGCGAACTGGATCGGCATGGCGCCGTTCGTGAACACTGAGCACGTGTTCCAGAATTTGGGCGACGGTACGTACAATCACTCAGGTCTGCTCGCGATCCGCGCCGCGGTGGCGACGAACACGCGCATCACGTACAAAATTCTTTTCAACGACGCTGTCGCCATGACGGGCGGTCAAAAGCACGACGGTCAGCTCACCGTTGGCGACATCGTGCGCCAAGTGCAAGCGGAGCGCGTCGACCGCGTTGTCGTCGTGGCCGAAGATCCGTCGCGCGTGTCCGGGCCACAGCTGCCAGCGGACGTGGCGCTTTACCATCGCGACCGCATGGACGAAGTGCAGCGCGAGCTGCGCGAGCAAACGGGCGTGACGGTGCTGATCTACGATCAGACCTGCGCCTCAGTGCTGCGCCGTCAACGCAAGCGCGGTTTGGCCGAAACGCCGTCGCGCCGGGTCGTGATCAATGAGCGCGTGTGCGAAGGCTGCGGCGATTGCTCCGTACAATCGAATTGCACGTCCGTAATTCCGAAGCCGACCGAGTTCGGCTTGAAGCGCGCGATTGATCAATCAAGCTGCAACCGCGATTTCTCCTGCGTGAAGGGCTTCTGCCCGTCGTTCGTGGAATTGGATGGCGCTGAGCCGGCTGCGCGCGCTGCGCAATTCAACGTCGCCGCCGCACTCGCGGCCGTGCCCGCACCCGAATACAAGCCGCACGGCGACATCACCAACGTGCTCGTCGCTGGCATTGGCGGCACGGGCGTTGTCACCGTGGGTGCGCTCATCGGCATGGCCGCGCACCTCGAAGGCGGCAAGCTCGCGGCCTACGACATGACCGGTCTCGCGCAGAAGGGCGGCGCGGTTTACAGCCATGTGCGCATCACCAAGAACGGCGTCGCCGACGAGTTCGGCCCACGTCTGCCGCCGCATGGCTGCGACGTGCTGATTGGTTGCGAAGCACAGGTTTCTGTTGCGGGCGACGCGATTGCGTCGATCAGCGCTGGCCGCACGATCGCGTTCCTCAACGAAGACGTGTTGGCGCCGGGTGCATTCCAGATCGGCGCGCCGGTCGCGCTGACGACGGATGGCTATCGCGCCACGCTGGATAGCGTGCTGGGCGCTGGAACGACGGACGCAGTACCGGCGACGGATTTGGCGAAAACACTGCTCGGGGACGCTGTCTATGCCAACGTCATGATGCTCGGTTACGCCTTCCAGAAGGGCGCGCTGCCGTTGACGGCGGAGGCGATCGAGCGTGCAATCGAACTCAACGGCGCGAGTGTGGCGAAGAACAAGGCCGCGTTCCATATCGGCCGTATCGCGGCCTACGATCTGAAAATGCTGCCGGGCCGCAAAGGCGCGGAGCCTGTACCCGACTTGACGCTCGACGAATTGATCGAACGCCGCGCAGCGTTTTTGACGGCCTATCAAGACGAAGCTTACGCGGCGCGCTTCCGCGAACTCGTGTCACGCGTACGTGCTGCTGCTTCGGCGAGCGGCGCCGGTGAGGCGTTCCCGCGCGCCGTGGTGGAGAATTTCTCAAAGCTGATGGCCTACAAGGACGAGTACGAAGTCGCGCGCCTTTATTCGGACGGCGCGTTCCGTGCGCAATTGGCGCAGGATTTCTCCGAGCCGCGCAAAGTTTCGCTCTATCTCTCACCGCCGCTGATCGCACCGAAGGATAAGCGCACCGGGCACGCCAAGAAGATCAAGTTCGGGCCCTGGGTTTTCCCGGTGCTGGAAGTGCTCGCGAAGTTCAAAGGCCTGCGCGGCAAATCCTACGATCCGATCGGCTGGACGGCGGAGCGCCGCGAGGAGCGCCGCCTGATCGTGGAATACGAAAGCACGATCGCTGACATCAGCGCGCGCCTGAACAGCGCCAACGCGGCCATCGCGACTGACGTGGCGCGTGTTCCGGAAGAGATCCGCGGCTTTGGCCATGTGAAGGAACGCTCATTGAAGCACGCTCGTGCGCGCCGCGCGCGCCTGCTGCAGCGCTTTGAAGCCAAATCCAGCGCAGGAAGTTCCGCGGCGACCAGCGCAACCGCCGCCGCGGAATAGAAGACCGAACTAAGCGCTGCGCTCAAGCTCGGCGAGCGCATAGGTTCGCATGCGCTCGTAGTTCGGCTTGCCGTTCGGATGGCGCTCGAGGTCTGGCTTGGTGAAGATGCGCTTCGGCGTCTTGTAGCCGGCCAAGCGCTCGTGGACGAAGGCGCGCAGTTCCGCTTCATCGGCGTTGGCGCCGGCGCGCGGTGCCACTACTGCGATTACCGCTTGGCCCCATTTCTCATCCGGTACGCCAATGACATTCGCGTCGTCCACCGCTGGGTGCGCTTTCAGCGTCTCTTCCACTTCCTCGGCGAAAACTTTTTCCCCGCCCGTGTTGATGCAGCTTGAGCGCCGGCCGAGCAGAACGAGGCGACCGTCAGCTTCGACATGGCAAAGGTCGCCGGGAATGGCGTAGCGCACGCCGCCGATGGTCTTGAATGTCTCGCGGGTCTTCGCCTCGTCCTTGTAATAGCCGATCGGGATGAAGCCCGAGCGGGCCATGAAGCCGATCTTGCCGCTGCCTGGTTCGACCTCGTTGTCATTCTCGTCGAACACGCGGCACTCAGGGCCGACGCGGAAGTCGAGCGTTTCGGTGACTTCGCCATCCTTGGTGGTGATGGTCGCGCCGCATGCTGGCGCTTCGGTGGAGCCCAGCGAGTCCAGCAACAGAACTTGCTGGATGTGCTTCACTAGGCCCTGCTTCACCGGCGAACTCCAGACGACGCCGGAGGAGACGATGCTTTGCACGCTGTCGAGCTTGTAGGGCTCTTTCGCTTCTTCAAGTGCTGCGAGCATCGGCTTGGCGAACGCATCGCCGACGATAGTGATGCTGGTCGCGCCGTGGCGGCTGGCTTCGCGCCAGAGTTCGGCGGCGTCGAACTTCGTCGTGGTGGGCAGCGTGATCACGCACCCGCCCGACACCATCGCGCCCATCGCCACGGTCATGCCTGTTGCGTGCATCAACGGCGCTGCCGGCAATTGGCGCGCATGCATGCCGCGCGCGCGAACATGCTCAAGGAATTCTGGAATGCTTGAAGGCGGATCGGCGTCGCCATTGAGCGCGCGCAGCGAATTGAGCTGCGCACTCATGATGATGTGGTGCGTCCAGATCACGCCCTTCGGCATGCCGGTCGTGCCGCCGGTGTAAACGAAGATCGGATCGTGCGGGTCGCGTTCGATGTCGAGCGGCGCGCCGTCGCCTTCCTCGGCGAGCGCCTCGTAGGCGATGGCGTAGGTTGGCGGCGTCTCACTGTCGACTTCAACCCAGACCTTTACTTTCGGGCATTGCTCACGGATCTGTTCGACGCGGTCACGGAACTCGGCGGAATAGACGACGACTTCGGTGTCCGAATTGTCGAAAATGTAGAGCAGCTCGCGCTCGCGATAGCGGTAGTTGACGTTGACGTGCGTCAGCCGACCCTTCAGCGCCGCGATCAGGAATTCCATGTATTCCGGCACGTTGCGCAGATAGAACGCGGCCTTCGCGCCGGGGCCGACGCCGCGCGCGTGCATGGCGCGCGCCAGATTGTTGCTGCGGCGTGTGACATCGGCCCACGAGAGCACGCGGTCGCCGTGGATCAGCGCCGGGCGTGAGGTCGGCTCAACGCGGCCGACGTGATCGAGCAGATCTCCGAGATTCCATTGCATGTCTAAAGCCTGACGAAACGAGCGGTTGCTGGGGATGTAAGCTGCACACTAGGATTTCGCTTGAACGTACGTCGCCAAGGGAGATTGGGGTGCAGAATCTGTTTTCGGTCGAGGGAAAGACTGTTGTGGTCACCGGTGGGTCGCGCGGCATCGGCGCCATGATCGCCGAGGGCTTCCTGCGCAATGGCGCCAAGAGCGTGTATATTACCGCGCGCAAGGTCGAGGAATGCCAAGCCGCCGCTGCGCGCTTGAGCGCCTTCGGCAAATGCGAAGCTTTCCCGGCCGATCTCACCAAGCCCGAGGGCATCGAGCTGGTCGCGCGCGAAGTCGAAGCCCGCGAAGCTCAGCTCGACGTGCTGATCAACAATGCTGGCGCGGTCTGGGCGGAGCCCTTCGATGAGCTGGGCGTCGCCGCTTGGGACAAGGTGATGAACATCAACGTGAAGGCGGTGTTCTTCCTCACGCAGCGCCTGCACAAAATGCTGATCGCGTCCGCAAGCCACGAGAACCCGGCGCGTGTGATCAACATTGGCTCGATCGACGGCCTGCATTGCCCGCCGTTGGAGACCTACCCGTACAGCGCCTCGAAGGCGGCGGTGCATCATTTGACGCGCACGATGGCCGCGCGCTTGGCGCCGGACAACATCCTGGTCAATTGTCTCGCGCCCGGCCCGTTCGAGAGCAAGATGATGGCCGCCACGCTCGCTGCGCTCGGCGATCAGATCAAGGAAGCGAGCCCGGTGAAGCGTATTGGCCGCCCGGAAGACATCGCCGGCGCGGCGATCTTCCTGGCGTCGAAAGCGTCGATGTTCATCACCGGCGCGGTGATCCCCGTGGATGGCGGGATTTCGACAACGCTCTAGGGCCGGCATCAGCGCGCGCCCTCGCGTGCGAGGGCGTCGCGGATCTCGCGCTTCAGCACTTTGCCGGCGCCGCTCAGCGGCAATGGCGTGGTGCTGAACGAGATTGAGCGCGGCGCTTTGAACGCTGCGATGCGCGTGCGGCAGAAGGCGATCAATTCTTCGGCGCTCGCCTCGGTATTGTCCTTCAAGCGCACGACTGCGTGCACTTTCTCACCCCATTCCGAATGCGGCAGGCCGATCACGGCGCATTCGGCAATCGCGGGGTGACGGAAGAGCGCGTCTTCGACTTCGACCGAATAGACGTTCTCGCCGCCCGTGATGATCATGTCCTTCAGGCGATCGACGACGGTGACGAAGCCCTCTTCATCCATGAAGCCGATATCGCCGGTGTGGACGAAGCCATCGCGCAAGGTGGCGGCGGTGGCTTCCGGATTGCGCCAATAGCCGCTCATCAAGCTGCCGCTGCGCACGCAGATCTCGCCAAGCTCGCCGCGCGCCGCGATGGCGCCGTCGCTGGTGCGGACTTCAACGGTCGCGCCCGGCGCGGGTAGGCCGGCCGATTTGAGCTTGCCCGCCAGAGGTCCGCTCATCACGTGGCGCTGCGCCGGCAGAACGGTGATCGTGATGGTCTCGGTTTGGCCGTAGGATTGGCCGAACTCGACATGCGGTAGCGCCTCGATCGCGCGCGTGAGCAAGGTCTCCGGGATTGGCGAGGCGCCATAGACGATGCGGCGCAGTGTGCTCAGATTCTTGTCCGCGAAGCTCGGGACGTCGAGCACGCGCGCGATCATGGTGGGCACCAAGGTCACGTGTGTGGCTTGGTTGGCGCCGATCGTGTTCAGCACCGCTTCGGGATCGAAAGCGGGCAGTGGAATGTGCGTGCCGGCATGCAGCGTCACGGCGACGGTGTATGCGATGGCGCCGATGTGAAAGAGCGGCGCCACGTGCACGAAGCGCATATCGCGCGGCGAACCCAGAATGTCTGCGCTCTGGAAGACGTTCATCACCAGCGAGTCGCTGTTGTGCATCACGCCTTTCGGGCGGCCGGTGGTGCCGCCGGTGTAGAGCAAGCAGACGGTCTCGTTAGCATCGCCCATCGGCGGCAAGGCGCCAGCCTGCACGCTATCGATCGACGGCGCGTCGCCCGCGACAGCATCGAGGCGCGCCACATTCGGCACAGCGCCTTGCGCGCGCAGCGTAAGTGCATGCTTTTCGAAGGTCGCGTCCGTCAGCAATAGGCAGGGCTCGGCGTCGCGCGCCAAGGCGTCCATCTCTTCGAGCGCCAAGCGCGTGTTGATGGGGGCCGCAATTGCGCCGATGCGGGAGATGGCGAACAGTGCCTGGATGAAGCGATCAGAATTAGCGGCCAAGAGCGCGACGCGATCCCCGCGTCCAACGCCCGCGCCGACGAGTTTGGTCGCCAACGTTTCCATCTCGTCGCGGGTTTGGCGCCAGGTCGCGCGGCGATCGCCAAAAATGATCGCCTCGCCAGGGCCGTTCACAAGCGCTGCGCGCTCGACCAGCTCCCAAAGGTGCGGGGCGGGCATAGGGTTAGGACTCCCCGCCGTCGACCGTGAGGATCGCTCCGCTCGTGAAGCTGGAGATGTTGCTGGCGAAATAGAGCGCGGCGCCCACGATCTCCGGCGGCTCGCCCACGCGCTTGAGCGGCGTCGCCATCTGCACGTGCTTTTGGAAGCCGGGATGATCGATAAAGGAGGCGGTGAGATCAGTGCGGAACGGGCCGCACATGATGGCGTTCACACGCACTTTCGGGCCGTACGAGCGCGCGAGCGCCTTGGTGAGCACGTTAACGGCGCCCTTGGCGGCGGCGTAAGGTGCAACCGGGGCTGATGCGAGTGCGGCAGCAGTGCTGGAAATGTTGAGAATCGAACCGCCGTCGCCGGCGGCCATGCGCTCGGCCGTCAGCGTTGAGAGCCGGTAGATGCTCTTCACGTTCACGTTGAAGATCGTGTCGAAGCCCTTCTCATCGAGATCGGTGAGCTTGCGCAGCACGGGCGACATGCCGGCATTGTTGATGAGCACGTCGACATGGCCGAAATGCGCGTAGGCCTTCTCGACCAATTCCGCGCAGCCATCCCAGCTGCCGACGTCCAGGGGCGCGGCCAGCGCCTTCACGCCCAACGCCTCGAATTCGCGGGCTGCGCTTTCGCAAGCGCCGGCATCACGTGCTGCGACGACGATGGAAGCGCCAGCGCGCGCCAAGCCTTCGGCGATGTGGCGGCCAAGGCCGCGCGTCGCGCCGGTGACCAAAGCCACCTTGCCCTTCAGATCCTCATACGGAACCGACATCGCGAACTCTCCCTTATGTCTCCGCGCGTGCGGCTTGGCGCTTACGCCGCGCGGCTGGTGTCTGTTGTATTGGCAGAAGCTCGGGTGCGCGGATCGCCGTTTCTCGGCGTTCTTTTGGCGCATCGGCGTAGAGTGTGGTGCGCAGGCGCGGCGTGCGGCCTGCGCTGGCGATCAGCGCTTCCATTTCGAGCGGCGGCCGTTCTTGGCCGTGCTGCGCGCCGGCGGAGCGCGTGATGGTCTCGTTCATCAGCGTACCGCCAATGTCATTGGCGCCGGCATTGAGGCAATGGACAGCGCCTTCCGGGCCCATCTTTACCCAGGAGGTTTGGATGTTCGGAATGAAGCGGCCGAACACGAGACGCGCGACGGCATGCATCAGCACGGCTTCGCGAAAGGTCGGACCGCGGCGGCTTTTACCTTTGCGATGCATCGGCGCTTCGTCGGCGACGAACGGCAGCGGTACGAATTCGGTGAAACCGCCGGTCTCTTCAGCCAAATCGCGCAAGCGCAGCAGATGGCGCGCCCATTGGGTGTAAGTGTCGACGTGGCCGAACATGATCGTCGACGTGCTTTTGAGCCCGACGCTGTGCGCGTCGCGCATCACGCTGATCCATTCATCTGCCGTGAGCTTATCCGGACAAAGCAGCGCGCGGGCTTCGTCGTCGAGGATTTCGGCGGCGGTGCCCGGCACGCTGCCGAGGCCGGCCGCTTTCAGTTCTTGCAGATAGTCGCGCACAGGGATGCCGCGCGCGCCGGCGCCGTGCATGATCTCGAGCGGCGAGAAGGCGTGCACATGAATGTTCGGCGCGCCGGCTTTGGCGGCGGCGAGAATGTCGAGATAGGTCTGTCCGTCATAGCTCGGGTGGATGCCGCCTTGCAGGCAGACCTCCGTGCCGCCGCGGTCCCAGGCTTCGGCGGCGCGGCGGGCGATTTCGCTGTATTCGACTTCGTACGGCGCTGAACGCAATTCGGGCGCAACGCGGCCTTTGGAGAAGGCGCAGAAGCCGCACGCATAGGTGCAGACGTTGGTGTAATTGATGTTGCGGGTGACGACGTAGCTCACGACATCGCCGTTTTGCGCGCGCCGTTGTTCATCGGCGAGCTTGCAGACATCGAGATAATCACCGCCGCGGGCGTCGAACAGCAGCGCGATATCGGCTTCGCTTGGACGCGCATCCGATTGCACGCGCGCGAGCGCCGTCGCCAGGCTGCGGCGGCGCGGTTGCGTTTCGTCCGCGAGCTTTGCCCAATCGGGGGCTTCGCGGGATTGGCCGGTGATCCAATCGTCTTCACGCGGCCAACCGGCGGCGTCGGTCGCGACACGGATGCGCGGTGCGATGGCGGGATGCAGCCAGCGATCGGGTGCTGCCGCGTATTCGGGATAGATCGTCAGCCGCTCCGCCAATTCGTAGCCATGCTCGGCAAGATACGTCGCGAGCGCGCCGAGGTGCGGCCAGGGCGCTTCCGGGTTCACGAAATCCGGCGTGAGCGGCGAGATGCCGCCCAGATCGTTGACGCCCGCTTCGATCAGATGCTGCAGGCCATCCGGCGAGAGGTTCGGCGGCGTTTGAATGTTCGCGCCGGGCCCCATGATGATGCGGGCGGCGGCGAGCGTCCAAAGCAGCTCGTCTTCCGATGGCTCGGGCGCATCATGCATGCGCGTGCCCGGTTTGGCGCGGAACGGCTGGATGATGATTTCCTGGATGTGGCCGTATTGGGCGTGGAGATCGTAAAGCGCCTCCAACGCTTCGATGCGCTCCTCGCGCGTTTCGCCAATGCCGATCAACAAGCCTGTCGTGAACGGCGTGCGTGTGCAGCCGGCGGCTTCAATCGTCTTCAAGCGCGCGACCGGCTCTTTGTCGGGGCAGCCGTAGTGCGGGCCGCCGCGCTCCATCAGGCGCGGCGAGATCGATTCCAGCATCAAGCCCATCGATGGCGAAACCGCACGCAGCTCGGCCATGCGCGCCTCATCCATGAGGCCCGGATTGAGGTGCGGCAGCAGACCCGTTTCTTCGATCACGCGCTTGGCCAGGTGCGCGACGTAATCCATGGTCGACGCGTAGCCCATTTCATCGAGCGCTTCGCGGGATTCTTTCCAACGTGCTTCCGGATTGTCGCCGAGCGTGAACAGAGCCTCACGGCAACCCATCGCCGCACCCTTGCGTGCGACGTCGAGCACTTCCGTCTCGCTCATATAGATTTGCTGGCCGCGCCGCGGCGGCTTTGCGAAGGTGCAATAGCGGCAGGTGTCGCGGCAGAGATGCGTGACGGGTAGAAAGACTTTGCGCGAATACGAAATGCGCGCGCCGTGACCACGCTCGCGCAGCGCATTGGCGGCGCTGAGCAGGGTGGCGAGCGGGGCGTCCTTCAGCGCGTGAAACGCCGCCGGGCCGCTCTCAAGTGCGCGCAGACAATCCGCCATCAATGATCGCCCGAAAGCCCCGTAATCCGAATGCCGGCGTGGCCAGCCTTGTAACGCCGATTGATCTGGATGAGCACCGAGGTCAGTGCTTCGGCGGCGGCGGAATTCGCCAGCGGTCCGGCTTCCACTGCGCGCAGGCCAACGGCTTCCACCAGAGCTGCTGCGCCAGCACGGATTTCGTCGCTATCGCCAAAGACGAGCACGTCGCACTCGATCGGCGCATCGCCCTCAAGCAGCTTCGCGCCGACATTATGGAATGCGGAGGCGACTTTCACGTCGCTGCCGAGCACCGCTTGTGCGATCTGCGCGGCGGAGCCTTCCGGCGGCAATTGCACTAGGCCAACTTTGGGCGGCTTCAACGGCACCGTGCAATCGACTACGAGCTTGCCCGCAACGTGCGGCTTCACGATTGAGAGCGCTTCTTGCTGCGCCGCGAACGGCACGGTGACGACCACGATATCGGCGCGCGCTGCGGCGTCAGAATAGTTGGCGGCGCTCACGCGCTCAGCGCCAGCGGCGGCATTGATTTGCGCGACGGTGTCCCGCGCCCGTTCAGGATCGCGCGAGCCGATCACGACGGTGTGACCCGCTTTGGCGAGGCGGCCGGCGATGCCGGAGCCGAGTGCGCCTGCGCCGCCAAGAATTGCGATGGTGTCGCCAAGTTTCATTGTGTTGATCGATCTCAATGCAGCGGCGTCGGAAAGGCGCCTGGCAATTTTCTAAGGGATAGATTGGAACGCGAGCAAGTCGCGCACAGCCTGCGGTGTGTTCGCCCAAGGCCGGTTACAGGCTTCCGTCAAATATTCGGACGGTCTTGCGCAGTGTGCGGTTGTCGATGTTGGCGAACACGCCTGCTATGCTGCCGCAAACGGGAGCGAAATATGGCGATTAAGCCGCCGGAAGGCAGACCGACGCCTTCAGTCCAAGACATCTACGCCCAGGATAGCCGTCCGGCGCCGGACGTGTTGCGTTTTGAATCGCCGCCAACCGGCTTGGGAACCGACGATATTCCGGTCGATCGCTATTTCGACCAGGGCTGGCACAATCTCGAAATGGACCGCGTCTGGCGCAAATGCTGGCAGATGGCGTGTCGCGTGGAGGAGCTGCAAAAGCCCGGTGACCACGTCGTTTACAATATTGGCGATGAATCGCTCTTGGTGACGCGAACCAGCAAGGGCGAGATCCGCGCGTACGTGAACGCCTGCTTGCACCGCGGTGTGCTGCTGCGTACGCAAGGCGGCTGTGTCGAGCGCTTCAAATGCCCCTTCCATGGCTTCACTTGGAATTTGGAAGGCAAGCTCGCGCACATTCCCAGCCAATGGGATTTTGACCATGTGAACCGCGAGGAATTCAGCCTTCCCGAAGTGAAGGTTGGCCTTTGGGGCGGCTTCGTGTTCATCAATTTCGACCCGAACTGCGAGTCTCTGGAATCCTACCTCGAAATCCTGCCGAAGCATTTCGAGCAATTCAAACTCGAGGATCGCTATAAGGCGGCGCACGTTTGCAAGGTCGTGCCGTGCAATTGGAAGCTGGCGCAGGAGGCTTTCATCGAGAGCTTCCACATCCCTGTGGCGCACCCGCAAACGACCACTTACGTGGCGTGGGACACCACCCAGTACGACATCTTCCCAGGCGTACGCCACGTCAACCGTATGCTCACGGTTGAAGCCATGCCCGCGCCGTCAGCGGGTGAGGTCGAGACGGACAAGACTATCAAACACATGCAGCGCGACGTGGCGTTCCACGCGCGGGCGAAGATCGAGCACGGCAGCCAAGCCGACGTGCGCAATCAATTCGCCGACAGCGCGCGTGAAAAGCTCTCGAAATCGGCGAAGCGCGATTTGAGCGGCATGTCGAATGCTGAAGTCGTGGACGTGATCCAATATTCGCTCTTCCCGAATCTCGTGCCGTGGGGCGGTCATGGCGCGCCAATCTGCTATCGCTTCCGCCCGTACGAGAACGATCCCGAACGCAGCGTGATGGAAATCATGCTGCTGTTCGCGAAGGCCGAAGACGGCTCGCATCCGCCGCCGGCCGCGCCGCATTGGCTGACGGAAGAGCAGAGCTGGGCGGACGCACCGGAGCTAGGCTCCGCCGGCTTTGTGGCCGATCAAGACACGGAAAATCTTCGCCGAATCCAAAAGGGTCTGCGCGCCACGCACAAGCCGGGCATCACGCTGGCGAATTATCAGGAAAGCCGCATCCGGCATTTCCACCAAACGCTTGATAAATACATGGGAGTGAAGCCGTGAACCTTGGTTTGGCCGCAGCCTTCGGCAATTCGCAGCGTCGCGACATCGAGTTTATGAAAGCCGCAGCGCAGCGCGTCGAAGAATTGGGTTTCGACTCGCTCTGGTTTCCCGAACATGTCGTGTTCTTCCCGGCTTCGGACTACCAATCCGAGTATCCGTATTCCGAAGATGGCTCGCCGCCGTGGGGCGAGGAGATGGGCGTCTATGACCCGCTGCTCGCGATCGCTGTCGCCGCGCAAGTCACCAAGACGCTGCGTTTCTCCACAAGCGTTCTGATCCTGCCGCAGCGCCCGGCGCTGCTGACGGCCAAGGAAGTGCTGACGCTCGATCACATCTGCCAAGGCCGCTTCGAGTTCGGCGTCGGCTCAGGTTGGTCGAAGGAAGAATACGAAGCGCTCGGCGTGCCGTTCGAAAAGCGCGGCAAGCGCTTTGACGAATACATCCTCGCGATCAAAGCGGCTTGGACGCAAGATCGCGCCAAGTTCGACGGCGAGTTCGTGAAATTCGAGAATGTCGTGCTGTTGCCGAAGCCGTACACGCCGGGCGGCCCGCCGTTCCTCATTGGCGGCGATTCCGAAGCTGCGATGCGTCGCTCGGCGACGATTGGCGATGGTTGGTATGGCTGGTGGGCCAAGTACGAGCTCGCGCCGCATCTCGAAAAGCTGCGCGCCGAATTGCGCAAGGCTGGCCGTGAGAACGACCCGAACTATCGCTTGAAGCTTGGCATTCCGTACGGCGGCACGCCGGACGATTTGCATAAAAAGATCGAAGAAGCGCGTCGCGAAGGCGTGAAGGAGTTCGTCATGGCGCTGCCGTTCTCGTCGAAATCGCTGGATCGCGATCTTGAAGTCTGGGCGCAAGCTGCGGGCGTGAGCAACAAGGCGGCGGCGTAAGCGTGGCGTCCACGCTTGAGGTCGCCTCTGGCTTCATCACCGCGCTCGACCGCAACGATGTCGAGGCGTTGAAGGGCTTCTTTGCGCCCGGCGCGATTTGGTGGGTTGATACCGGCCGCGATCGTGCGGCCGGTCAATTCGGCATCGATCCGGGCGATGATCGGCCTTGGCCACTGCACGGCGCGATGGACGCGGCGTTGAAGTGCAAGCTGATGTCGCGTATCGGCGAGACGTTTCCTGGCGGCGTGCGCCAGATCGCACGTCGCGCCTTCGCGGATGGCGATTTTGCCGTCATCGAAGTCGAGGGCGACGGCCTCTTTCGCGGCGAGAAGCCCTATCAAAACCGCTACGCCTTCGTGTTCGAGGTGCGTGACGGCGCGATCGTGGAAGTGCGCGAATATCTCGACACCAATCACGCGGGCTACGTGTTCGGCGGGAAGAACCTCGATCGGCGCAGCGAGTCACCTGAGCTCAACGCGCCGACCCCCGTGGCGCGCACAGAGGCAGGCCAAGCGGGGCTCAATCTGATGGCCGCGATCGCGGCGATGGATGAGCCGCGTTTGCTCAACCTGTGCGCACAAGACGCGACCTGGTGGGCCGATGGCGGACGGCGGCGCACGACTGGTCCCGAAGGCCCGGTACAGCACGACAACGATCCGATCGTCTCGGGCCGTGTCGGCATCAAAGCGCGCGCTGCTTCCGTGCATGCGCTGTCCGGCATGTTCCCGCACGGCTATTCGCTGAAGGCGCATCGTCTGATCGAGAGCGATGATGGCTTGGTCGCGGTGGAGGCGTTCGGGGACGGCCGTCATGTCAACGGCCGCCGCTACCAGAACCGCTATTGCTGGGTGCTCGATTGCGACGGCGGCAAGATCCAGAACATCCGTGAATATTGCGACACGCTGCACGGCTTCGACACGCTGTTCGCTAAGAGCGCGTGAAGCTTTAGGCCCACGGATCGGCCGCGAGCTGCACCAATTGCTTGCCGATATTCGCGCCGCTCAGGAGGCGTTGCAGTGCTTCGGGTGCGCGTTCGATACCGTTCAGCACATCGACATCCCAACGCATCTCGCCGCTCTTCACCCAGCCTGCCAAGGCTTCGACGCCTTCCGGCAAGCGGTTGAAGTACGATGAGATCAGCACGCCTTCGAGCCGCGCGCGCTTCATCAGCAGCGGGCGCACGACATTGGAAGGCCACACGCCGTCAGATTCGTAAGCCGAGATCATCCCGCACAGAACCAGCCGTGCGCCTGGGTTGATATGCTCCATCACGGCGTCGAGCACGGGGCCCGCGACGTTCTCGAAATCGACATCGATGCCGGATGGGCAGGCGTTCGCGAGCGCCGCGCTCAGATCGCCTTTCCGGCTTACGGCGGCGTCAAGCCGATAATCGCGCACGACCTTCGCGGCCTTCGCCTCGCTGCCAACGATGCCGACCGTGCGACATCCCAGAATGCGCCCGATCTGCGCCGCGACCGAGCCAACGGCGCCGCCAGCAGCGGATACAACAACGGTCTCGCCCGCCTGCGGTCGGCCGACATCGAGCATGCCGAAATAGGCGGTGAGCCCGGTGAGGCCCAGCACACTGGCGTGTGCGCTCAAGGGGAGGCCATGGCTTTCGGGAATGGAAGTCGCTTGCCGTACGCGCGAGACGCTTTCCCAAGCGCCCAGCGCGAACACCATGTCGCCTTCGCGATGGCGCTTGTTGCGTGACGCAGCGACGCGGCCCCACACGAAGCTGCGGATCGGATCGCCCATCTGGATCGGCTGCGCGTGTTGAGAGACTTCGGACATCCAGAGGCGCGTCGTCGGATCGATCGAGACAAAGATGTTCTCGATCTCAATCTCGCCGTCGCCGACCTCTTCGCGCGGCGCATCCACCAGTTTGAGGTGATGCGCTTCGAGCTTGCCTTGCGGCCGCTCGGCCATCACCCAGCGGCGCGCGCTCATCGCGGCGGCAGCTCCTGCAGCGGCACGCGCATCAGCGCGAGATCGTCAAAGCCCCGCGCGCCTTGCATCTGCACGGTGCGCTTGGCGATCTTCCAGCGACCGCCTTCGAAGCGCTGCTCGTCCAAATAGCGGCCCCAGATTTCCATAACGCGGCCATCGTTGAGGTGGTGCCAGGCGTAGATATAGGCGCTTGCCTTTGCAGTCTCTGGGCCGGTGCGCGTCACGCGCACGTTGGAAAGGTGGTGGCTTAGGCGCTGAAACATCGCCAGCAGCTTGCGGACCTTGTTGCGGACGTGTGGCTTGCCTTTGGCGACGCCGCCTTCCTCGAATTCCACGTCATCCGTGAAAAGTTCGACGAACTCGTCCAGGCGCTTTTCATCAAGCAGCTCGCAATAATCGAGCATCGTCGCGGTCACGCCAGCTTGAACCTCCGCATCTGTCTGCATCTTGCTTTCTCCCTAAGCTCTTGCGCCTTGTGCGAATTCCCAGCCGCGTGCGGCGTAGGCTTTGACGCTTTCTTCGAAGCTTGCCGCATCCGATGCGGCCGCATTGCCTTGGCGCGCGCGGGCGACGATGCCCTCGCCGATGGCGGCGGCGCGGAACAGATTGAACGCGCAATAGAAGTTGAGGCTATCCAGCGAGGCGCGGCCCGTGCGCGCGCAATAGCGGGCGACGACTTCATCCATCGTCGGCAAACCAACGGCTTTGAAGTCGAGACCACGGAACGAGGTGCGACCGTCGTCCAGGTCTGGGCGATACCATGGGATCAGGAAATAGAGCAGGTCGCTAATCGGGTGGCCGAGCGTCGAAAGCTCCCAATCCAACACGGCGAGCACCTTGGGCGCGTTCTTGTCGAGCAGGAGGTTGTGCACGCCATAATCGCCGTGGATGAGCGAGGTGGAATCGTCGGCTGGCACTGCGCCGGGCAGCCATTCCATCAGCTTGGCCATGTCGGGATTCAGTTCGACGGCGCTTTGTGTGTATTGCTTCGACCAGCGCCCGATCTGTCGCGCGAAGAAATTGCCCGGCTTGCCGTAATCGGCGAGCCCCAGCTTCTCGTGATCGAGATTGTGTAGGTCGGCCAGTGTGTCGACGGCGGCGTTCAGCACGGCGAGCCGATCAGCGGGCGAGAGGTCCGGCATTAGCGGATCCCAGAACACGCGCCCGTCGACGTAATCCATCACGAAGAACATCGTGCCGGTGATCGATTCATCGGTGCAGAGGTGACGCGCGCGCGCCACCGGGAAGCCAGCGCCGCCCAAAGCGGTCATGACGCGGAATTCGCGGTCGACCGCGTGCGCAGACGGCAGCAGCACGCCCGGCGGTTTGCGGCGCAGCACGTAGCGCGCGTTCGGCGTGGTGAGCAAATAGGTCGGATTGGATTGGCCGCCCTCGAATTGACGCGCCGTCAGCGGCCCGGCGAAGTCCGGAATGGCGGTGGTCAGGTATTGCTCAAGCTTGGCGACGTCAAAGGCGTGCTCCGCTTTCACGTCGACGGTTTTTCCGAGATACTGCTTTTCGACGCCGGCCATTGATCCCATCGCGAATTATGTGTGCGAGGGGCACCTTAGCCGATCTGAGTGGGAGGGAAGAGGCGCTTGGCGCCTCTGCCAAGTATTCGAGTGATCTAGCATTGTGGCGCTCAATGCCAAAAGTGAAGGTCAAATCAGACGAGGCATGTAATGCGATTTGAAGACTATAAGACCTTGGCGTTTGAGCGCCGCGGCAAAGTTCTCACCATCATCATCAACCGGCCGGAGAGCTACAATTCGGTCAATGGCGAATTGCACGATGAGCTGGCGACGGTGTTCAGCGATGTCGCCGACGATCCCGACAGCGATGTGATCGTGCTCACTGGCGCCGGCAAAAGCTTCTGCGCCGGCGGCGACATGGAATGGTTCCAGAGCATGATCGACAATCCGCGGATT
The DNA here is from genome assembly GCF_004634425.1 of Vitreimonas flagellata. Classification (NCBI taxonomy): domain Bacteria; kingdom Pseudomonadati; phylum Pseudomonadota; class Alphaproteobacteria; order Hyphomonadales; family Hyphomonadaceae; genus Vitreimonas; species Vitreimonas flagellata. The sequence goes on along the minus strand of NZ_SBJL01000002.1, from coordinate 734,493 downwards.
TTCGAACGCCTGGCGCCGCATGCGAAGCGCATCGTCTATAGCCTGATCGATCTCGAAAAGCCGATCATCTGCCGCCTGAATGGCCCCGCCGCCGGCCTCGGCGCTTCGATCGCGCTGCTCTGCGACATCATCATCGCCAGCACGAAAGCCAGCATTGGCGATCCGCACGTGAAGATGGGCTTGGTCGCGGGCGACGGCGGCGCGGTGATCTGGGCGCAGCTCGTGGGTTACGCGCGCGCCAAGGAATACCTGCTCACGGGCAAGATGATGCCGGCCGCCGAAATGGAGCGCATTGGTCTCGTCAACGCGGTCGTGCCGCCGGAAGAGTTGGACGCGCGGGTCTATGATTTGGCTGACGAACTCGCCAATGGCGCGCGTCAAGCGATCCGTTGGACCAAAGCCGCCGTCAACATCCCACTGCGCGACATCGCCAACCAGGTGATGGACGCCTGCATGGGCTATGAGACGGTCACCAATAGCTCGAAGGACCACCAAGAGGCGGTCCGCGCCTTTGTTGAAAAACGTCCGGCCAAGTTCGTCGGAGAATAGGACCAGCCATGTATTTCCAGGACGAACCCGAACACATCACCATGCTGCGCGACAGTCTGCGCCGCTTCATCGAGAAGGAAGCGCCGCGCGAGAAGATCCGCGCCTGGGATAAGATCGCGTATTTCCCACGCGTGGAGCTGTTCGACAAATACGGCCCGATGGGCATCACCGGCCTCACGGTTGAGGAGAAGTATGGCGGCGCCGGCATCGACATCGTCGCGGCGATCGCCGTTGTTGAAGAATTCGCCAAGCGCGGCGGCGCAGTGGCCGCGCCCTACATTCACTGCGCCTTCTACGGCGGTTTGAATATCGGCGAGAACGGGTCCGAAGCGCAGAAACAGGAATTCCTGCCGAAGATCGCGCGCGGCGAACTCGTGTTCGCCTACGGCCTCTCCGAACCGGACGTTGGCGGCGACCTTGCCAGCGTAACGACGACGGCGCGCCTGAGCGCGGATGGCACGAAGGTCATCATAAACGGCACGAAGCGCTGGTGCACGGCGATCAAGGACGCCGATTGGCTGTTCTGTCTCTGCAAGTCCGACGCGGACGCGCCGCGCTATCAGAATTTGTCGATGGTGCTGGTCCCGGCAAAGTCGCCAGGCATCACCGTGCACACGATCGACCATTCCTGCATTCGCTTCGCGGAAACGACCGATACGATCCTCGAGAACGTCGAAGTGCCGGTCGAGAACGTACTGGGGGGCCCGGAAGGCTGGAACCAAGGCTGGAAGATGCTCGCTGGCCGAGCGCTCGATGTTGAAAAGCTCGAGACGGCGGCATGCGCGCTCGGCATCGCTTGGGCCGCTGTGGATGATGCTTGGAAATATGCGCAAGAACGCAAGCAATTCGGCAAGCCGATCTCGGCGCACCAAGCCGTGCGTCACGCGCTGGTGGAAGCGAAGACGAAGCTGCAGGCCTGCCGCCACATGCTCTATCATGCCGCTTGGTTGGCCAACGAAGGCCGGCCGTGCTCGGTCGAGACGTCGATGGCCAAGCTCTTCATTGCCGACACGGGCGTGGAGATTGTGATGATGTGCCAACGTGTGATGGGTGCGTACGGTTTGGCGGTCGATTACGACATGGAACGCTATCTGCGCGACATCGTCTGCTTCCCGATCGTGGGCGGTTCGTCCAACATGCAACGCAACAACATCGCCGCGCGCCTGCGCTTGGCGACTTAAAGGGGCGACACATGGCGTCCGGCGATGAGGTTTATCGAGCCATAAGCCGGACGCTGCACGATTATTGCCGTTTCGTGGACGAGGGCCGCGCCGATGAATTCGCGGCCCTGTACACGCATGATGGCGTGCACGACGACGGCCGCTCGCAACGCGCCGGCCGCGATCAGATCAAGAAGCTCGTGGAAGGCGTGATCGCGCGCTACCATAGCACGAGCCATCACGCCTCAAACATCGACATCGAATTGATCGATGATACGCGCGCAACGGCGTGGTCGTACATCTACGCATGGCACAGAGCCGAAAACGCCCCCGACTTGGAAGTCTGGGGGCGCTATGCGGATCAATTGCGTTTGGAGGGGGGGCGCTGGCGGATCGCGCGCCGTGAACTCCACGTCGCCGGCATTCGCGGCCTCGACGTGGACCCAGGCTTTCGCCGCCTGAAGCGCGCTAGCCCTTGATCCCCGCGGCTTCGGCCCAGAAGCGTAGATCGCGCTCCATCGTCCTCGGCTCGACCGGCACGGCGATCACGAATTCCTCGGCGCCAAGCTTCTTCACGGTTTCGACCTTTTTGATCAGCGTTTCCGGCGGTTCGCCGCGGTGCGGCGAGCCGATCTTCAAATGGTAGCCGTCGAAGCTACGATTGTGCTTCTCCATCACGCCGCGGAATTTCTCGATGTGCGGCTCGATCTCGTAGCCCTTCCACCACGAATACCAGCCGTCGCCGATCGTGGCGGCGCGGCGCATGGCGGGATCGGAATCGCCACCAATGATGAAGGGCGGACCGCCCGGCGTATAAGGCTTCGGCAGCAGCACGACATTGTCGAAGTTCACGAACTCGCCGTGGAAGCTGGCATTGTCCTGTGTCCAGGCAGCTTTGATGGCGAGGATGTATTCGTCGAAGCGCTTGCCGCGTTTGTCGAACGAAACGCCCAGCGCCTCATACTCTTCCTGCGACCAGCCTGAGCCGACGCCGAGTTGATATCGGCCTTTGGTCAAGTGATCGAGCGTCATCACTTCCTTGGCCGTCAGCAGCGCCGGGCGCTCTGGCAACACCATCACGCTGGTGGCGAAGCGCAGCTTGGTCGTGACTTGCGCCGCCGCGGCGAACACGAGCAGCGAGTCAAAGAGTCCAATATCGGTGCCGAACGGCGGCGTGCCGTCCTCGCTGTACGGGTATTTCGAATTGTACTTCGAGAAGAAAACGATGTGTTCGGGCACCCACATCGACGCGAAGCCTACGGCTTCCATCGTCTCTGCAAGGGCGCGCACGTAGCTAATGTCGATCGCGTCTTGGTCGCCGAGACGGCAGGACAATCCGATATCCATTTATTACTCCCAGGCGGCGGCCTCGGCGACGCTGCGCCGGTAAGGCTTCAAGGCCAAGAACATCAACAACACGCCGATCGGTGCGATAACCGCGCAAACTGCGGCGAGCGAATAGCGGACGGCCGCATCGTCCCGGAACACATAGTCTGTGAACAATGCGACGAGCGTCGGGCCACCCGTGAAGATGAGCAGGCTGCCGACCATGAAATAGATCGCCGCCATGCGCGCCCGCAGATTGTTTGGCGTCATAAATTGGATCGCGACTACCGGAAGCGCTTGCGTCGAGGTCGAAGCGAAGAGCGCCAAGGCGGCGCCGGCGAGAATGAGCTCGGGAGTCGGCAAGAGCGGCGCGAGCGCGGCCAGGAATATCGTTGCTACGCCACCATAGAGGCCAGCGCGCACCGCTGCGTCTTGATGGCCCTTCCGCGTCAGCCAATCGGTGATGAAGCCGCCAGCGAGAATGCCGCCGGTGCCGAACACGATAACGATGGCGCCGAAGGTGAGGCCCACTTGTGCAGCGTCCCAGCCGAACGAGCGCATGAAGATCGCTGGAATCCAGGTCAGATAGGCGATCACGACCATGCCGAGCAGCGTGAAGCCCATGAAGATCGAAGCGATCGCGCCGGCATTCTTGGCAAGGAAGGGCAAAACTGGCGCGAGCTTTTCTTTGGCTTCGCCGCTCGTCGGCGCCGCGCCGCGGCGAACCGGCTCGCGGATCAGCAGCATCAAGAGCGCAAGCAGAATCCCCGGCAGTCCGACAATGAAGAACACGGTCTGCCAAGCGCGCAGTTCGCCCACGATCGGCAACACGACAGGCGGTGCATTCTCGACGGCGCGCACAACAAGGCCGCCGATCATCAGCGCGAGGCCGGAGCCCCAATAAACGCCGGTGGCGTATACGGCCATGGCCAGGCCGCGGCGTTCGCGCGGGAAATAATCGGAGATCAGCGATGAGGCGGAAGGCGTCAGAGTCGCTTCGCCGACGCCAACGCCGACGCGCGCCCAGAACAATTGCCAGAAGCTGCCGGCCAAACCGCAGAGTGCGGTCATGATGCTCCAGGAAAAGACACCCGCCGTGATGATCCAACGTCGGCTATAACGATCGGCGGCATAGGCGATCGGCAGGCCGCAGAAGGAATAGAAGATTGAGAATGCGAGACCGACGAGCAGACTGAACTGCGTGTCCGAGATATTGAGGTCTGCGCGAATCGGGCCGACCAGCAGGGATACGATCTGGCGGTCGATGAAGGAGCTGGTGAACGCAAGCACCAGAAGCGTGACGACGAACCAGGCGTAGCGCCGATCGGGCCAGGGCTGTTCTGTCGTTTGCGGCGCGGTGGGATCGCTCTTATCGGCGTCGATGCTGGTCATGCGTACTCCACGCGCAAAAGAAAAAGACCCTGTTGCGGGACTCGCAACAGGGTCTTGAAGGGCCTTAACGCGTCAAGCGCAGTTCGACACCAATGGTGCGACCGGGCGCGAGATAGTGCGACGTAACCCCGGGGAGGAGTGGGGCCGGCGAAATGCGCAAGGCATAGGTTTCGTCAAAGGCGTTTTCGACAAAGCCGACGATCTCGATATTGTCGTTCGGCATGAGACCGGCGCGGAAGTTCGCGACGGAGAAGCCTTCCTGCACAAGCATCGGATCGAGATCCGAATTGTAGTTCACTTCCGAGCGATAGGAGACATCGCCGCTCACATAGGCGCCATAAGAGCCCAGCGGGAAGTCTTGGCGACCGCTGAGGGAGATTTGCAGCTCCGGAGCGCCATCGACTGCTCGGCCCGACAGGTCTTGGCCGGCCAGCGAAGTTGGTGTCGCTGGAGGGCAAATGCCGTAGGTCGATTGGATCGCTGTGCAAGGCGCACCTTCGAATTCATCGAAGATTGCCTCGATGTAGGCGGCGCCCAGTGTGAATGAGGCGCCCTCCCAAGGCCGCGCCGTTGCATCGATTTCGATACCGTCGAGCGTGATAACGCCGGCGTTGCGAAGCGAGAACGTGTTGGACGCGCCGTCAAAGGCCGAGGTCTGGAAGTCCTGGAACTCCGAATGGTAGGCCACGATGTTGGTTTCGAGAGCTCCACCAAACCAGCGTTGCTTCCAACCCACCTCGTAGCTCATCACCGTTTCCGGATCGAGAATTGGATCGGCGCTGTTGGCTGGCGAGAAGAACGGACCGCTGTTCGAATTGTTGAGGCCCGAACCTTTATAGCCGCGGCTGACCGTGGCGAAGATCGAGAGATCCCGGTTCGGCGCATAGCGCAGGCCTGCGCGCCCCACCCAATCTTCGTCCTGCACCGACACTTCTTGGAACGGACGGTTCGCGCCGAAGAAGGTGCCGACGCGAACGCCGGCCATGGATTGCTCTTCGCTAAGGAGGCGGATGCCACCCAAGACTTCCAACGAGTCCGTGAGATCGTAGGTGGCGTTGGCGAACACCGCCCAATTGGTCACCTCGATCAGACTGTTCGCGGTCGAGACGGCTTGCAGCGGGTTGGCCGTGCCGAGCGCGCCGCCGACGCGGAACGTATCGTCGAGGCTTTGATCGTAATAGTAGAGGCCAAGCACGTAGTTGAGGCGGCCGTCGCCGGGCGAGATCAGCTGGAGCTCTTCGCTAAAGATTTTCAGATCGATGTCGCCGAACGTGGCGTCGGCAATATCAACGGCCATACGCTCTGAATCGTCTTCGCCGTAGCTCGTCCAATGGCGATAGCCCGTGATCGAACGGAAAATGAAGCCGTTGTCGAACTCATAATCCGCTGTGAGGCTGACATGCGCCGTGGTGGTGCTTTCGCCGACGCGATCAGACGCCATCGATGTGCGATTTTCCGGGCCAATCTCGATATTGTTGGCGGCGGCGAGCGCGATCAGCGTGGGAATGCGGCCAAAGCCAGCGGGCGTAGGCGCGCCATTGTTGACGTCCGCGAGCACGTCCGGATCGATTTCGCGGAAGGTCGGGCCGCAGCAACGATCATTGGTCTCGATATACGCGGCGCTGAGGTCGAAACCCCACTGGCCGATATCTTGCTCGAACGAGAAGCGCGTGCCCCACTGGTTGCGGCGGTTCTCATCGGTGTCCAGGAAGTTGTTATAGGCGAGGCCTTCGTCGTCCACGAGCGTGAACATGGCCAAGCGTGCACGCGTATCCGGGCCAAGCGGCCCGCTGACCGCGCCCTCAACGCGTGTCGAGGCGTAGTCGACTTCATCGCTGAAATCGTCCCAAGTGCGCGAGACGTTCAGATACGCTTCGAATTCATCGGTCGGGCCGCGCGTCGTGACGCTGACCACGCCGGCGGTGGAGTTTTTGCCGAACAAGGTGCCTTGCGGGCCGCGTAGAACTTCAACGCGCTCCACGTCGAATAGGTTGGACAAGCCAGAGCCCGTCGGGCCGGTGACCACGCCGTCGATGACGACGCTGACGCTGGTTTCAACGCCGCTGGTGAAGGTCGGGCTGCCGATGCCGCGAATACGCGCGCGTTGGCCTGATGAAATGAGGCTGTCTTCAAAGATGAAGCCTGGCGTGACTTGCGCGAGCTCTTGCACGTTGTCGATGCCGGCGCGATCGAGTTGATCGCCGGTTAGCGCCGTCAGTGAAATCGGCACCTCGATCTGGCGCTCCACGCGACGTTGCGCGGTGACGACGATCTCGTCTTCGTCTTGCGCGTACGCTGGCACTGCCGTGCCGAGCGCGCCAAGCGCCACGCCGGCCGCTAGAAACAGCGCCCGCTTATAGATTTTGCCCTCAAGCTTTCGCCCGCTCATAGCTTTCCTCCCCGAACAACACGGTATTCTTATTCGGCTCAGATTTATGAGCCGCGCGCAGGCCTCCGCCTGCGCTATTTCGAGCAAGACCTTAACAAGTGACAGGTTGCCTGCTCTGCAAAACGCGCCAGGAGTTTTGCTCAAATTCGCCGAGCGGCTCGCTAATCTGGCGAAATCTTACCATAGAACGGCGTTTGACACTGTTAGCGCCTCAATACTGTGGCGCCTGCGCATCAATGCTGCGAGCGCGTACAAAACCTGGCCGCGCGCGCGCGCGATCAAGATAAGCGCGAACGCGTTCACTCAGGCCGTGGCCGAGGTTCGCGCGAACGTCAGCCAGATGCAGCGCATACGCGATGCAGATGTCGGCGATGGTGAAGCGGCCGGCGCACAGCCATTCGCGACCATCTTCTAGCGCCGCATCAAGCGCGCGCAGCCGACCGAAGAACCATTTCTCGTAATCGCCCGCGACCTGCTCATTGCGTCGCTCTGGCGTTTCGAACTGGCGGTAGCGAAGGACCAACGTCTGCGGGAATGTCAGAGTGGCGTCGCTAAAGAAGAGCCAGTTCAGAAAGCTGGCGTAATCCGGCTCGTCGGGCGCGACTGCCAGCGGTGTCGGGCCATATTTCTGCGTGAGGTAAAAGCAGATGCCGGAGGATTCCGTCATCCGTACATCGCCATCGACCAATAGCGGGATGGTGCCGAGCGGGTTTTCGATCAGGTAGGGCTTGGCGAAGACGCGCGGCGGGAAGGGCAGCAGAACCGGCTCGTAGGCGAGTTCCATCTCTTCGAGCGTCCAAAGCGGGCGAAGGGAGCGGGCGTCGCGGCAATGATAGAGCTTCATGGAATGTCCTTGCCTGACGCCGCTCATGCGACACTTGGCATTATTCACCGTTTCCTCTTCAGATCGACTCTGCACCGCAACCTGGGCTGGCGCGCGTTCCGGAATTTCCGGCTACAATCCGGTTCATGCTGGCGACACATGGTTTGAGGCGCGCCGCCCGTGTGCGCGGCGACTTTCCTGGGATCGAGTTTGAAGGCGTCACCCGGCCATGGGCGACCGTCGAAGATCGCGTAGCGCGGGTTGCGGCCGGCCTCCGCGCGCTGGGATTGCAGCGCGGCGATCGCGTCGCGGTTTTGTCCGAGAATAGCGCCGCCTTCTTTGAACTCTATTGGGCCGCACCCTGGGCCGATCTGATCATGGCCAGCCTCAACACGCGCTGGGCCGTCCCTGAGATGATCGCGGCGCTGCAGGACTGCGCGGCGACCGCTCTGGTGGTCGATGCCGCCTTCGCGCCGCTGGCCGAGCAATTGGCCAAAGCCTGCCCCTCGGTGCGCCATGTCATTTACGCGGGCTCCGACTCGGCTGCGGCCCCCAACGGCGCGCGCGACTACGAGGCGCTGGTGGTGGAGAATTCACCGCTTGCCGATCAGGAGCGCGGCGGCGCCGAAGTGGTGCATCTCTTCTATACGAGCGGTACGACGGGGCAGTCCAAAGGCGCGATGCTGACGTCGGACAATGTGTTTTTCACCGGTCTGATGATTGCGAGCCCCTTCGCGCTTTCCGCGCGCACCAATGCGCTCTGCGTCATGCCCATGTTTCACGTCGGCGCTGGCACATTCCTTGTCGGCCTTACTTTCGCAGCGTCCGGCATCGTGATCGCGCGGCGTTTCGATGCCGCGGACGCACTTAAAACTATTGCAGAGCGGCGGATCACGCATTCGGTGCTGGTGCCGGCGATGATCAATCAAATGCTCAACGCGCCCAATGTGGAATCGTACGATCTCACCTGCATGGAGCGTTTGATCTATGGCGCCTCGCCCATGCCGCCGGCGCTGCTGAATCGCGCGATGGAGAAGATGCCGGGCGTTGGCTTCAACCAAGGCTATTCGATGACGGAAACGACGGCGACGGGCGCTTGCTTGCTGCCGCAAGACCACCAGCCGGACGGCCCGTTCGCACATCGCATGTATTCCGTCGGCCAACCCATCGCAGGCAATGATCTCGAAATTCGTGACCCGTCCGGCAATGTGCTGCCAGCCGGCGAAGTGGGCGAAGTGTGCATTCGCGGGCCGGGCGTAATGGCCGGCTACTGGAATAAACCCGCCGAGACTGCGGCCGCCGTAAAGAACGGTTGGCTGCACACCGGCGACGCTGGCAAGCTCGACGCGGACGGCTATCTCTACATCGTCGATCGCATCAAGGACATGATCATCACGGGTGGCGAGAACGTCTATTCGGCCGAAGTGGAAAACGCGATCTACGCGCATCCGAGCGTCGCCGAATGCGCCGTGATTGGTTTGCCGGATGAGAAGTGGGGCGAGCGCGTCGCCGCGATCCTGCATCTGAAGCCGGAGAGTTCGCTGACAGAGGGCGATCTGATCGCGCATTGCCGAACCATGATTGGCGGCTACAAAGTGCCGCGACAGGTGATTTTCTCCGCCGATCCGTTGCCGCGCAGCGGCACCGGTAAAATTCTAAAGCCGCTTCTGCGCAAAACCTATGCGAGCGCGGGCAAATTAGGGTGAACGCTTGATCGCAGCTTCGATTTCAGATTATCGCGAATTGGCGCGGCGGCGCTTGCCGCGCATGTTTTTCGAATACATCGATGGCGGCTCCTACGATGAGGTGACGCTCGCCGCCAATGTCGCGGACATGCGTGCGCTGAAATTGCGCCAGCGCGTGATGTGCGATGTGTCCAAGCTTTCGACAAAGGCGACATGGTTCGGCCGCGACTATCCGCTGCCGGTGGCGCTTGGCCCGGTTGGCTTCGCCGGTGCGTTTGCGCGGCGCGGCGAAGTGCAGGCCGCGCGCGCGGCGAAGGCGGCGGGCGTGCCGTTCTGTTTGTCGACGGTCGGCATTTGCAGCGCCGAGGAGGTCTCCGCGGTCGCCGGCGATCTGCTTTGGTATCAGCTCTACATGCTGAAGGATCGCGCCTTCATGGAAGGCGTGCTCGATCGCGTGGCCGCACTCGGTGTCGATGTGCTGATGTTCACCGTCGATTTGCCCGTCGGCGGCGCGCGCTATCGCGACATCCGCACCGGCATGAACAATCCGGGCGCGGTGGGGCTCATCAATCGCGTCATGCAAGGCGCGGTGCGGCCGCATTGGTCGTACGACGTGGCGCTGCGTGGTCAGCCGCTGATGTTCGGCAATCTCGTCGGCGCTGTGAAGGGCGCCAAGCAGATCGACGAATTCATGCCGTGGATTGTCGCCAACATGGATGCGTCGGTGACCTGGAAAGATATCGCCTGGGTGCGTGAGCGCTGGAAGGGCAAGATCGTCCTGAAAGGCGTGCTCGATGTCGAGGACGCCGAGCTTGCGCTGCAGCAGGGCGTGGACGGGATCGTTGTGTCCAACCACGGCGGCCGACAATTGGATGGCGCTGCGTCAAGCATCAGCGTGCTGCCGCGCATCGCTGAAAAAGTGGATGAGCGTACGACGATTTTCTTCGACGGCGGCATCCGCTCCGGCATGGATGTCCTGAAGGCGCTTGCGCTGGGCGCCAATGGGTGCCTTCTTGGTCGCGCCTGGGCGCTCGCTCTGGCGGGCGCGGGACAACGCGGTGTCGCTCACGTGCTCGAATTGCTGCGCAAGGAGATGCATGTGGCGATGGCGCTCACCGGCGTGACGGACGTGAAGAACGCCAACCGCGATATTATCGACGCCGCTTGATGGCGATCGCGTCGCAGATGCGCGCGCTGGAAGTCTCGGCGCTGGCCGAGGATTTCGCCGGCTGTTCAATCGTCACGCAACCAAGTCCGGCGCCAAAGGCGGGCGACGTTCTGATCCGCGTGCGCGCGGCCGCTCTCGGTTTTCCTGCGCTGCTGATGACGCGCGGCGCCTATCAACACAAACCCGATTTGCCCTTCGTCTTTGGCGGCGATCTCGCCGGCGAAGTTGTGGCGCTGGGCGAGGGTGTCGCTAATGTTGAACTCGGTGCGCGCATTGCGACCGGCGCACTGACGGGCGCGTTCGCGGAATATTGCGCTGTCCCGGCCGCCGGCCTCACCCCCATACCCGCGCATGCGGATTTCGCCGAAGGCGCGGCGTTTCCTTCGGCCTACCTGACGGCGCATGTGTCACTCGTGCATGCAGCGCAATTGCAAGCTGGCGAGTGGGTGCTTGTGCTCGGCGCAGCTGGCGGCGTTGGCCTCGCCGCGGTTGATTTGGCGACACGCCTCGGCGCCGGTGTGATCGCTGGCGCATCAAGTGCGGAGAAACGCGCGAAGATTTCGCAGGCGTTTCCAAATGCGCGCGTCATCGATTCCAGCGCGCCGTTCCGCGACGAAGTGCGCGAACTCTCCGGCGGCGGCGTGAATGTCGTCTATGACCCAGTGGGCGGCGACGCGTTTGATCAATGCTTGTCATGCCTGTCGTTCGCCGGGCGATTGCTCGTCGTGGGCTTCGCGTCGGGGCGTATCCCCACGCTCGCGGTCAATCGTGCGCTGATCAAGAATATCTCCGTGCTAGGCGTGCGCGCGGGCGAGTATAGCCGGCGCTTCCCGGAGAAGCGGCGCGAGTCGTGGCGCTTTCTTACCGAGGCATGGTCCGAAAACGGCTTGCGGCCGTATGTGGATTCGGAATGGGGTCTGGACGATTGGCGTCAGGCCGTTGCGCGTGTGGTCTCGCGCGCCTGCGTCGGACGGGTTGTTGTCCGGCCCTAAACGATGCGACCTAAGCAATCCGGAGAGTGACATGCGTAAGCTTTTGTTGGCGGGCCTCATCATGCTCGCCGCCGCCTGCAATCGCGCGCCGGAACCGCCCACCGCGGAGGTCGCCGCTGAACGCAGCGCTGCTGTCACCGCCGCTGTCGATGAGCAACGCGCGCGCTTCGCCGCCGCACCCGCGCCGACCAGTGACAACACCGCGTATCAGTTTGTGTTCGATGGTCTTGTTGCCGAGCGCGTGCCGATGACGGCCTTTCAAGGCGAAGTGGTGCTCGTCGTGAATACGGCGTCGCGGTGCGGGTTCACACCGCAATATGCGGGCTTGCAGGAAATTTACACCGAGTATCACGAGCGCGGCTTCGAGGTGCTCGGCGTGCCAGCGAACAATTTCGCGGGGCAGGAGCCGGGCTCGGCGCAGGAGATCCAAGATTTCTGCACGCTGAATTTTGGCGTCACCTTCCCGATGGCCGCAAAGGCGGACGTTGTGGGCGATCATGCGCATCCATTCTATCAATGGGCGCGCACCGAGTTTGGGGACGCGGCCGTGCCGCAATGGAATTTCCACAAGATCCTGGTCGGGCGAGACGGGCGCATCCTGGCCGCTTTCCCATCGGACGTGACGCCCACGTCGGCCGAAATCCGCACCGCCATCGAGGCGGCGCTGGCGACCTAGGCGCACCTCTCCCGGCGGCGCCATTGCGGGTTGCGCTGCGGCTGACTAAGCGATGAGTGACGCGCCATCGCGTCAGCCGAGGAAAGCCCATGCGTAGAGCCGCCATCGTCAGCCCGATCCGTACCGCCGTTGGTAAGTTTCAGGGCGCGCTTGCCTCGATCCCGGCGGGTGAACTTGGCGCGGTGATCCTCCGAGCCCTGATCGAGCGCACCAAGCTCGATCCCGAGCGCGTGGACGATGTGATCTTCGCGCAGGGCTACGGCAATGGCGAAGCGCCATGCATCGCGCGCTGGTCAGCGTTGGCGGCGGATTTTCCGATCTCGGTACCTGGCTATCAGCTTGATCGTCGCTGCGGCTCCGGCCTGCAATCGGTGATCGATGCTGCAATGATGGTGCAGACGGGTGTGGCCGATGTCGTCATCGCAGGCGGCGTCGAGAGCATGAGCAATGTCGAATACTATTCGACTGCCATGCGTGGCGGCGCGCGCGCAGGTGACTCCGTGATGTACGACCGCTTGTCGCGCGGCCGCGTGATGTCGCAGCCGATTGCGCGCTTTGGCGTTATCACCGGCATGATCGAGACCGCGGAAAATCTCGCCAAGGATTATGGCATTACGCGTGAGCAGGCGGACGAATACGCCGTCATGAGCCACAAGCGCGCGACCAACGCTTGGGCGGAAAACAAGTTCGCGGATGAACTCGCGCCAGTACCGGTGCCGCAGAAGAAGGGCGAGCCGATCATGTTCGCCAAGGACGAGGGCTATCGGCCTGACGCATCGATGGAAACGCTCGGCGCGTTGCGCGCGATCGAGAAGGGTGGAATCGTCACCGCGGGCAATGCAAGCCAGCAGAATGATGCGGCTGCTGCGTGCCTGGTTGTGGCTGAGGACAAACTGGACGAACTGAAACTCGAACCAATGGCGTGGTTTCACTCATGGGCCGCGGCAGGCTGCGATCCGTCACGCATGGGCATTGGCCCGGTGCCGGCGGTGGAGCGCTTGTTCAAGCGCAACGGCCTGGGCTGGAAAGATATCGATCTCGTGGAGCTCAATGAAGCCTTCGCGCCGCAAGTGCTGGCCGTGCTGAAGGGCTGGGGCTGGGACGATCGCGACAAGCTCAACGTCAACGGCTCCGGCATTTCGTTGGGCCACCCGATCGGCGCCACGGGCGGGCGCATCCTCGCAAACCTCGTGCGTGAGCTGCATCGCCGCGACGGGCGCTATGGCTTGGAGACGATGTGCATCGGCGGCGGGCAGGGCTTGGCCGCGATTTTCGAGCGCGCCTAGTGCCGCGCGTCATCAGCGCGGACGAGGTGCTGAGTACGCTGCCGCATGGTGCGCGCGTCTTGGTGCAGGGCGCTGCGGGTGAGTCCCGGGTTATCGCGGATGCCGTGCAAGCGGGGGTCGCGGCGCGGCCTGATCTATCGTACGTGGGCGTGTTTCTGCCGGGCGTGAACACGCACGCCTATGGCGGGACATTCACGACCTTCTTCCTGACGCCCGAACTCAAAGCCGCTGCCGCGCAATTTCTGCCGCTTGGCTACAACGACATCCTCTCATATCTTCGCGCTGAACCCATCGACACTGTGCTGTTCACGGCATCGCCAGCGGATGCAGCGGGCCAGTGCAGTTTCGGCGTCGCCGTGGATTTCGCCGCGGAGCTCTGGCCGCAGATTCCAATCCGCATCGCCCACATCAATCCGTCCATGCCGCACACGCGGGGACACGCAGGGCTTCCGTTCGAAGCATTGACGCATGTCGTGCGCGCGGATGCGCCGCTGATTGAGTTGAATGAAGCGCCCGACGATGAGATCGCCCTGGCGATCGGCCGCAACGCGGCGGCGTTCGTACCGGACGGCGCAATCGTGCAGACCGGCATCGGCAAAGCGCCCGGCGCGGTGATGCGCGCGCTGCGCTCGAGGAAGGCCTTAAGCCTCCACACGGGCTTCATTAGCGATTGGGCGCTTGATCTGCACGAGGCTGGCGCGCTCGCAGCCGACGATGCCGTGACAACAGGCTTAGCCATCGGCACCCCGCGCCTCTACACAGCGCTCCATGCTTCACGCTTTGCATTTCAGCCCGTCGCGCACACGCACGCGCCCGATGTGCTGCGCAGCAAGTGTGGGCTGATTGCCGTCAACGGCGCGCTTGAAGTCGATCTGTTCGGCCAAGCCTATGCCGAGCGGGTTCCGAATGGCTTTGCCTCGGGTCCGGGCGGTGCGTTGGATTTCTCGCGCGGGGCCAAGCTCGCGGGCGGCGTGCGCATCCTTGTGCTGCCATCGATGGCGCGGGGCGCCAGCCGCATCGTGACGCCTGGGGCGGGGCGAGGGCCGGTATCGCTCAGCCGCTTCGATATCGATGTCGTGGTCACGGAATATGGCGCGGCGGATTTACGCGGCTGTTCGCATGATGCGCGGGCCGAGCGCTTGATCGCGATCGCCGCGCCCGCGCATAGGGAGATGTTGAAAGCGGCGTGGGACGCGGCGAGTTCTTAGCGGAAGCCGCCTGTCATTTGCGCGGCCGCCTGTGATTCCATCAGCATCGACTCGATTTGCGACATGGGCGCTTTTAGCAGGATCATCCGTGAGAGCTGATGCATACGATCAGCGGCGGCCGCGTTGCCCTGGCGCTGGGCTTCCATAATGCCGAGGCTGATCATCTGCTGCACGCGCTGGCGCTTGGCCGGATCGTTGATGTCGTAGAGCGCGATTTGCAGACGGCGGAGAAGCGAGCCGAGTGGCGGCGGATCACCGGCGTCGTTCACCTTGCGCTGGTCGCCCCAGCGCTTGCCACCGTCGCGTTGACGGCGGTCCGGTCCGAAATAGACCTCGTTATCGACCCACTTCCTGTTCACGTAGCGGAGTTTACATGAATGTTAGCTAACGGCCGATTAGCGAAGCCCTATCTCTTACGAATTAGGCCTTCCTGTGCGGCCGATGCGACCAGCACGCCGTCCTCGCGGTAAATCGCGCCGCGATTGAAGCCGCGCGCTCCAGATGCAGACGGGCTGTCTTGCACGTAGAGGTGCCAGCGCGAGAAGTTCGTGGGGCGATGGAACCAGAGGATGTGATCGAGGCTCGCCGTCTGCACGCCCGACATCCACGACACGCCGTGCGGTCGCATGGAGGTTCCCAACAGCGAATAGTCAGACGCGTACGCGAGCAGCGCTTGGTTTAAGCCGATATCGTCACCGAGGTCGCCACGTGCGCGGAACCACATCTGGTGCGCCGACGGTTTGATCTCGGGAGCTAGGATATTGATGGGTGAAATGTGCCGGGTTTCGATCGGCCGATCGCGCGTCGCACGTGCGAGCTCCTCAGGATGGTCCTTGAAGACGATGCGCAACCGCTCGCTCTCTTCCTGCAGCTCCTCTGGCCGTGGTGCGGACGGCATCTCATCAGCGTGATCGTAGCCGTCTTCCGGGACCTGGAACGAGCAGGCGAGATTGAAGATCTGCTCGCCCTTTTGAATCGCGATCACGCGCCGCGTGGCGAAGCTCTTGCCATCGCGCGAGCGCTCAACTTGGTAGAGCACCGGCAGCGTCGGGTCGCCGGGACGGATGAAATAGCTTTGCAGCGAATGGCAGATCGAACCATTCACGGTTTTGTATGCCGCCGTCAGCGCTTGCGCGACGACTTGGCCGCCAAAGATACGGCCGCGCTCGCCGGGCGGTGAGCGGCCGAGGAAGAGGTTCACCTCGATCGGTTCGAGCGTGAGAATGTTGACGAGTTCGTCCATCACGGACATGGGCGCGACCTGGAGCAGGGGAGGAAGCCCGTTCGATATGGCAGGGCGGCGGCGGGCACAAGCGCCGCCGCTGAATCAGCGTTCAACACGGGCGATCGTGGCCAAAGCGGTGGCCACCAGCTTTGATTCTTCGCCTTTTTCCGCGAAAACGTCGGCCTGAACAGTGGCCTGGCGTTTGCCGGCGCGGACCACCCGGCCTTTGGCGCGCAGCCGCTCGCCAAGCGCTGGTCCGAGGAAGTGCAGCGTATAGCTCGATGTCACCACATCTCCGGCAACGGACGCCGCCGCCCAAGCGCACGCATTGTCGGCCAATGCGCCGATGACACCGCCATGGGCGAAACCGTGGTGTTGCGTCAGCTCAGGCCGGAGATCGAGCAGAATTTCGGACTCGCCGGCCCAGCACTTCAGCGGTTGTGCGGCGAGCATGGTGGTGAAGCCGGATTTTTGCACGCTCTGCTTCAGGCGCGCGAGCATGGCTTCGGGTGTAGCGGGTGTGTCAGTCATGGCGCGAGTGTAGGCGCGTGCGCGGCGCGCTCAATTGTGTCCTTAGGGCAGCAATTGCCCGTACGCGTCGCACCAGGGGTACCGCCGGCCACGCCAGGGACGGGCGAGATGCTCTTCCATCAAGGTTTCGCCGAGATCGCGGCCATCGACATTGATGTACGCGATCGTGCGGCCATAATGATCGGTGCGCCCCGTTGGGCGCGCTTCGAAGCTCTGCGCATTGGCGATGAGATCGCGCACGGCCTGAGTCGCCGCCTCGCCTTGCTCGCGTTCAGCGATGCAGCTGGCGCGGCTGCCGGTTTCCGGCGTGTCGATGTTCACGAGGCGGTACGTGATGTCCGCTTGGCGATCCTCCAGCGTGTCGCCATCGATGACGCGAATGTACGAGTGCGGCGGCCCACGGCTCTCGCCGCTCGCCGACATGAGCGGCAAGATCAACGTCATCCCGCCCGCGCCGAGCGCGAACAAGAAGGCATAAGCTATGCCACCCAGAAATATGCGTCTGCGCCGCGCCATACGCGGAGAAAACGCAACCTCTCTTACGAAAACGTAAAAGGCGTTGGAAATCGAGCCAAATGTTCAGAAAAGCGCAGTGCTTTTAAAGACTTCCCAACCATGCCCGTGTCGTAATCTCGCATACATGCGTGATCTTGCGCTCCCTCCGATCTCGCCGCTTGAACTGGCGGCTGCTGGCGAGGCCCTCTATGGGCGCGACTGGCGGGTGGCGCTGTGCGACGTACTTAATGTCACGACAACCGAACTTGCGATGGTGGAGTGTGGGCAATTGCCGGCGCCGCAATCGTGGCGCGGTGTGTTGGTGAACATCGCGCAAGACGTCGCGTATCGTGCGCTGGAGGCGGCAAGCACGCTGCTGTCATGCAATGCAAGCGGCGCTGAGGAAATGCCCAGCGAATATTACGCGCCGCAACAGCCGCTTTACGCTTAAGCGCTTTTCGCTTCGCCGTCGCCGGCATGGAAGCGGCGCTCGATGATCGACACCGTCTCGGCGACTTGCTCAAGCGCCCGCACGCTGCGCTGCTCGACGCCGTGGATACGTTCTTCCATACGCTGACGCAGCGCCTCGAATTCGCTCGCGAGATCGTATTCGCCCGGCTTGGTGGTTTCCAGCGCATCGAAGCGCCGCTCGTTTGCTGCAACGAAGGTCGAGATACTTTCGCGCAGCGTTTCAAACGCGTCCGCTTGGCGGCCTTCCATTTCGGCGATGCGCGACTGAAGCTCTGCGATAATCTGGTTCTCGGCCAAGCCTTCCGAGATGCCGATCTCAAGTTTTTCGATCCGCTCCTGCGTCTCGGCGCTGGAATCGGCGTTCTGCGAGGCGAGGCGGCCGATGGACCGTGTCACGCCAGCGAGACGATCGAGCGTCTCAGCGCTCGCGCCTTCGAGAGCGGCCACGCGCGCCAGCATATCGGCCTGCGCCCTAGCGAGAGCATCATGCGCGCTGGTGTTGAGCGTAGCGGCTTCTAGACGCGACAAGCGCTCGGTGAATTCCGCGTCGAGCGGGCGTTCGGCGCTCTCGATGGCGCTCAGCCGCGCGCGAAGCGGGGCGATCGCTTGCTCGGCGGCTGCCTTCACGTCCAGCTGCTCAAGCGCCTGCAGGCGCGCCAGCGCTTCGGCATGACGACGGCGCAGATCGGAGAGGTCGTTGTCCAGATTGGCGCGCAGCACCTTCGCCGCGGACTCAGTCTCGGTCAGGCGCGCGTCCAGCGCGGCATCGCCGTCGCTGACATCTTGCACCACCTTCTCGAGCGCTGCGATCGTGCAGGCCTCAACGCGGTGCGTTTCCGCCAAGGTGCGTCGCTGATCTTCAGCCGAAAGCTCTTCGTTCTGAACGATACGTGCGGCCAGCGCATCGATGCGCTGGCGCATGGCGTATTCGTTCTGTGAGCTGCGCGTTTCGAATTTTTCGCGCAGATCGGCGAGGGCCGTGCCGAAATCGTTGCGCCAGGCCTCGCTGATGCTGGCTGTCTCGCCGCGGGCGCGTTGCACTTCCGCCAGCAGATCGGCGTCGGCTTGGCGCAGGCTCTCAACCGCAGTGTCGAGGGCAGCTTGCGTGGTGTCCGCCACATCGCTCAGGCGTTCGCGCACCTCTTCGTCGAGTTTGGCGACGGTGCGCTCTGTCGCGGCAAGCTTCTCGGCCAGGGCAGATGTACGCTCGGAGGCGTCGCTGAACGCCGCTTGCATACGCGCGCGGGTCTCGCTGGTGCTGCGTGCAATGCTGTTTTCGAGACTGCTGCGCATGTCCTCGACGTCGCGCACGACGTGGGCGAGGGCCTCGTCGCTCTGTTGCGCGGCGAGTTCGGCGGCATGGCGGATCTGCGCCAGGCCTGCCTCAATGCGTTCGTCGGTGCCTTCGGCGAACTCCCTGAAATCGGAGGCGACGGCGCGCTTGAGCTCCTCTTGCGCATCGGTCAGGTCGGAGGCGGTGAGTGCTGCGCCGTGGGCGAGGCGCTCGACGCCATCGACACGGCGATCGAGTTCGCTTGTCCATGCGTCCAAGTCGGCGCGGACCTGCGCCTGAGTTTCGCCTAGCTCGGCTGTGGTATGCGCCGTGCCGTGCGCGATACGCTCGACGCTATCCAAGCGCCGGCCGAGATCGCCGCCCCAGAGCCCCAGCTCTGCGCGCATCTGATCTTGCGTCGTGCGCAATTCACCCAGCGCGAGTTCGGCGTCGCCGACGCGTTTGCGCACCAGAGTAAAGTTCCCGGTGCTCTCTTGCGTCGCGCGCGCCACATTGTCGGCGGCGTCCGTCGCGACCATTTCGACTTGGTCCAGCCGACGGGCCAGATCAAACACCGTGGAATCAATGCCCTGAACCGTGGTGTCGAGTGTGCTCACAGAGAGCCCAAGTCGACGTTCCAGCGCCTCGATGCGCACGCGGAGCGCGAGGTGATCTTTTTGCGGGGCGGCGCCGGATGCCGGCGGCTCCGGCAAAGGACGACGCTGCGCCGGCGTCGGCGCGGGCGGCGTCATCGCTTGCGCGAGATAATCGCCAAGGCTCATGCCCAAACGCGCGGCTTCAGCCTCAGCGCGTCGGCGCGTGTCGGGATCGATGCCCGTCAGAACCCAGGAATGCTCGCTCATGATCGTACAGGCATGCGGCGAACGTGCTTAAGGCTGCGTAAAATTGGAGCTTTTGCGGCGTGATCACACGCCGCTCACGAATTGTGACAATCGCCGCCGCAGCAAAACGGCCTAGATCGTAAATGAGATGATAAAATTGGGATGTCGCAGGCTGCTTGCTGCGCGATTCATGCCATGCTTGTGCATGCGAATGAGGCGGCGGCGGGACGTTTTGCGCGCTCCGTCACCTTAGAGCCGCCAGATTCATGTTGTCAGTTTGTTAAGCATCAGACGGCCGGGGCACTTATGTAGGATGGGTAGCTGAGGCCGAGGGCGCGAACGGAGGCACGATGTCTGAAGATATCTTTCGCAACTATGCCCGCACTTTCGAGCAGCGGCGCGAAGCGGAAATGTCGCTGCAGGACTTTTTGAGCCTCTGCCGAACCGAGCCTATGGCCTATGCGAGCGCACATGAGCGCCTGCTCGCGGCCATCGGCGAACCGAAGATGGTCGACACTTCTAAAGACGCTCGCCTCGGCCGTGTCTTTATGAACCGGACAGTGCGGTTCTATCCGGCCTTCGCCGAATTCTACGGCATGGAAGAAACGATCGAACGGATCGTCGCCTTCTTCCGCCACGCGGCCCAAGGCCTCGAAGAGCGCAAACAGATCATCTATCTGCTCGGCCCAGTCGGTGGCGGTAAGTCCTCACTCGCCGAGCGCCTGAAGGCGCTGATGGAAGATCAGCCGATCTATGTGCTCAAAGCCGGCGATCAGATGAGCCCGGTGTTTGAGCACCCGCTCGGTCTGTTCGATCCAGAAGTCTGGGGCGACAAGCTTGAGGACGAATACAACATTCCGCGCCGGCGTTTGTCCGGCTTGATGAGCCCGTGGTGCGTGAAGCGCCTCGACGAATTTGGCGGCGACATCACGAAATTCCGCGTCGCCAAGGTCACGCCCTCGCGCCTGCGTCAGATCGCCATCGCCAAAACCGAGCCGGGCGACGACAACAATCAGGACGTCAGCTCGCTCGTCGGCAAGGTCGACATTCGCAAACTCGAAATGCACGCGCAGAACGACCCTGACGCGTATTCGTACTCAGGCGGCCTCAACCGCGCCAATCAGGGCATGCTCGAATTCGTCGAGATGTTCAAAGCGCCGATCAAGATGCTGCACCCGCTGCTGACCGCGACGCAGGAAGGCAATTATGTCGGCACGGAAAACATCGGCGCCATTCCGTTCCAGGGCATCATCATGGCGCACTCGAACGAGGCCGAATGGCAATCGTTCAAGAACAACAAGAACAACGAAGCTTTCATCGACCGCATCTACGTGATCAAGGTGCCGTATTGCCTGCGCGTGGATGAAGAGAAAAAGATCTACGAGAAGTTGGTGCGCACCTCGGAACTCGCGGAAGCGCCGTGCGCGCCGGCGACACTGGAAATGCTCGCGCGCTTCTCGGTGCTCTCGCGCTTGAAAGAGCACGAGAATTCCAACGCCTTTGCCAAGATGCGTGTCTATAATGGGGAGAGCCTGAAGGAGGTCGATCCGAAGGCGCGCACTTTGCAGGAATACAAGGACGCCGCCGGCGTCGATGAAGGCATGGACGGCATGTCGACGCGCTTCGCGTTTAAGGTGCTCGCCGCGACCTTCAATCACGACACGCAAGAGGTCGCCGCCGATCCGGTGCACTTGATGTACGTGCTGGAGCAGGCGATCCGCCGCGAGCAATTCCCACAAGAACAGGAAGGCAAGCTGCTCGAATTCATCAAGGCCGATCTGGCGCCGCGCTATGCGGAATTCATCGGCAATGAGATTCAGAAGGCGTACCTCGAATCCTATCACGATTACGGTCAAAACCTGTTCGATCGTTACGTGGACTACGCGGACGCTTGGATCGAAGACATCGACTTCAAGGATTCCGACACCGGCCAATTGCTCAATCGCGAGCTTCTAAACCAAGAACTCTCGAAGATCGAAAAGCCGGCGGGCATCGCCAACCCGAAGGATTTCCGCAACGAGGTGGTCAAATTCACGCTGCGCGCACGCGCCAGCCATGGCGGAAAAAATCCGTCATGGACGTCCTACGAGAAAATTCGCGAAGTCATCGAACGGCGCATGTTCAGCCAAGTCGAAGATTTGCTGCCGGTGATCTCGTTCGGCTCTAAGAAGGATAGCGACAGCGAGAAGAAGCACGAGGAGTTCGTGCTGCGCATGACGGAGCGCGGGTACACCGAGCGCCAAGTGCGTCGCCTCGTGGAATGGTACATGCGGGTGAAACAGGCCGGCTAGATCGGGCGCGCTCATGCACATCATCGATCGTCGACTGAATCCAGGCGGCAAGAGCTTTGCAAACAGGCAGCGCTTCCTGCGCCGCGCCCGTGCGCAAGTGCGGCGCGCGGTGCGTGAAAGCTCTAGCCAGCGTTCGATCAAGGACGCCGGCAAGGGGGGCGAAGTCTCCATTCCAGCGGGCGGCGTGCACGAGCCGACGCTGCGTCGCTCCTCACAGGGCGGAAATCGCGACTACGTGCTGCCCGGCAACAAGAAGTACGTCGAAGGCGACACGATTGCGCGCCCCGATGGCGGCGCCGGTGGCAAGCCGCAAGCCAGCGATAGCGGTGAGGGCGAAGACGAGTTCCGCTTCGCGCTCTCCGACGAAGAATATCTCGATCTTTATCTCGAGGATTTGGAGCTGCCCGATCTGGCGAAGCGCCAAATCGCGGGCGCCACGTCGGTGCAATGGCGCCAGGCCGGCTATTCGACATCCGGCCCGCCGTCGCGCATCTCGATTGCGCGCACGCTGCGCCACTCGATGTCGCGGCGTATTGCATTGAAGCGACCGAAGAACGAGGAAATCCAGGCGCTGCGCGACGAGATCGACAAGCTCGAACGCGAGGGTGGTCATTTCGATGATTTGGTCGCGCTCCGGGCCGAGCTTGAGCAGCGCCTCGCGCGCACCAAGCGCATTCCCTACATCGATCCCGTCGACGTGCGATATCGCCGCCTCGAATCCAATCCCAAGCCGATCGCGAAGGCGGTGATGTTCTGCCTGATGGACGTCTCCGGCTCGATGAACGAGCACATGAAGGATTTGGCGAAGCGGTTCTACTCGCTTCTCTATCTCTTCCTCAATCGCCGCTACGAGCACGTGGATGTCGTCTTCATCCGCCATACGCATGAAGCGTCCGAGGTGGATGAGCAGACCTTCTTCTATTCGCGCGAAACCGGCGGAACCGTCGTCTCCACCGCGCTCTTCAAGATGCAAGAGATCGTGCGTGAGCGGTATCCCGTCGACCAATGGAACATCTACGCGGCGCAAGCCAGCGACGGCGACAACACGTCGAGCGACAATCAAGTCGTGCTCGCGCAACTCAACGACCTCATTCTGCCGATCTGCCAATATTACGCTTACGTCGAAGTCGGCATGGACGACGAGGACGAGCACCAGCCTGGCATGGGTGAACCCAGCACCAATCTGTGGCGCGCGTATCGCCGTGTGCCGGCCGACGCGCCGTTCGCGATGCGCAAGGTGCGTCACCGCCGCGACATTTATCCGGTCTTCCGCGAACTCTTTTCGCGTCGCCCCGAGGGCGTGAGTGCGGAGGGCGCCTGATGAGCTTGATCGCCGACTCGAAAAGCAAATTGCTCTACCAAGGCCCAGATTGGGATTTCGATCTGATCAAGCGCGTGCATGAAGCCTGCGGCGAGATCGGTATCAATGAGATGGGGCTCGACCCATATCCCAACCAGATCGAAGTGATCACGACCGAGCAGATGCTCGACGCTTATGCGTCGACCGGCATGCCGCTCTTTTATCGCCATTGGAGCTTCGGCAAGGAATTCGCGCGCAACGAGGCGCTCTATCGCAAGGGCTATCAAGGCCTCGCGTACGAGATCGTCATCAATTCCAATCCGTGCCTCGTCTATATCATGGAGGAGAACTCCGCGACGATGCAGACGCTCGTGATCGCGCACGCCGGCTATGGCCACTCGCACTTCTTCAAGAACAATTACGTCTTCAAGCAATGGACCGACGCTGACGGCATTCTAGACTACCTCGAATTCGCGCGTGGCTTCATCTCCAAGTGTGAGGATCGCTACGGCCAGGAAGAAGTCGAGCGTGTGCTCGACGCCGCCCATGCGTTGCAGAGCCATGGTGTGCACCGCTTTCCACGCAAGCGCATGCCAGACTTGCGGTCGGAGCAAATCCGCGAAGAGGAACGCCGCAAACACGGCGAGCAATTGTTCAACGACCTTTGGCGCACCGTGCCGCAGGGCAAGCGTAAGCAGAACAAGGACGAGGACGCCAAGCGCAAAGCGTTGCTGGGCCTGCCGGAAGAAAACCTGCTCTACTTCCTGGAGAAAACCGCCCCGCGCCTGCGCCCCTGGCAGCGCGAAATCCTGCGCATCGTGCGGTTGATCAATCAGTATTTCTACCCGCAACGGCAAACCAAAGTGATGAACGAGGGTTGCGCCACATTCGTGCACCACCGCATCATGAATCGCCTGCACGAGAAGGGGCAGATCGACGACGGCTCGTTCCTCGAATTCATCCACTCGCACACCGGCGTCGTGCTGCAGCCGGGTTTCGACGACCGCCGCTACAGCGGCATCAATCCGTACGCGTTGGGCTTTGCCATGTGCTGCGACATCGAACGCATCTGCACCAAGCCGACTGACGAGGATCGCGAATGGATGCCGGATATTGCCGGCAACGGCGATCCCTACGGCACATTGCGCGACGTCTGGGCGAACTACCGTGACGAGAGCTTCATCTCGCAATTCTTGTCGCCGCGCGTGATGCGCGATTTCTCTCTGTTCCGGATCACCGACGATGAAACGGAAGACGAGATGGAGGTTGCCGCCATCCATGACGAACGCGGCTATCGCAATGTGCGCCGTGCGCTCTCAAAGCATTACGACATCGCCTATCGCGACCCCGACATTCAGATCATGGACGTCGATCTCGCCGGCGATCGCAAGCTGATCCTGCAGCACCGTGTCATGGACGGCATCACGCTCGTCGAAGGCGACGCGGAAAAAGTGCTCCAACACGTCGCCGACCTCTGGGGTTACGACGTGAAGCTCATCGAGCAGGACGATAACGGCACGGCGCATGCTGAACACCTCGCTAGTCCGCGGCGGATGTTTGCGTAGCTATTTAGGCGCGGCCACCAGAGTGGCGAGGCGATTGGCGTCCAAATACGCGCCAAGTTGGACAATACTCGCCATCACGTCTGGGTTAGTCATTAAGTCGCCCATGGCCTCTTCGCCAAGTGTCCCGAAGGCAGTTTGAAAGGTGGTCTCTGAGCCCGAGGCGGCAATGGCAGCGCGGGTTTCGTCTGCGCAGGTGTCAAACAGGATGCGGTTTACGAGAGCGCCCATTTGCCTATTTGCGTCGAGCCCTTCGCGGTCACCAACGCGAACGGATTGGGGCAAGCTGGGGTGTCGCGACATCGCGATGAACAGCCAACGCGCGGTCACGACGCTGTCTTCTTCGTTGGTGGAGTTCACAACGCATGCGCGGAGTGCATCGATTCCGGAATTTGTTTGCGCCGCCGCCGGAGTCGTCACTAGGACGAGCGCAGTCATTGCGGTGAAAAGTCGGATCATGACGCCCCCTCGATTGTGGGCATCATGCAGCGGCGTCTTCAGGTTGTGAAGTGGCGATCTAAGCCCCGATCCGCGCCAGGCCTTCCGCGATCGCGGGATCAACCTGTACGTCGCGCACGGACATTGGTCGCGTCAGCCGCAGCGTCTCCATGCTTCGCGCGCGTGACAGCGCCACGTACGTTTGCCCCGGTGCAAACGCGCCGCGCCCCAGATCGATCTCGACGCTATCGAGCGTCATGCCCTGCGCCTTGTGGATGGTCAGCGCCCATGCCGGGGCCAGAGGGAATTGCACGTATTTGAATTCCTCCTTGACCTCCATGCGGTTTTCTTTCGCGTTCCAGGTCCAGCGCGCCTGTGGCCACGTCGCGCGCTCGACCTCAACGTCATCGCCGCTATCGAGCGTCACGCTCACGATCGTCTCGTCCAAATCTGTCACTGTGCCGAGCGAGCCGTTGACCCAGCGCCCCTCGGGATCGTTCTGCGTGAAGATCACGCGCGCGCCGCGCTTCAGCACCAATTCCATCGGCGCTGGGAAACGATCACCTTGCGCTTTCGGTGCTTCGCCCTCGAAGCCGCCCGAATAGCGCGCCGCCGCACCCTCCAGATTGGCCAAGCCGCGCGCGTTATAATTGTCCGCTACAGAATTGGTCGCGCACAGCAACACCGGCCGCTTCGGCAACGAGCGCTCCAAGCACACCGTATTGAGGATCGTCACCGCCTCTTCGATACCGCGCATTTCTCGGATCTGCGAGAGCAGGGTAATGAAATCCTGATTGGTCTGGCGATGCACTTCTGTGAGCTCAATCGCCGCCAATGGCGCGTCGCGCAGCACATGTGCGGAGAACGCATAGGGGCTCGCATAGCCGGCATCTTCCAAGAGTTGACCTTCCTCGCCGCGCACGACCGGCGGGAGCTGATAAAAGTCACCCACCAACAACATCTGCACGCCGCCAAACGGCCTCGAAGATTTCCGAGCGATCTGCAGATGAGAGTTCATCGCGTCGAGCACGTCGGCGCGCAGCATCGACACTTCGTCCACGATCAATCGGCGAATAGCGCGTGCGGTGCGGGCGAAAAACCAATGCGGCTTCTCGGCATTGCCAATCATCGGCCGCGGCGGAAAGCCGAAGAAGGAATGCACCGTCTGGCCGCCAATATTCATCGCCGCCAGGCCTGTCGGCGCCAGCACCGCCTGTGGATAGGTCGGGTCAGCGTCCACCAGCGAACGGATGAAATGGCTCTTGCCCGTGCCTGCGCGCCCGGTGACCAGCACAACCGGCGTGCGGTCGTCCAGGGCGGCGCGCGCTCCTGCGACGGCCAAATCGGTATTCTTCGCGGGAATCGACATGCGGAAGGTATATAGGCGCCCGCGCGCTTGCGCTAAGCTCGGCGCATAAAGGAGTTCGCGATGCTTCGTTTCGTCTGCGCGGTCGCCGCCGCTTTCGTGCTTACCGCTTGCGCCGTACAGCCGGCGCCGCCCGCCGCGCCCACCGAGACTCTTGCGAACGACGGCCGCGCCATTGCCGAGGCGCAATGTGCGGGCTGCCACGCCATCGGCGAATATGGCGCAAGCCCCGTGCCCGAGGCGCCCGTCTTCCGCACTATCCTCACCCGCTATCGCGCCGACGTGCTGGAAGAGGAGATGATCCAAGGCATCCAGGTGAACCACCGCATGCCGGATTTCCAATTCAATCCCCAGGGCGCCGATGCGTTGATCGCGTATCTGCGCAGCATTCAACAACCGCCCGCCAACTAGCGTCGTGCGCGCTATGTTGCGCTGCAACCAAGCGCCAGCGCGAATGGCCTGACGATAGTACGAGGATGACGGGTTTGCGGCGCTTGGCTAGGCTCGCGTCCATGACCGAGAACGCCATCGTCTGGTCCTACGCAAACGCCTGGGAGCCGATCGCGCGAAAGCAGCCTGATCAGCCTGCGGTGCTGCAGGGTGATCGCGCGCTATCATGGGCCGAATTCGACGCGCACGCCGATGCGCTGGCCGCGCACATGCTCGCAGCGGGCCTCCACCAGAATTCCAAGGTCGGCGTCTATCTGCACAATTGCGCCGAATACCTCGTCGCCAATTACGCCGCGTTCAAAGCAGGCTTAGCGCCGTTCAACGTCAATTATCGCTACACCGCCGACGAGCTGCTTTATCTCTTCGACAACGCCGATGCCGAAGCGATCGTATTTCACGCGAGCTTCGCCGAACGCGTCGATGAAATCCGCGCGCGTCTGCCGCAAGTGAAATGCTGGATCGCGGTTGAAGAGCCGGGCTATGCTGCGCCGACATGGGCTGAACGCTACGCGCGCGTCATCGCCACTATCCCGGCGCAGCGCCCGATAATCGCACCGTGGGGCCGCTCGAACGACGATCTTCTGATCCTCTACACCGGCGGCACCACAGGTCTGCCGAAAGGCGTGATGTGGCGCCAGGAAGATCAGATCGGCGTCACGGGTTTTGGCGGCTCGCTTTTGCTCGGCGTGCCGCCGCTGGCGCGGCCCGAAGAGGCGGCTGAGCGTATCGCGCAGGTTCCGCGCCGCATTGGTTTGGTCGCGTGCCCGCTGATGCACGGCACAGGCTTGTTCAGTGCATTGATGACCTTGCTCGCCGGCGGCGCCGTCGTTCTGTTGCCGGGGCGGCACTTCGATGCCGAGCAATTGTGGGATGAGGTCGCGCGCCATCGCGTCACCTCGATCGCCATCGTTGGCTTGCCGTTCGCGCAACCATTACTGGAAGCGCTTGAGCGCAATCCAGGCCGCTGGGATTTATCCTGCGTCACCAGTATCGGCTCGTCCGGCGCGATGTGGAGTCGGGAAAACAAGCGCGCTCTTCTGCGCTTCATGCCGCAAGCGATGCTCACCGACGCGTTCTCATCCAGCGAAGCCGTCGGCATGGGCCTTTCTGTGTCGACCGCAGCAGGCGAAAGCCAAACCGCGGCTTTCATCGCCGGCCCTGAATGCGCGGTGTTCACAGAAGATCACCGCCGCGTACAGCCAGGCTCAGGCGAGCGCGGTCTCGTCGCGGTCGGCGGCCATCTGCCGCTCGGGTATTACGGTGACGAGGAAAAAACCAAGCGCACTTTCCCTATAATCGAAGGCAAACGCTGGTCGATCCCCGGCGATTGGGCGACCGTCGAGGCCGACGGTTCGCTGCGTCTGCTTGGGCGTGGCAGCCAGTGCATCAATACCGGCGGCGAGAAAGTATTCCCCGAAGAAGTAGAAGAAGCACTGAAGCGCCATCCCGCCGTGCGTGACGCAGCGGTGATCGGCGCGCCCGACCCGCGCTTTGGCGAGCGCATCTGCGCCGTCGTGGAGCTTCAATTCGACGCGCTCGAACCGTCGCTCTCCGAACTTGCCGCGCACGTGCGCGAGCATCTCGCTGACTACAAAACCCCGCGCGCGCTCGTGATCGTCGATTCCTTGCGCCGTGCGCCCAATGGCAAGCTCGATTACAAAGCTGTCAAAGCCCGCGCACTGGAAATGCTGGGCTAAAGTGCAAGTTGCCGCGCCGCGAGATCGCGCATGATCTCTTCGCTGCCGCCGCCAATCGCGTTGACGCGCACTTCGCGATAGATGCGTTCAACTCGGCTGCCGCGCATATAGCCGGCGCCGCCCATAATCTGCGTCGCTTCACGCGCGCAGAATTCCAGCGTCTGCGTCGCCTGCACTTTGAGCAAGCATAAATCCATCACCGGCGTTTCACCGCGCTGCACCCGCCAAGCGCAATGTTCGAGATAAGCCGTTGTCGCGTTCACGCGCTGCACCATTTCCGCGATCTTGTGGCGGATGACTTGGTGGTCGGCGAGCCGCTTACCAAAGGTGCGTCGTTGCTGCGCCCATTGCGCCGCGTCCTCGATGCACACACGCGCGCTCGCCGTGGCGCCCGACGCCATGCCCAGCCGCTCGCCGTTGAAATTGCGCATGATACCGGCGAAGCCTTGGCCCAGCCCACCGATCAGTTGATCCACGGGCACTTCAACGTCCTCGAAATAGAGCGCCGCCGTATCCGACGCCCACCAGCCTTGCTTTTTCAAAGGTGTGCGCGTCACGCCCTTGGCGTTGAGGTCGATCAAGAGCAGCGAGATGCCGCCGGCGCCATCGCCGCCCGTACGCACCGCTGTCGTTGCCCAATGCGAGGTCATGCCGCCGGTGATGAACATCTTCGAGCCGTTGACGACATAATGATCGCCGCGCCGCTCCGCGCGCGTGGCGATGTTGGCGACGTCCGAGCCAGCGTCCGGCTCGGTGATCGCTAGACTGATCTGCATCTCCCCGCGCAACACAGGCGGCGCGATGCGCTCCTTCATTTCATCCGCGCCGATGGCCAAGATCGGCGGCAGTCCGATGCCGTGCACCATGAGCGCGGTGGAGACGCCGCCCGCGCCCATGCGCGCCAGCTCCTCACTGGTGACAATCCCGTGGAAACGATCAAAGCCTTCGCTCCAGCCGCCATAGTGTTCGGGATAGCCCGCGCCCAAGAGGCCGAACGCACCAGCCTTCTTGAACACCTCGCGCGGAACGTGCTCGGCCTCATCCCATTCCGTCACGAAGGGCATGAGTTCGCGCTCGATGAAGCGCCGCAAGCTGTCGCGCCAAGCGTGATGCGTTTCGCCCATGAACGGAGAGGGCGGGCGTAATGAATCGAAATCGAGAGCGCTGCTTTGGCGACTTGTCATGGGGTTCCTCCGTTCGGGAGCGTGAAGGGAGGGCGGCGCCCGCGCAAGCTGCGCCGCAGCGGAAGGGGTGTCGCGCAAAAGCAAAAAGGCCGCCCCTTGCGGAGCGGCCTTCAAGCTGGAGTTTAGCCTGGGCTTAGTGTGCGCCAGTCGATGACGGGGCGCGGAGATCAAACCGATCCAGCTCCATCACCTTGACCCACGCCTTCACGAAGTCCTTCACGAACTTCTCCTTTGCGTCGGCCGCGCCATAAACCTCGGCGAGCGCACGCAATTGCGAGTGCGAGCCGAAGATGAGATCGGCGCGCGTGCCGGTCCATTTCACTTGGCCGCTCTTGCGGTCGCGGGCTTCGAACTCTTCTTGCGAGCCGCCAATGCCCTTCCACTGCACACTCATGTCGAGCAGGTTGACGAAGAAGTCGTTCGACAACACGCCCGGCTTCGAGGTCAGCACGCCGTGCTTGTCATGGCCGACTTGCAGCACGCGCAGGCCGCCGATCAGCACCGTCATTTCCGGCGCAGAAAGTTCCAGCAATTGCGCGCGATCGACGAGGTGGTCCTCGATCGGCATGATCGGATCCCGCACGTAATTGCGGAAGCCGTCAGCCTTCGGGTTGAGATACTCGAACGAGTGCACTTCGGTTTCTTCTTGCGTCGCGTCCGCACGGCCCGGCGTGAAGGGCACCTTCACGTCAAAGCCGCCGTCCTTCGCCGCTTTCTCGATCGCCGCGGCGCCGCCGAGCACGATCAAATCGGCCAGCGAGACTTTGCCGCCAGATTCCTTTTGGATCGCTTCGAGCTTCGCAATCACCTTCGCAAGTTGGGCCGGCTTGTTTACCTCCCAATCCTTCATCGGCGCCAAACGAATGCGCGCGCCATTAGCGCCGCCGCGACGGTCCGACCCGCGATAGGTCGAGGCCGAGGCCCAAGCCGTTTCGATCAGCTCGCGCGTCGTCAAACCGCTCGCAACAATCTTGGCTTTCAGCGCATCGACATCGGCTGCGCTGATCGTGCTCGGCGCCCCCGAGATCGGGTCTTGCCAGATCAAGGTTTCCTTCGGGACGTACTTGCCCTTGTAGAGTACCTTCGGGCCCATGTCGCGGTGCGTGAGTTTGAACCACGCGCGTGCGAACGCGTCGGCAAACGCCGCAGGGTCTTTGTGGAAGCGGCGCGAGATCTTTTCGTACTCAGGATCGAAACGCATCGCGAGGTCAGCCGTCGTCATCATCGGCTGATGCTTCTTGTTTGGATCGAACGCGTCTTCGACATTGCGGCCCGCGTCGCCTTTCGGCTTCCACTGGTGCGCGCCGGCCGGGCTCTTGGTCAGCTCCCACTCGTAGCCGAACAGCGTGTCGAAATAGCCCATGTCCCACTTGGTCGGGTTCGGCTTCCACGCGCCCTCGATGCCGGAGGTGATCGTGTGACCGGCCATGCCGCTTTCGAACGTCGAAATCCAACCCAAACCTTGCAATTCGATCGAAGCGCCTTCCGGCTCCTTGCCGACATGGCTTTCGGGGCCTGCGCCGTGCGCCTTGCCGAACGTGTGACCGCCGGCGACGAGCGCAACGGTTTCTTCGTCGTTCATCGCCATGCGCGCGAACGTCTCGCGAATGTCGCGGCCCGACGCGACCGGATCAGGATTGCCGTCCGGACCTTGCGGGTTCACGTAGATCAAGCCCATCTGCACCGCGCCCAGATTGCCGGCCAATTGACGATCGCCGGAATAGCGGCTGTTCGGGCCCTTGCTGTCGGCGAGCCACGCTTCTTCAGCGCCCCAATTCACGTGGTTCTCTGGCTCCCAAGTATCAGCGCGGCCGCCGCCGAAGCCAAACACCGGACCGCCCATCGATTCAATCGCGACGTTGCCGGTGAGGATGAGCAGGTCGGCCCACGAAAGCTTCGCGCCGTACTTCTGCTTAATCGGCCAGAGCAGGCGACGGGCTTTGTCGAGGTTGCCGTTATCCGGCCACGAATTGAGCGGTGCGAAACGCTGTTGCCCGCGGCCGCCGCCGCCACGACCGTCGCCCACGCGATAGGTGCCGGCGGCATGCCAGGCCATGCGGATGAAGAACGGGCCGTAATGGCCGTAATCGGCCGGCCACCAATCTTGGCTGTCGGTCATCAACGCGCGGAGATCGGCAATCACCGCGTCGAGATCGAGCGTCTCGAATTCTTTCGCGTAATTGAACGCCGGACCCATCGGGTCGGATGCGGGGGCGTTCTGGTGCAGGACGCCCACATTGACTTGGTTCGGCCACCAATCACGGTTGGTGCGTGCGCGACCATGCGGCACCGGGCATTCTGAGTCTGTTCCGTCGGCCATCTCAGGCTCCTCCTAACGATAAGCGAACGGACTAGCGCGTTAGGGGATATCGACCAAATCGATTTTATGAGATCGACCTATAGAAATTTTCTCTATTTGGGTCGGCGCGACAGCAGCTGGAGCAAAAGGCCGTAATCGTCGTCCATCAGCCCATTGCGCCGGGCGCGCGCTACCGTTTCCCGGCCTTCGTCGGCGATATGCGGCGCCCAGGCGGAGAGCGCGTCGCAACGTGACGCGCTCGGGCGCGGCCGGCGATCGACGGCGAGTTCAACCAGGCTGCCG
Organism: Vitreimonas flagellata; assembly: GCF_004634425.1. Lineage (NCBI taxonomy): Bacteria > Pseudomonadati > Pseudomonadota > Alphaproteobacteria > Hyphomonadales > Hyphomonadaceae > Vitreimonas > Vitreimonas flagellata. Next base: position 702,112 of record NZ_SBJL01000002.1, on the reverse strand, counting down.
ACATAGCGGCCCACGCCTTGACGAATTTCGCGATCACCGCCGCCGCTCGCGGCCGCGTTCATCGCCGCAATCTCCAACGCGCCGACGAGACCAGCGTCCAACGTCTGCCGCATCGGCACGCCGCACGCGAAGCTATCGCCCAGCGCCATCGACCACGCCTCTGTCGTACGCTCCACTTGCGCCGCATTTGGCCGGCCAGCGAGCAAAGACGCCAACGTCCCGCGGCTCGCTGCATCCGCGTAGCGTAGCGAGGGCAATGCATCGGGCAACGTTGCACACGCAGCGAGCGCGAGGAGGGCGATCAGCGAAACGAAGCGCATCGTTTTCCTTTAGGCCTTGTCGAGCGCTTGGCTCAGATCGGCGATCAGATCGTCTGGATCTTCGATGCCGATTGAGATGCGAATGAGGCCAGGGGTGATCGAATATTTCGCGAGCTCTTCGGCGGGCATGCCGGAGTGCGTCATCGCTGCAGGGTGCGAGGCGAGCGTCTCCGTGCCGCCGAGGCTGACCGCGAGCTTGATCACTTGCAGTGCGTCGAGCACGCGGAATGCGGGCGCTTCGCCGCCCTTCACTTCGAACGAGAAGGTCGAGCCGGCGCTATTGTTCTGGCGTTCGTGCACTGGGCGATCGGGGTGATCATCCGGCAGGAAATCGAGATACCAGACGTTATCGATCTTGGGATGGTCGCGCAGGAATTCCGCAACCTTGCGCGCACCGACTGCGCCCGCTTCCATGCGCAACTTCAGCGTTTCTAACGAGCGCATCAGCAGCCACGCCGTGTGCGTGTCGCCCATCGTGCCAAGCGTGGAACGCATACGGCGCACCGGCGCCAGCATCGCCTTTGAACCCGACGCGCCGCCTGCGATCAGATCGGAGTGGCCGCCCACGTATTTCGTCAGCGACATTACGACGATGTCGGCGCCATGCAGCAGCGGCGTGGAATACACAGGGCCAAGCATCGTGTTATCGACGATCACGGGCGGACGTTTGCCGTCCACAGTGAGCATCTCAGACACTTTTCGTGCGGCTTGAATATCCACGAGCGCATTGGTCGGGTTCGCCGGCGTCTCGATAAAGATCGCGCCGACGCGGCCCTTCTTCTTCGCTTCTTCAGCGGCGCGGCGCATGTCTTCGGCGCCGAGCTCAGCTTCGAACGCGACTTGGCTGATGCCGAATTCCGGCAGGATCGAATGGATCAGAGTTTCCGTGCCGCCATAGATCGGGCGGCTCTGCAGGATGATGTCGCCGGGGCGGAGATAGGCGAGCAGCGCGGTTGAGATCGCCGCCATGCCTGAGGCGAACACGAGCGCCGTCTCGGCTTCATCCCACAACGCCAAACGATCCTCGACCACTTCGAGGTTCGGATTGTTGAAGCGCGAATAGATGAGGCCCGGCTCTTCGTCGGGGCCGAGCTTGCGGCGGCCTTGAATGGTGGCGAAGAAATCCTTGCCGTCCTGCGCGGTCTTGAACACGAAGGTCGAGGTCTGGAATTGCGGCGGCTTCAGCGAACCTTCCGACAACATCGGATCGTAGCCGTAGCCCATCATCAGGGTTTCGGGCTTCAGCGGACGATTGTTAAGCGTGCGCTTGCGCCATTTTTTCTCGGCCACGCGTGTCTCCATAAAGAACGATTTGCGCTCTTCTCGGCTGACGTAGCGTGAAATTCAATGGCTGCGCGACGACGCGCAAGAATTTGCCGGCTTTGCGCTTAGAGCGACCAATCCGCGTCGGCGGGCGCGGGCGTGAGCGTCATTTCCGGCACGGAGAGACCCGCATCGGCTAGGCGCGGGCTCATATTCGGCAGCGGCGGCGCAAAATCTTGTTCCGGCAACGCGCCTTTGCCCGGCTTTGCGCATGCGGCGGAGAATTGGCTCCAGGCGATTGTTGGCGTCGCAGCGGGCTGCACGCTCGGCGCGGGCGCAGCGACAGCGCCGTCCGCGATCTGGGCGGCCAAGCCATCGGCCATCGCCGCCAGCATCGCAAATTCTTCTGCACCGACCATTTGCGGCACGCGGCCCGTGAGGCGCAGCTGCATCGGCAATTGGTACGTCGCGCCCGAAGGTTCGATCACGCGCAGCATCACGCCATGCACGGCGCCCGGCTCACGCGCGAGCACATCATCGTTGGCGACAGAGACGATGCCCCATTGGCGATCGACGATGAAACGCCCGCCCGCATCGTCCACGAGATAAAAGCCCGGCTCCTCGTGCGAAGGAGCGGCTTCAGGCGCGTGCGAAGGGTGGAGCGGCGGAATCATCTTCCGCACACTCTGCCGCTTCGTAGCTAACACCGCGTGAAAGCGATGTTTTTATGTTGTTTAGAGCCCTTAAGCGCTCTTTACGCTTGCTCGCCCCAACCGGCGGCGGCCTTCACTTCGAGGAATTCCTCCAAGCCGAAATGCCCGCCTTCACGGCCCAAGCCTGATTGCTTGTAGCCGCCGAACGGCGTGCCCATGCCGCCCCAGGCGCCATTGATGTGAATGTTGCCGGCGCGGAGCTTGCGCGCGACTTTGCGTGCGCGTTCTTCCGGGCCCGCGACATACGCGGCCAAACCATAGGGCGTGTCATTGGCGATCTTGATCGCTTCTTCTTCGGTTTCGTACGGAATGATCACCAGCACGGGGCCGAAGATTTCTTCGCGCGCGATGGTCATGTTGTTGTTCACGTCGGCGAACACCGTCGGCTTCACGTAATAGCCGCGATTGAAGCCCTCCGGACGGCCGACGCCGCCGGCGGCGACGCGCGCGCCTTCATCAATGCCCTTTTGAATGAGGCCCTGCACCTTCTGGAATTGGTTGGCGTTCGCCAGCGGGCCGATGGCGCCGGGTTCGGCCTTATCCGGCGCCTGCACTTTCACCGATTGTGCGGCGGCGGCGGCGATCGCGACCACTTCTTCGTACTTGGATTTCGGCGCCAGCATACGCGACGGCGCGTTGCAGCTTTGGCCGGTGTTTTGCGCCATGTGCAGCATGCCGCCCGCGACCGCCTTCTTCAGATCGGCGTCGTCCAAGATGATGTTCGGGCTCTTGCCGCCCAATTCGAGCGCAACCTTCTTGATGCCCTTCGCGCACGCTTCCATCACGGCTGTGCCCGCGCGCGTGGAGCCGGTGAAGCTCATCATGTCGACGTCGGGATGCGCCGAGAGCGCCGCACCCACGCCAGGGCCATCGCCGTTGACGAGATTGAACACGCCAGCTGGCACGCCGGCTTCTTCAAGGATTTCGGCAAATAGCACAGCGTTCAGCGGCGCCAGTTCCGACGGCTTCAGCACCATGGTGCAGCCCGCCGCGAGCGCTGGGCCTACCTTCGCGCAGATTTGATTTTGGGGCCAATTCCACGGCGTGATCATGCCGACGACGCCGATCGGCTCCTTCAGGATGCGGCGGCCCTTGCCGTAATCGTACTCGAACGAAAAGTCGTCGAGTTGCTTGCGCGCGTCCATCAGATAGCCAAGGCCCGCCGGCGCTTGCGCAGCGTTCGCCAACGGCAGCGGCGCGCCCATTTCCATCGAAATGGTCTCGGCCATTTCCGGCAGGCGGCGCTGATAGATGGCGATGATCTTGTCGAGCAGCGCTTTGCGCTCGTCGACACTGGTTTGCGAGAAGGTTTCGAACGCGCGCTTCGCGGCGGCGACGGCCTTGTTCACGTCTTCCGCCGTGCCGAGCGAAATGCGGCCGACCGGCTCTTCATTGGCCGGATTGATCACATCATGCGTGCGCGGCTTCGTCGGGGCGACCCATTTGCCGTCGATGTAGAAATTCAGCTTCTCGCGCATGATCGTGCTCCTCCGGGGGAATTTGTTCTGCGTTAGCAGATATAGGGCGTCGCGACGAGTTCGCGTGGCGGCAATGTTGCGCTATGGGGCGGCGGCATGAACGACCACCGCCCCCTCCGCACATTCGGCCGCATCAAGGCCCGCACCCTCAAACCGCGCCAAGCCGGCCTGGTGGAGAGCCTGCTGCCGCATCTGGCCGTGCCGGATGAGGGGGCGCTGGATTGGGATGCATTGTTTTCTCCCTCCCCCGATCAGGGGGAGGGCGGGGCGGGGATTGGCGCGAAGCTATCTGACTTTGGCGCTGTCCCCAACCCCGACCCCGCCCCGCAAGGGGGAGGGGAGCAGATTTTGGAAATCGGCTTCGGCGGCGGCGAGCATTTCGTCGCGCAGGCGACCGCCCATCCGGACCATCGTTTCATCGGCGTCGAGCCCTTCCTCAATGGGGTCGCCTCCTGCTTGCGCCACATCGAGGAAAGCGGCGCACAGAACATCCGTCTGCACCAGGGCGACGCGCGCGACGTGATCGCGCGTTTGCCCGATGCGTCGCTCGATCGCGTCTATATCCTCTTCCCCGATCCCTGGCCGAAGACGCGCCATCACAAGCGCCGCCTGATCCAACCGGAATTTCTGGGCGAGCTCGCGCGCGTCATGAAGCCCGGCGCCGAACTGCGCTTCGCGACGGATTGGGCCAATTACGCCGCCTGGACGCTCGAACATCTGACCCGCGACACGCGCTTCACCTGGCTCGCCGAACGCGCAGCGGACTGGCGCAAACCCTGGCGCGGCCACGTCACCACGCGCTACGAAGAGAAGAAGCTCGGCGATTGCGCCCCGATTTGGCTGCGGTTTGTGCGGGCCTAGGCAGGGGGCTTGGCTCCGGCCCCTAAACCCGCTATATCCCCACCAACACATCGCTGATGTCTCCGGTGGAGACGCAGCGGCGGGGCCCCGGGCTCCGCCGCTTTTTTGTTACCCAATGGAGCCGCACCTGCGCGCTACAAACCCCGTCGAAGAGCGCGTGATCGCGTTGATCGAGCCGACCGCAACTGAGCTCGGCTACCGTATCGTGCGCGTTCGCTTGTCCGGCAATCGTCGTAAACGCCTGCAAATCATGGCCGAACGGCTGTCGGATGGCGAAATGGGCATTCAGGATTGCACGCGGCTCTCGCGCGCTCTCTCGCCCGTGTTCGACCTCGAAGACCCGATCCAGGGCGATTACGATCTTGAGATGTCGTCACCCGGCATCGATCGCCCACTGATGCGCATCGAGGATTTCGAGCGTTTCAAAGGCCACCAAGCCAAGCTCGAAACCGTCGCCATGGCCGACAATCAGCGCCGCTTCAAAGGCGTGATTGCGGCCGTCGAAGGCGACGTGATCGTTCTCCAAACCGAGCAGGGCGAAGCCCGCTTGAAATTCTCGACCCTGTCGGATGCGCGCCTCGTGCTCACCGACAAGCTGATTGCGGAAGATTTGAAACGCGCCAAAGCGGCCGAAGCCGCGGGCGCACAGAGTTCTGACGAAGAGGAAGCATCATGAGCACCGGCATTTCAGCGAACCGGCTTGAAATCCTGCAGATCGCCGACGCGGTCGCGCGTGAAAAGTCGATCGAAAAAGAGATCGTGATCCAGGCCATGGAGCACGCGCTGCAAAAGGCCGCCCGCTCGCGCTATGGCGCCGAGCACGACATCCGCGCCACCATCGACCCGAAGACGGGTGAGATGGAGCTGAAGCGCGTGATGACAGTGGTGGACGACAGCGTCCTCGATCCGGAAACGCGCCCGTTCAATCCCTCGACCGACATCATGCTCAATGTCGCGCTGAAGTCCGACAAAGAAGCCGCGGTCGGCAAGGAGTACGTGGAATTGCTGCCGCCGATCGAATTCGGCCGCGTCGCCGCGCAAACCGCCAAGCAGGTCATCAATCACGAAGTCCGCGAAGCGGAACGTGAACGTCAATACAACGAGTACAAGGATCGCATTGGCGAGATCATCAACGGCGTCGTGAAGCGCGTTGAATTTTACAACGTCATCGTCGATCTCGGCCGCGCCGAAGGCGTGATCCGCAAGTCGGAAGGCATTCCGCGCGAAAATCTTCGCGTCGGAGATCGCACGCGCGCCTACGTCTATGACGTGCGTCGCGAAACCAAGGGCCCGCAAATCTTCCTGAGCCGCGCCAAGCCTGAATTCATGGCGCGCCTGTTCGCGCAGGAAGTGCCAGAGGTTTATGAAGGCGTGATCGAGATCAAGGCCGCCGCCCGCGATCCGGGTTCGCGCGCGAAAATCGCGGTTTTGAGCCATGATTCAAGCATCGATCCGGTCGGCGCCTGCGTCGGTATGCGCGGCGCCCGCGTACAAGCGGTTGTCGGCGAAATGCAGGGCGAGAAGATCGACATCATCCCGTGGTCGTCGGACCCGGCGACGTTCATCGTCAACGCACTGCAGCCGGCGGAAGTTTCCAAGGTCGTGCTCGACCCCGAAGAAGCGCGCGTCGAAGTCGTGGTCGGCGAGGCCCAGCTTTCGCTCGCGATCGGCCGTCGTGGTCAGAACGTCCGCTTGGCCTCGCAACTCACCGGCTGGTCGATCGACATTCTCACCGAAGCCGAAGAATCCGAGCGTCGTCAGAAGGAATTCGCGACGCGCACTGAACTCTTCATCAAGGCGCTGGAAGTGGACGAAATGTTCGCCCAACTCCTGGCCTCGGAAGGATTTGAGACGGTCGAGGAAATCGCCTTTGTTGATTCCATCGAACTGGCCTCGATCGAAGGCTTGAACGACGAAATCGCCGAAGAACTCCAAGCGCGGGCGCAGGAATATCTCGAAAAACAAGCCGCCGAACTCGAAGCCAAGCGCGTTGCACTCGGCGTTGAAGATGCGCTGAAGGCCGTGCCCGGTCTTACGCCGCAAATGCTCGTCGCTTTGGGCGAAAAGGGCGTGAAGACGCTTGAGGATTTCGCCGGCCTCGTCGGCGACGACATCCGCGGCTATTTCGAAACCAAGAACGGCGAGCGCGTGCGCGAGCCGGGCGTGCTCGAAAGCTTCCAGCTGACGCAAGAACAAGCCGATGCACTCGTGCTCAATGCACGGATCGCTGCTGGCTGGATCGAAGCGCCACCGGAAGAAGAAGTTGCTGAAGGAGAGGCGGATGAACTCTCCACCGTCTTCCCAGACCGCGGATGAAGAGACGCGCCGCGGCCGTGAACGCCGCTGCGTCGCCTCCGGCGAAACCTATCCAGATTCCGCGCTGATCCGGTTTGCGCTCGCGCCGGACGGCGTGGTGACGCCCGACGTCGCCTCCAAATTGCCGGGGCGCGGCGTGTGGGTGCGCGCTGACCGTGAGAGCGTGGAACTTGCCGCGCGCAAGGGCGGGTTCGCGCGCGGCTTTAAGGAACAGGTCAAGGTTCCCGATGGTCTCGCCGATCTGGTGGAACGGCTCCTGGCAAAGCGCTGTCTCGATCAACTCGGCCTCGCCCGTCGCGCCGGCGCGATCGCGATTGGCGCCACGCAAGTTGAGGCAGCGATTCGCGCCAAACCGCTCTTTTTGCTGATCGAAGCAGAAGATGGCGCCGAAGAGGGTCGCGAAAAGCTGATGAGCCTCCATATTGGGCTCTGGGGCAGGCCGCCGCGCGCGGTTGGCTGCTTCCAATCCACGGATTTGGGCGTGGCGCTAGGCCGGGAACGTGTGATACACGCTTGCCTGCTTCAAGAGCGCTTGGCGGTGGGCTGGGTGGTGGAAATCGGCCGCCTCGCTGGCTTTCGCACCATCGTCCCAGGCTCTTGGCCCGATTCCTGGCGCTCTGTGTCGTGGAAACTGGGCGGCGCGGATGCTGACGAAAGTCAGGGCCGCGGCCGGCGAACAGACGTTTGAACTACCGCGCGTGACGACGATTTTAGGATTGGCAACTCGACTGCATGTCTGACGGCAACGAACAGAAAGATACTCCCTCCGGTCGCAAACCGCTGACGCTGACGCGTACGGCGAGCGCTGGAACTGTGCGGCAAAGCTTTAGCCACGGCCGCACCAAGCAAGTGGCTGTCGAGGTCCGCGAGAAGCGTTCGATCAATCGCCCCGGCGCCGGTGGCGCAGCCGCGCCCGCAGCGCCCGGCCCTGGCGTGCCGCCCGTGCGCGCCGCGCGCAGCGCAGCACCCGCAGCGCCTGAAGCGCCCGCGCCGCGCGCCACGCCGCCCGGCGGCATCACCGATGACGAGACGCGTCGTCGCGAGGAAGCCGTTCGCCGCGCGATGGCTGAACGCGAAGCGCGCGAGCAACGTCAGCGCGCCGAAGACGAACAACGCCGCGCACTCGAAGAGGCTCAGCGCAAGAAGGCCGCCGAAGATGCAGCACTCGCCGCTGAATCGGACGCGCGCCGTCGCGCCGAGGCGGAAGCCGAAGAAGAAGCCGCAGCAGCCGAGGCTGCACGCCAGGCTGCGTCTGAGCCGCCGAAGCTTGGCTCGCCCGTGCCGCGCCCGAATGCGCCGCAACAACAGCAGCAACAGCCGCCTCAACGCGAAACCGCGCTGCTCGACGAATTGGGCGGCCGTATTAAATCCGCGCGCAAGCCGTTGCCGGCTGCGCCTGTGAAGCCGGCCAAGAAGGGCCAGCCGCAACGTCGCGAAGGCAAGCTCACGCTGGACATGGTGGAACGCATCAGCGAAGGCGACGATGATCGCGTCCGTTCGCTGGCCGCCTATCGCCGTGCGCAGCAAAAAGAAAAAGAACGTCGCGCCAAATTGATGGGCGGCGGCGGTGAGCGCGAACAGATCAAGCGCGAAGTCATCATCCCGGAAACCATCACGGTTCAGGAACTCTCCAACCGTATGGCCGTCCGTGTGGCCGACATCATCAAGTTCATGATGCGTCAGGGCCAGATGATGAAGCAGAGCGACGAGCTTGATGCCGACACGGCCGAGCTTATCGCCACCGATTTCGGCCACACCGTGAAGCGTGTCGCGGAATCTGACGTTGAAGAGGGGCTCGCGGGCGACATCGACGATACGGATGACAATCTGCAGCCGCGTCCGCCAGTCGTGACCATCATGGGCCACGTCGACCACGGCAAAACCTCGCTGCTCGATGCGCTGCGCCAAACTGATGTCGTCTCTGGCGAAGCCGGCGGCATCACCCAGCATATCGGCGCCTATCAGGTGCGTCTCGACAGCGGCCAACGCGTCACCTTCCTGGATACGCCGGGCCACGCCGCGTTTAGCGCCATGCGCGCGCGCGGCGCGCAAGTCACCGACATCGTCGTGCTCGTTGTGGCCGGCGACGACGGCGTCATGCCACAAACGGTCGAAGCCATTCAGCATGCGAAGGCGTCGGGCGTGCCGATGATCGTGGCCATCAACAAGATGGACAAGCCGGACGCCAATCCGGACCGCGTGCTGAGCGAACTCACGCAACACGACGTGATCGTCGAACAATTTGGCGGCGACGTTCAGGTCGTGAAGGTGTCCGCTCTGAAGAAGACCGGTCTCGAGGAACTGATCGAGCAAATCCTGCTGCAAGCGGAAGTGCTAAATCTGCGCGCCAATCCAGATCGCGCGGCGGAAGCGACCGTGATCGAGTCCAAGCTCGATAAGGGCCGTGGCACGGTGGCGACTGTTCTCGTGCAGAAGGGTACTTTGAAGCGCGGCGACATCGTTGTCGTCGGCGCCCAAACGGGCCGTATTCGCGCGATCTCGAACGAGCGCGGTCAACAATTGCAGAGCGCAGGGCCATCCGAGCCCGTTGAGATCATGGGTCTCGAAGGCGTGCCGGAGCCGGGCGACAATCTGAACGTCGTCGAAAACGAAAACCGCGCCCGCGAAGTCGCGAACTATCGTGCACGCACCAAGCAGCGTCAGCGCTCGGGCGGCGGCAAGTCGGCGACGACCTCGCTCGAATCCATGATGGCCAAGTTCAAGGATTCCACGGCGAAGGAATTGCCGGTCCTCATCAAGGCCGACGTGCAAGGCTCGGCGGAAGCGATCGTTGGTTCGCTCGAAAAGCTCGCGCACGAAGAAGTCCGTGCGCGTGTCGTGCTCTCCGGCGTTGGTGGTATCAATGAATCGGACGTCCAGCTCGCCAAGGGCTCGGGTGCGCCGATCATCGGCTTCAATGTCCGCGCCTCAAAAGAAGCGCGCGATCTGGCCGAGCGCGAAGGCGTCGAGATCCGCTATTACAACATCATCTATGACCTGATTGACGACATCAAAGGCGTCATGTCGGGCATGCTCACGCCGATCAATCGCGAAACCTTCCTCGGCAATGCGCAGGTCTTGGAGGTGTTCAACATCTCGAAGGTCGGCAAGGTCGCTGGCTGCCGCGTCACCGACGGCGTGGTCCGCAAGGGCGCCAAGGTCCGTATCTTGCGCGACGATGTCGTGATCCAAGAAATGGGTGTGCTCACGACGCTGAAGCGCTTCAAGGACGAGGTCGATCAGGTCGTCAATGGTCAGGAATGCGGCATGAGCTTTGGCCAATTCCAGGACATCAAGCAGGGCGACGTGATCGAGTGCTTCAACGTCGAAGTGGTGCAACGCTCGCTCTGAGGCGCGGAATGATGCGGCGGGTTGTTCTTGCAGCGGTGGCGGCGTTCGGGCTGATGGCAGGCGCATGCGATCGCGACAATGGCGAGTCCGAGGGGCCGCGCGTTCGCACCACCACGATCGTGGAGCCGGAAACCCGCGTTGATACCGTGCCGCAAGAAGAGCCGGCAGTCGCGCGGACGCAGTGGCGCGCGTCGAGCGACACGGCGCGCACCATCACGGGCAATCTGCGGGTGAGCATGGAAGGCCGTCGTGGCGGGCCGTTGATCTTCGCGTTCGCCAATGGAATCACCGTGCGCGCGCAGCCCTATGACGTTGAGCCGGCGGATTCCCGCTCGGGCGTTGGCGGGCAGAGTTTCGCGGCCGTGCTTGGCGGCGATCCGCGCGTCGATGTGTTCCTCTATCGCGTCGAGAACGAGAACGTGACGGCGAGCGCGGCGCGCGGCGGACTCTGCGGCGAGGGTGTATCGCGCCATATGGCCGTTTCCGAATTCGTCGATTCCAGCGGACGCTGGGTGTTCAAGATCGCGGCGTTCCGCGGCGAGGCGGGGCCATCCTCCGGCGCCGATCCCGAACTCTGCAATGCATTCGCCTTCACGGCGCAGTAAAATGAAACGCAAAGGCAAAGGACACGATCACGGCCACGGGCCGTCGCAACGCCAATTGCGCGCGGCCGAACTCGTACGCCACGCGCTGGTCGATGTGATCACGCGCGAAGATTTGCGCGATCCCGATTTGAAGGGTGTGTCCGTGACGATAGGCGAAGTCCGCGCCTCACCCGATCTGAAGCACATGACGGCGTTCGTTTCCGCGCTCGGGCCGGGTGATCCGCGAATCATCGCCAATGCGCTCACGCGCAGCGCTGGTTTTCTGCGCGGTCGTCTCGCCCGCGCGATCGATCTCAAATTCACGCCCGAGCTGCATTTCCAGCCCGACGTCTCCTACGACGAAGCGCGCCACATCGACGAATTGCTCGCGAGCCCCGAAGTGGCGCGCGATCTGAAGCACGAGGACGAAGACTAAGATGGGCCGCCGTAAGAAGGGCGACGACGTCTCCGGCTGGATCGTGCTCGATAAGCCGGACGACATGACGTCCACGCATGCCGTCTCCGCCGTGCGCCGCATCTTCAATGCACAGAAGGCTGGCCACGCCGGCACGCTTGATCCGCTTGCCTCCGGCATCCTGCCGATCGCGCTGGGCGAGGCGACCAAGACGGTGCCTTGGTTGATGGAAGCGGAGAAGACCTACCTCTTCACCATCAAATGGGGTGCATCGACCGACACTCAGGACCGCGAAGGCAAAGTGACCGCCACAAGCGACGTGCGCCCGAGCGCCGAGGCGATCCGGGAGGCGCTCAAAGCTTTTGTCGGTGAAATCCAGCAGATCCCGCCGCAATTCAGCGCCGTGAAAGTCGACGGCGAGCGCGCTTATGATTTGGCTCGCGATGGCGAAACCGTCGAGTTGCAGCCGCGCGCGGTCGTCGTGCACGAGGCCGAACTGGTAAACACCGAGGGCGAAGATCTCGCCACCTTCCGCGTCCGCTCTGGAAAAGGCTTCTATATCAGGGCATTGGCCCGAGATTTGGCCGCCGCACTCGGTGCGGAGGGTCATGTCTGGCGGCTGCGCCGTGCGGCGGTTGGCCCATTTACAGAAGCCGAATCCGTCACCCTCGACGCGCTCGAGGATTTGCGCCATAAGGGCGCCGCGTCAGAACGCCTTAAACCCGTTGAGACCGCGCTGGCCGACATCCCGGCGCTGGCCATCAATGGTGAGGACGCGTTCAAGCTCAGACAAGGACGGCCCATCGTTCTCCTTCCGCATGTGATGGAGGCGCTGAAGCCGAAATTCCGCGAACGCACCATCGCCGGGCAGGATGCTTCCCGCGCGGCGGTCGCCTTGTTTCAAGGCAAAGCGATTGCGCTGGGCGACGTGCGGGCCGGCAGATTTTCGCCGACTCGCGTGTTCCACCTTGCAGACCAATAGGAGTCCGCGATGTCGATTACTACGGAGCGCAAAGCCGCGCTCATTAAAGACAACGCTAAGACCAAGGGCGACACCGGTTCGCCGGAAGTTCAGGTTGCGATCCTCTCTGAGCGCATCGCCAACCTCACCGAGCACTTCAAGACGCACAAGAAAGACAATCACTCGCGTCAAGGCTTGCTCAAAATGGTTTCTCAGCGCCGTCGTTTGCTCGACTACCTGAAGAGCTGCGATGCGGCGCGCTACCAAGCGCTCATCGAAAAGCTGGGCCTGCGCCGCTAAGCGCAGACTCGTCCTCTCCTCGTATGAGGAGAGGACAGCGCTCGCTTGCGAGCGCAGGTGAGGGGTGCTGACGTAAATGCGTCAGACCTCACGCAATCACCCCTCATCCGTCATCGCGCAAATGCGCGCTGGCACTGGACGAACCTCTTCCGATCCGCGGAAGAGGCAATTTGCGCAACGGATCGCCGTTGCGCTCCGACGAGGCGATTGAGCAGGGGCTCATCGCCTGGAGTTAGATGTATGTTTGATACCAAATCCGTTTCCATCGATTGGGCGGGCCGCCCACTCACGCTTGAAACCGGTCGCGTTGCGCGCCAGGCCGACGGCGCCGTTTACGCTACGTGGGGCGAAACCGCGCTGCTCGCGACGGTCGTTTATGCGAAGGAAGCGAAGCCTGGCCAGGATTTCTTCCCGCTGACCGTGAACTACCAAGAAAAGTATTTCGCTTCGGGCCGCATTCCTGGCGGCTTCTTCAAGCGCGAAGGCCGTCCGACTGAGCGTGAAACGTTGCTGTCGCGCCTGATCGATCGCCCGATCCGTCCGCTCTTCGTCGATGGCTTCAAGAACGAAGTGCAAGTTATCATCACGGTGCTGAGCTGGGATAACGAGAATGAGTCCGATCTGTTGGCGATGGTCGCCGCATCGGCGGCGCTCACGATTTCTGGCGTGCCGTTCATGGGCCCGATCGCCGCTTCGCGGGTGGGCTGGATCGACGGCAAGGCCGTGCTGAACCCGACGATTGCGCAAATGACCACGAGTGATCTCGACCTCGTCGTCGCCGGCACCGCCAACGCGATCATGATGGTCGAGTCGGAAGTGAAGGAACTCACTGAGGCGCAAATGCTCGAAGCGCTTTCGCTCGCGCACAAGGGCATGCAGCCGGTCATCGACGCGATCATCGATCTCGCAGATAAGGCCGGCAAGGAGCCATTCGACTTCACCCCGCCGGACAATTCCGAGCTGAAGAAGAAGATCTTCGATCTCGTCGGCGCCGATCTCTCCGCCGCCTACAAGATTACCAAGAAGGACGAGCGCTACGCCGCCGTCGGTGCGCTGCGCGACAAGGCGAAGGCGGCCCTGGTGAAATCTGAAGCGAACCCGGAAGGCGTCGACGCCAACGTCCTGAAGGAAGTCTTCAAGGAAGTCGAAAGCGACGTCGTGCGCTCGCGCATCGTCAAGGAAAAGGGCCGCATAGACGGCCGTCCGGTCGACAAGGTGCGTCCGATCGAAAGCATGGTCGGCTTCCTACCACGCACGCACGGCTCGGCGCTGTTCACCCGCGGTGAAACGCAAGCCATCGTCGTCGCCACCCTCGGCACCGCAGAAGACGAGCAATTCATCGATGCGCTCTCCGGCACGACTAAAGAGCGCTTCATGCTCCACTACAATTTCCCGCCCTATAGCGTCGGTGAAACGGGCCGCATGGGTGGCGCTGGTCGCCGCGAAATCGGCCACGGCAAATTGGCGTGGCGCGCGATGAAAGCTGTGCTGCCGAGTCAGGAGCAATTCCCCTACACGGTGCGCCTCGTGTCGGAGATCACCGAGTCGAACGGCTCGTCCTCGATGGCCACGGTGTGCGGCAGCTCGCTCGCACTGATGGATGCAGGCGTGCCGATCTCTGCGCCGGTCGCCGGCGTCGCGATGGGGCTCATCCTCGAAGATTACGGCTACGAAGTTCTGACTGACATCCTTGGTGATGAAGACCACCTCGGCGACATGGACTTCAAGGTCGCGGGCACGGCGAAGGGCATCACCTCGCTGCAGATGGACATCAAGGTCGCCGGCATCACGCAGGAGATCATGCAGGTGGCGCTCGATCGCGCGCACGCCGGCCGTATGCACATCCTTGGCGAGATGGCGAAGGCGATGGATGCGCCGCGCGGTGAAGTCGGCAAGAACGCGCCGCGCATCGAGCAGATTAAGATCCCGGTCGATAAGATCCGTGACGTGATCGGCACCGGCGGCAAGGTCATCCGCGAAATCGTGGAAAAGACTGGCGCGAAGGTGAACGTCGAAGACGACGGCACGGTGAAGGTCGCCTCGGCCAACGCCGACTCGATCGAAGCCGCCATCAAGTGGATCAAGTCGCTGACCTCTGAACCGGAAGTCGGCCAGATCTACGAAGGCAAGGTCGTGAAGGTGATGGAGTTCGGCGCCTTCGTGAACTTCTTCGGCGCCAAGGACGGCCTCGTCCACGTCTCCCAACTCGCGCGTGAGCGCGTGGAAAAGCCGGGCGACGTCGTGAAGGAAGGCGACACCGTGAAGGTGAAGCTCTTGGGTTTCGACGATCGCGGCAAGGTAAAGCTCTCGATGAAGGTCGTCGATCAAGCCACCGGCGCTGACCTCTCGGCCGAACTTGGCGAAGAGGCGGAAGATCGTGGCCCCCGTCGCGAACGCAGCGACCGCGGCGATCGCGGCCCGCGTCGTGACCGTGGCGATCGCCCGCGCCGCGAAAGCTCGGGCGACTAAGCCTTAAGCGCAAACGCAAAACAGAAAGCCCGTCGCGCAAGCGGCGGGCTTTTTGTTTGGTCCAGATTTCGCCGCTGTTCGCGCTAAGCTCGCCCCATGTCCGCGCTTGTCATCGTCGCGCGCTTTGCATCGCGCCCGGAAGCCATCATCGCGCAATCCTTGCTGCGTAGCGAAGGGATCGAAACCCTGATGCCCGATTTCAACGTGCTCATGGCCGATTTCGACCCGAGCATGATGGAACACGGCTGGCGCTTACTCGGTCGCGAAGAAGACGCCGCCCAAATCGAAGCCATCCTCCGCGACGCACAGCTCGATCCAAGCTAGTGCAGCGCCATCAGCTTCTCAGGATTGCGCACTAGATAGAGCGCACCGATGCGGCCGTTTTCAGCCGCGATCATCTGCACCTGATCCAACTCGCCATTGAGATACAGCATCAAAGCCGGTGCGCCGTTCACGCGCGCGACCTGCGCGCCGGTCTGCGCTTTGGTTTCGCCGAGCTTGCGCACAATGCTCGCGATGAAGCGCGCAATGTTGTCCGCGCCGCGTATCGGATTGAGCGCCGCGACCTTGCGCCCGCCGCCATCGCTCAACAGCACGGCGTCTTCGGCAAGCACTGTTTTCAGCGCCGTCAGATCACCGCTGATCGCCGCTTGCGCGAACGCAGCGAGCAGCCGCTCGTGCTCCGGCATCGGCGCGGGCGCCGGCCGCGCTTCACGCACCGCCTTGCGCGCCCGCGCCGCAAGTTGCCGGCACGCCGCCTCGCTCTTATCGAGCGTCGCCGCGATTTCGGAGAAGGGCGCATCGAACACGTCGTGCAGCAGAAACGCCGCCCGCTCGCTCGGCGACAAACGATCCAGCGCCAGCAACAATGCAAACGAAAGATCGTCCGCCAATTCAGTATGCCGCGCCGGCGAGAGCGCCTCGGCGTCCAGCACCGGCTCCGGCAGCCAGGGACCGACATAAACCTCACGCCGCGCCTGCGCGCTCTTCAGCCGGTCGAGGCAAAGCCGCGTGACCACGCGCACGAGATACGCTTCCGCATGCTCCACCGCCGCGCGATCGGCGGTCGACCAGCGCAGGAACGCATCCTGCACCATGTCGTCCGCGTCGGCCCGGCTGCCCAGCATGCGATAGGCGAGGCCCGTCAGGCGCCCGCGCAGCGGCTCAAAAGCATCGAGATCGCTCACGCCGCCCGTTTGACCACATCCACCGCCGCGCCGCCAACCTGCACGCGTCGGCATCCCTTGGCGAAGCCCAGCCCTGCTTTAATCAGCCGAACGCACGGCGTCACGCACATCGTCCTCGTTCGTGCTGCGCGCTGTAATCGCATCGGCGAAGCGAAAGCCAAGCACAGTATCGTCGCGCATTGCTTCCGTGTCGCGTCGCAGCACCGCCGCGATCTGATCCGCGGGCATGCCAGCTTCAGTCGACATATTGACGACCAATTGCGCGCACGGTCCGCAATCTTCCACCAGCGCGCCCACGAGCTTCGCCGCGAAATATGCATTCACGGGTGCAGCTTCGAGATGGCGCGCGGCGTCCATCAGTTTGGCGAACTTGAAGAAGGCGTTGGGTGAGCGATCCAGCAGCCATTCCATGTAGCTGACGTCGTAATCGTAGTGTGCGCTCATCTTCCGCAAGCGATGGCGTGCGATGGCTCTAAGCATGGCTTTCTCCTTTGCCGGGGAAGGCGACGTAGAGCGAAAGCGCTGCCGGTATGATCACGGCTGCGATGTCGAAGCCCCAGGTGCGCGCCGTGCAGATGCCCAGCATCGCGCCAATCAACATGCCAACGTGAATGGCCGCGTGGATTGCAAGAAAGCCGGCGCCCGCGACAGCGGCCGGCCAATAACGCACGCGCCAAACGCGCGCGACCAAGCCGAGCCCTGCGGCGAAGAACGCCGCGCCAATGTCCTGCACGAAATGCGGATTATAAGGTCCGGTGAAGGCCACGCCCGGCACGGTATCGTACCAACGCTGCCCATCGGCCCAAATCACCAGCGCATTGATCACGCTCATCGCGCCCAACACACCCGCCGCCGCACGTTTCCACATCTAATCATCCTCCGCAGCCAAGACGAGGCAGCGGGGCGGAGTGTGACATGGGCGGTGAAATTATTCCCCGCCCGTATCCGGCACGCCGACGATGTGGAAACCCGCGTCGACGTGCACGACTTCGCCCGTGGTCGAGCGTCCGAGATCGCTCAGCAGCCAAAGCGCGCAGCCGGCGATGCCTTCCATGCTGGTGTCTTCCTTCATCACCGACCATTCCCGGCCAGTGCTGATCAAACCGCGACCGCCTTGGATGCCAGCGATGGCGAGCGTGCGCATGGCGCCGGCGCTGATCGCGTTGACGCGCTTGCCCTCGGGCCCGAGATCGCGCGCCATGTAGCGCGTGCAGGCTTCGAGTGCGGCCTTCGCCACGCCCATCACATTATAGCTCGGCAGCACGCGCTCGGCGCCGAGATAGGTGAGCGTGAGCATCGAGCCGCCGCGCTCCATCAGCTTCGCCGCGCGCTTGCCGGCGGCGACGAACGAGAATGCGGAAATGTCCATCGAGCGCAGGAAATTCTCGCGCGACGTGTTTTCAATGAACGAGCCCTTGAGCTCGTTCTTGTCGGAGAAGGCGATCGAGTGAACGAGGAAGTCGAGCTTGCCCCATTTCTTTTCAAGTTCGGCGAACACCGCATCGAGATGCGCATCATTGGTGGCGTCGCATTCGAGCACGATCTTCGAGCCGACGCTTTCCGCCAGCGGCTTGATACGCTTTTCGAGCGCTTCGCCCTGATAGGTGAAGGCCAACTCCGCGCCTTGCGCCGCGAGCTGCTGGGCGATGCCCCAGGCGATGGATTTGTCATTGGCGACGCCCATGACCAGGCCGCGCTTGCCGGCCATCAATTCGCCCTTCGGAAACACCCACTCGTCGGCCATCGGTCGCACTCCTGAATTCGATGGCGCGCACCTGCGGGCGCCAGGGCGCCCGGGTCAACCCCAGACCCGTCTTGCAGGCGCCTCTTGACGCGAGGCAGTTTCGATATATCTTTATGTCAGATATATCGAAATATAGACGGAGAAGACATGTACCATCGACATCTGAAGCGCCAGCGCTGCATGCGCGGTCCCCGGCATGGCGAGGGCTTCGGCCATGACCACGAGCGCGGCCATTGGGGCAGGCGGGGTCATCGCCACGGCGGCGGCCTGCGCCGCATGTTCGACCACGGCGACCTCAAATTCGTGGTTCTGGCGCTCATCGCTGAACAGCCCCGCCACGGCTACGAGATCATCAAGGAGATCGAACACCGCGTTGGCGGCGCCTATGCGCCGAGCCCGGGCGTGATCTACCCGCTGCTGACCATGCTCGAAGAAATGGGCCTCGCCCAACTCAGCGCCAGCGAAGGCGCCAAGAAGCTCTACGCCATCACCGAGCAGGGCCAAGCCGAACTCGCGTCGAACAAGGCCAATGTCGACGCACTCTTCGCCCGCATCGCTTCAGCGCGTGAGACCTTCTCCAGCGGCCGCTCACCGCAAATCGTGCGCGCCATGGAAAACCTCAAAGTCGCGCTGCGCCTGCGCATGGAGCGCGGTCCGCTCACGGAAGCGCAATTGCAGGACGTCGCCGCCGCCATCGACGCCGCCGCCCAAGCGATCGAGCGGAGCTAAGCCATGCACACCATTGTCACAGACATCGCCACCAACGAGGCCAGCCGATACCTGCAGCAGCTCTGCAAGCATTTCGGCCACCGCTTCGACGCGACATTCACGCCAACGGAAGGTCGCGTGCCGTTTCCAACGGGTGTCTGCACTCTGCAAGCTGGCGCAAACGTCTTGGCGCTTCGCCTCGATGCCGAAAGCGAAGCTGAGGCCGAGCGCCTCTCCGGCGTTGTCATCAATCACCTGCAGCGCTTCGCCTTCCGCGCGCCGCTTGTCGTGCCGGGCTGGCGCGCCGCCTGATTTTCGGCAAGAAGGGAACAGAAGCGCGGCGTCCGCGTTTGCCGATCCAGTTTCTGGAGGTCATGGATGGCGCGGATACGTGAGACCGAAGTGAGCGGCGAACGCTTCGATCGCACCCATGACATCCAAATCGAGCCGCCCAAGCGCCAAGGCATTGGTCTCAGCGCTTGGGCCGGAATCGTCGTGATCGCCCTCAGCATCGCCGCGTACGCCTACACGCAAGGCGCAATGCGCTA
This sequence comes from Vitreimonas flagellata, assembly GCF_004634425.1. Classification (NCBI taxonomy): domain Bacteria; kingdom Pseudomonadati; phylum Pseudomonadota; class Alphaproteobacteria; order Hyphomonadales; family Hyphomonadaceae; genus Vitreimonas; species Vitreimonas flagellata. The sequence goes on along the minus strand of NZ_SBJL01000002.1, from coordinate 682,894 downwards.
GCGCCGGACGCAGCGTCGTTTTGCTTTCGTTAAGCTTCGGCGTTTGCGTCGCCTTAAGCCGCGCCAGCTAAAATTCATGGGTTTGGAGTTTGCCCATGAGCGCGTTGCTAACGCTTTCAGAACACATCGCCGCCGACCGCTTCATCAGCGCGGAGGAGGCGTTTCAGTTGCGCCAGGCGATCTTCCCCGATGGCGTCGTTTCGCGCCAGGAAGCGGATGTGCTGATCTCGCTTGAGGGCCGTGTCGCCAATAGCGATCAGGCCTGGGCGAATGCCTTCGTAGAAGGCATCGTCGATCACGTTCTGCAATCAGGCCATTACGCAGGCCACGTGGATGAAAACACGACCTCCTGGCTCATGTCGCGCTTCGGCGACAACGGCGCCCGCGAAACCGAGATCGAAGTTCTGCTGAAGACGCTCGAGCGCAGCGAAAGCGCGCCCGCGTCGCTCGCGGCCTTCGCACGCAAGCGCGTCGCCGCATGGCTCGCCGGCAAACCGATTGGCGCGCAAGAAACCGAATTCATCCGCCGCGCGCTTTATGTCGCCTCCGGCGCGGGCGCTGTCTCCGTCACCGAAGAAGAGGCCCGCTGGCTATTCGCGATTGACGCCGAAAGCGACGGCCGCGCCAATGACCCGCTCTGGACGGATCTTTTCGTCAAAGGCGTGCTCAATCATTTGATGGGACGCCGCGCGCCCGCTGCGCTCGAGCAAAGCGACATGCTGCGTCGCGAGACTTGGTTTGCCGCACAAGCCGAAGGTCCGCTGGGCGATTCCGTGCTCACGATGTTCGAAGGTGGCCTGAAGGGCTTCTGGAGCCGCGTCACTTCGCCGGACGACGTCACACGCATGGAGCAGCGCTATGAGGCTGTCGTCGCCGAGATGCGCGAAGACGAGCGTCTGACGCTCGCGGAGATCGCCTGGGCCGTTGGCATGGCGCGCGAGGATGGCAAGCGCACCGCCAACGAAACCGCGCTGCTCGCCAAACTCCGCGAAATCGAAGCCGAAGCGCAGTCCGCCTAAGCCGCCACGCGCGTGAAGGCGAGGGTGGCGTTGGTGCCGCCAAAGCCGAACGAATTCGAGAGCACGCAATTCAGCTCGCGGTCCTCGCGCTTGCGCAGGATCGGCAGATCCTCAAACGCCGGATCGAGCTCTTCGATGTGCGCGCTCTCGCAGGCGAAGCCATTGTTGAGCATGAGGATCGAATAGATCGCTTCCTGCACGCCGGCCGCGCCAAGCGAGTGGCCGGTGAGCGACTTGGTGCTCGAGATCAGCGGCGGCTTGGCGCCGAACACTTCGCGCACCGCTTCCATCTCTTTGAGATCGCCAACCGGCGTCGACGTGCCGTGCGTGTTGAGATAATCGACCGGACGATCAAGGTAGCGCATCGCCATTTTCATGCAGCGCGCAGCACCTTCGCCTGATGGGGCGACCATGTCGTGCCCGTCGCTCGTCGCGCCATAGCCAGCGACTTCGGCGTAAATCTTGGCGCCGCGCTTCTTGGCGCGTTGGTATTCTTCAAGCACCAGCACGCCCGCGCCGCCGGCGATGACGAAGCCGTCGCGGTTCTTGTCGTAGGCGCGCGAGGCTTTGTCGGGCGTGTCGTTATATTTGCTGCTCATCGCGCCCATCGCGTCGAACAATACGGACAGCGTCCAATCCAGCTCTTCGCTGCCGCCGGCGAACATGATGTCCTGTTTGCCGTTTTGGATGTGCTCGTAGGCGTCGCCGATGCAGTGCGCGCTGGTCGCGCAGGCAGAGCTGATCGAATAATTGATGCCCTTGATCTCGAACGGCGTCGCCAACGTGGCGCTCGCGGTGGAACTCATCGCTTTCGGCACGGCGAAGGGCCCAACGCGCTTGGCGCCTTTTTCGCGGGCGGTGTCTGCGGCGGCGACGATCGCGCGCGCGGAGGGGCCGCCGGAGCCCATGATGATGCCCGTGCGCGGGTTGGAGACTTCTTCCGGCGTCAGGCCTGCGTCGGCGATGGCTTGCTCCATCGCGATGAAATTCCAGCCCGAGCCTTCGCCCATGAAACGCATGTTACGTTTATCGACGACCTCTTCCGGCTTCACGCGCGGCTGGCCGTGGACGAGAGAGCGGAAGCCCTTCTCGGCATATTCCGGCGCCGCGCTGATGCCGCTCTTCGCTTCGCGAAGGCTGGCCAGCACTTCTTGCGTATTGTTGCCGATCGAGGAAACGATCCCCATGCCCGTGACGACGACGCGACGCATAAGCTGCTCCGTTACTTCATCTGCGCTTCGAGTTGTTCCGGTGAGAACAGCCCGACCTTAAGATCCCTGGCCGTATAGATGGTGACGCCATCGGCTTTCGTGATCCCGTCCGCCACGATCATATGCAGCTTGCGCTGGATGACGCGCTTGGGATGGATTTCGTAGGTGACGAGCTTGGTCTTCGGCGTGATCTGGCCACGGAATTCAAGTTCACCGACGCCGAGCGCGCGGCCGCGTCCGGGCGAACCGGCCCAGGCCATAAAGAAGCCGGTGAGCTGCCACATCGCGTCGAGGCCGAGGCAGCCGGGCATAACCGGGTCGCCGCGGAAATGGCATTCGAAGAACCAGCGATCCGGTGTGATGTCGAACTCGGCGATCATCACCCCCTTGCCGTGGTCGCCGCCCTCGGCAGTGGCCCTTGTGATGCGGTCGAACATCAACATCGGCGGCAGCGGCAATTGCGCATTGCCTGGGCCGTGCAGGCGCCCTTCGCCGGAGGCGATCAGGTCTTCATAGCTGAAAGAGGAGGGCCGGCTGGGCTCGGACGCCATGACTGAGTCTCTGCGAATGGAAGGGAAAAATCCCGCCCCGCTTACAGGCCGGACGCCTCAGGAGCAAGGCGAGCCGCCTTACCGGCGGCGTGGTGCGGCGCGTGGCGGATCGGGAATGCGCGTTTCTGTCAGCGCTTTCCAATCGCCGCCCGCATCGCGCCGCCACACCACGAGATACCGCCCCTGAACCGCCTCCGTGCCGGTGATCACCTGCACATAGCGACCGCTGGTCATGCCCATGTCGCCAGACGAAGACACGTGCACGCGATCCGGTTGCCAATACATCGGCCCCGCGTTGGCGGGCGGGGCGAGCCCTTGGGCGACGTCCGCCGCCGTATAAGTGACACCAGGTCGGATCGAGATGCCGGCGTTCGGATCCATCACCGTTGCCAACGCGCCGCCAAGCCCTTGTTCTTGTGCGGTCGCGGATAATTGCCGCTCCAGCTCAAGCTATTGCTGATCCGGTGGCGGCGCAAAGCTGGTGGGTTGGGCCGCCGTGCTCGGCGTGAGCACACCCGTCTGCGAGTAGGCGGGCAATGTTTCGCACGCCGCGAGTGCGACTACGGACAGGATGACGAAGACGGTGCGCATCGGATTCCCCCAACCGGCCCCAAGCGCGACATGGTTAATGGGACGTCTCTTGGCGAAACCTGTCCAGAATGTTCGCGTCTTTGTCGAATTTAGCTGAGCGGCGCGCCGCAATCCGTGCCCCAGACAGCGTCGGCTTCGACCCAGCCAATGCGGCCGCCGACGGTCAGCCGTCGCCACTCGCCATCGCAGCCGGTGAAGCCCGTCACCACGCCCGGCGAGAGGTAGGCGACGATTTGGGCGCCCTCGCGTGCGTTACGGCGCAACGCTACCGCTTCTCGTACATAGGCCGTACGCCGCTGTTCCAAGTTCTGTGCATGTATCCAGACTTGATCGCCATCGGGATCGACCACGCGACGCCATGGCCCGCTTTCGCCCGTCACCTGCAATGGCAAGCCGGCGCGCTCATAGACCCATTCAACTTGGTGTTCGAGGCCAGGGCCGCGGCGTCCATTCGCGCCCTCAGTGCGCAGGCTGACGAACCGCGGCACAGGCAGATTCGAATCCGGGCCGACAGCGGGCGTGTCGCTGGCCGACGCGGCGTTCAATGAAAGCAGAGCGGAAGCCGCCACAAACGCGGCCATGATCCCACGGCGCATGACACCCAACCTTTTTGAGGCTCGTCCCGTCCGTTGCCCGGAGGGAAGGCGTCAGATGATGCAGAAGGGGCATGAAAGCGGCTTTAACGCGCCGCCACTTCTTGGAGTGCGGCGCAGCGTGGGTTATGGAGGCTTGATGTCCGGAAAAAAGCTCAAAGTCGTCGTCACCCGCCGCCTCCCCGATCCCGTGGAGACGCGCCTGCGTGAATTGTTCGACGCTGAGCTGAACGTCGAAGACAAGCCCTTCACCGCCGAAGACTTGGCAGCCGCCGTGGCGCGCGCTGACGTTCTGGTGCCGACCGTGACCGACCGCGTGGATGGTCGCGTGCTGTCGCGCGCGGGCGAACAATTGCGCCTGATCGCGCAATTCGGCGCCGGCGTGGACAATATCGACGTCGCAACCGCTGTGCAGCGCGGCATCACCGTGACGAACACGCCAGGCGTTTTGACCGAGGACACCGCCGATATGACGATGGCGCTGATCCTCGCCGTGCCGCGCCGCATGGTCGAAGGTGTGAAGGTCGTCGAGCGTGATGAATTCCACGGTTGGTCGCCGACGTGGATGATGGGCCGCCGCATCTGGGGCAAGCGCCTCGGCATTATTGGCATGGGCCGAATCGGCCAAGCGGTCGCGCGCCGCGCCAAAGCGTTTGGTCTGCAAATCCACTATCACAACCGCCGCAAAGTGGCGGCGCATATAGAGCAAGAACTCGAAGCGACGTACTGGGATAGCCTCGATCAGATGTTGTCGCGCATGGATATCGTGTCGGTGAATTGCCCGCACACGCCGGCGACGTACCATCTGCTGTCGTCGCGCCGCTTGGCGCTGCTTAAGCCGCACGCTTACATCGTCAACACCGCGCGCGGCGAAGTGATTGACGAAGGCGCGCTTGCGCGCATGCTGGAGAAGGGCGAACTCGCTGGCGCCGGCCTCGACGTGTTCGAGCACGAACCTGCGATCAATCCGAAGCTCAAGAAGCTGCAAAACGTCGTACTGCTGCCGCACATGGGTTCGGGCACGATCGAAGGCCGCATCGATATGGGCGAGAAGGTCATCATCAACATCAAGACCTTCGCCGACGGCCACAAACCGCCGGATCGCGTCATTCCCGCGATGCTCTAAACGGGGCGCAACGCAGCGCGTTCCGCGTGATCCTGTCCGTTCTCTGTAAGCCTCAATACGCGATTTTTCGCGTCTTTTGGGCGATTCCGTTTAACGCGTTTTCGCCTGCGGCGTAGAAAGCTACCGCCGGAAAGAGCGGGGCTGTCCGGCTAAAACAGGGGACTGTCTCATGCTTTCAAAATTGAAGCGTACGGCGGCGCTTGCCGCTCTACTCGTGTCCGCGACCATCGCGGGTAAAGCCCATGCGACCGAGGGCTGGTATGGCCGCGCCGACGTTGGCTATTCGGTTGATGCTGCGGTCGAACTCGACGGCGGCGATCTGGACCTGGAAGACAATTGGTCCGGCCACCTTGGGCTGGGCTATGGCTTCCAGAATGGCTTCCGCGGCGAAGCCGAGCTTGGCTACCGCAACAACGATTTCGAGGATTTCGACGGCGACGCCACCGCCACCTCGCTGATGGCGAACCTCTATTATGACTTCAATCGCGGCGGCCAATGGCAACCCTATCTCGGGATTGGCGTAGGCGCGGCGCAGGTGGAGGTCGAAGGCGTCGCCGGGCCGTTGTCTTTCGACGACGACGACACCGTGCTCGCTTACCAAGGGCTCGCGGGCGTGGCGTTCCAAGTCTCCGAGCGTTTGGCGCTGGACGTCGGCTATCGTTATTTCGTCGCGCCCGATGTGGGCGTCAGCGGCGTTCTCGATCTGGAAGATGAGCCGATCCCGTTCAGTGCAGACGGCGACTACGTGCACCAAGCCGTGACGGTTGGTCTGCGTTGGCAATTCGGCGCTGCTGCTGCGCCGCCGCCACCGCCTCCGCCGCCACCCCCGCCGCCTCCGCCCCCGCCGCCGCCTGTGGCGTGCCCGGCGGCTGAGTTCGTGGTGTATTTCGAGTGGGATCGCTCGAACCTCAACCAAGCGGCGCTCGAGACCATCGATGCGGCTGTCGCGCGTGCGCGCCAGTGCAACGTCGCGGGCGTGGTTGTTGTCGGCCACACCGATACGTCGGGTTCGAACACCTACAACCAAGGTCTGTCGGAGCGTCGTGCTTCAGTGGTGCGTGATGCGCTCACCGCACGCGGCATCGCCGCTGGCGCGATCACCAGCCAAGCGCGCGGTGAAACGGATCTCGCACGCGCCACACGTGACGGCGTCCGCGAACCGCTCAACCGCCGTACGGCAGTGACGATCAGCTTCCGCTAATCGTCAAATCACAAAGCAATGCGGGCCCGGCTTGGGAAAGCCGGGCCCGTTTCTTTGTGCGCGATGTTGGCGTGCTTAGAAGCTGGCCAACACCGTGAAGCGCACGTTGCGGCCGGGGAGAGCCAATTCGTCTTTCAAGAACGAGGAATGCACGCGGCCTTCTTCGTCGGTGAGATTGCGGCCATCGACGCGCAGCGACCACGGGCTCGCCTCGCCGCCCGGACGGAACGTGAGGCCGGCATTCAAGAAGGTGTAGCCATCCGTTGGCGTTTCGAACGCCGCGAGTCGGTTTTGGCTGTCCGTGTCGACAATCTCGACGCGGCCCTTCCAGATGGAGTTCTCCGCTTCAAGACCTAGCGTCAGTGTCGATGGCGGAATGCGTGGTGGGTGACCGCCGCCGTCAAACTCCGCACGCACCAGGTCGTATGCAGCGTCAGCTGTGAACGCGAAGCCGCCCATCTCGAACAAGCGCGCGGCCGCTGATAATTCGCCGCCCGTGAATGTCGCGTCCTGTTGGATGAAATTGAACACCGGGAAGATCTCGGCGTCGACAGGAATGCCGGGATCGGACTCGTTCGGTGCGAAGCCGCTTGTCTCGGTGTCTTCGTCAAGCCACCAGACATCGCCGCGTTCGACGAGTGCGATGTAATCCGAGAATTCGATCCGGTAGAGATTCACTTCGAACCGCAGCGGGCCGCTGTTGAACCGCGCCGATGCTTCGATCGATGTTGCCGTCTCTTGGCTGAGATCGGCGCCGCCGATTTCATAACTCTCGGTCGCCAAGTGCGGGCCGTCGGCAAAGAGTTCGATGGCCGTGGGCGCGCGTTCCGTGCGGGCCAAAGTCGCGCCCAAGAACCAATTCTGCGCTGGGCGCACGAACACGCCGGCGGACGCGCTCACATTGTCGAAATCGCGCGAACCCGCGGTCGCGTTGTCGATCTCGCGTTGTTCGTAGCGCACGCCGCCTTCAACGCCCCAACCGCCGAGATCGTAGCGTTCGACCGCAAAGAGCCCGATATCGCGCGTGTTGGTGGCGCTGATGAAGGCTTCTTCGCCGGTCGCGCCGAAATCGACGTCGCTGAATTGCACGCCGATCGCGCCATCGAGACGATTGCCGCCGTGGTGTGCTTCAAGCCGGCCTTCCCAGCCTTCGCTGTTGAAGATTGTGCCGGCTTCGCCGTCGCCTTCGAACTCAGTGTGTTCGTAATCCGAGTGCTGCACGCCGTAATCGAGCCGATCGAACGGTCCGACATCGATGCGAAAATCGCCGCGCGACTCGATGCGCGTCTGCTCCATCTCGATGCGGCCGCCAGGTTCGTCCTCATCGTGCGGCAGCAGGCCGTATTGATCTTCCGTGCGCTTTACGGCGAGACCCGCAAAGCCCCAATCCCGTACGAGTGAGGCGCCAGCAGCGTAGGAGCGCACGCTCGTCCATTGATTGAGCGCTGTGCCAACCGGCGTATCATAAGGCTCGGTCTCGCGCGCCGAAGCGCTCAGATTGAGTGCGACATCGCCCGCGCCGAAACCCAAACGCGCGGCGCCTTGCGTGCCTTCGTCCACCGAAGAATAACCGGCGAGGCCGTCAAAACTCATGCCATCGATCGCGCGCATGGGAATGCTTTGATCGATCACGTTGACGACGCCGCCTATTGCGTTGCCGCCATAGGCCAACGCCGCTGAACCGCGCAGCACTTCGATGCGTTCGGCGTCCAAGCCGTCGGACGTCACCGCGTGATCGGGGGAGGCGGCGGAGGCGTCGATGGCGCCAATCCCGTTTTGCAGCACGCGGACGCGGTCCTCGCCGAGGCCGCGAATGATCGGGCGGCTGGCGCCGGCGCCGAAGAATGTCGTGGCGATGCCCGGGGTGGAATCGAGGGTGTCGCCGAGGCCGCCATGCAGGTTTTCAACGATGGCGTCGCGGTTCAGAACTTCCGCGCCCTGAAGGCTCTCGATCCGCGAGCCTTCCAGCGGCGCCGTCACCACGATTTCCGGCTCGCCGGCATCATCCTGCGCCAACGCCATGCCCGGTAGCAGCGTACCGAGCGCCAGCGCCGCGGCCGCAAAGGGCTTCTCCCTCATGCTCATACCAATAGTCCCCGTTACAATGTAACGTGAGAGTTATGGTATAACATCTGCCCAGGTCAAGCGGTGACGCTCAGATTGCGACGAAGAGGGCCGAATAGCCGCCCAATGCCGTCCCGCCCGTCTTCAATTCGGCCGCGCCGACGGAAAACCGAGCAGCACCCTCCGCCACAGGCCGGCGCACCGGGTCTGGCCCCAAATTGAACAAGCAGAGCAGGCGCTCCTCGCCGAAGCGTCGCTCAAACGCCAGAACGGGCTCAGGCGCGTCCAACGCAACGAACTCGCCTTCGCGCAGCGCCGCGCTCGACTTGCGGAAAGCGATCGCCGCGCGCGTGAACTCCAGCACCGAGCCTTCGACACCCGTTTGCGCATCGACGGCCAAAGCGCGATGGCGTGGATCGAGCGGCAGCCACGCATCCGGCGCTTGCGTGAAATCCGCCATGTTCGCATCGCGCGCCCACGGCATCGGCGTGCGCGCGCCGTCGCGACCAATGCCCGACGGCCAGAAGGCGATCGCCTCGGGATCGCGCAAGCGCTCGAACGATACATCGCCATGCGACAAGCCGAGCTCGTCGCCTTGATAGATGAACGCAGTCCCGCGCAGCGCGAGCAGCAGCGCCATCATCAGTTTTGTGCGTTGCGGATCATCGGCGGCAAGCCGCGTCGGAAAGCGCGTGACGTCATGGTTGGAGAGTGACCAAGAAGGCCACCCACGCGCGCCCTCCCATTGCGACATCGCGTCCTTGATCACAGCGGGCGTCATCGCGCGCGTGCGCAGCAGGAAGAAGGAATACGCCGTGTGCAGGCGATCCTCGCCGTCGGTGTAGTCGCGCTGCACCTTGAGCGGCTCTTCGTCTTCGATCTCCCCAACCGCCATCGCGCCGTATTCATCGAGCAGGGTGCGCAGGCGCGCGATGAACTCCAGCGTTTCCGGTTGCGTGCGATCGTAGAGATGACGCTGAAACTGGTGCGGACGCGGCGGCGCGCGTTTCAGCGTCGTGATGGGCGGATTGTCGCGGAGCTGTTCGTCGTGCGTGAAGAAGTTCACGACATCGAGCCGGAAGCCGTCAACGCCACGCTCCAACCAAAACCGCGCCACATCCAGCAACGCATCCTGCACCGCCGGATTGCGCACGTTCAGGTCCGGCTGCTCGATCAGGAAATTGTGCAGGTAGTATTGCCGCCGCCGTGAATCCCACGTCCACGCGCCGCCGCCGAACATCGCCTGCCAATTGTTGGGCGGCGAACCATCCCGCTTCGCGTCCGCCCACACATACCAATCGGCCTTCGGATTGTCGCGGCTCTGCCGGCTTTCCGCGAACCAAACGTGCTGATCCGATGAATGCGACCAGACCTGATCGATGATCACCTTCAACCCAAGTTCATGCGCGCGCTTGATCAGCGCATCTGCGTCCGCGAGCGACCCGAAGAGCGGATCAACGCCGCAATAATCTTCGACGTCGTAGCCATAATCCTTCATCGGCGAGATGAAGAAGGGCGAAAGCCAGATCGCGTCGCAGCCGAGCTCTGCGATATGATCGAGTTTCTCGATCACGCCGCGCAAATCGCCGACACCGTCGCCATCCGAGTCGCGGAACGAGCGTGGGTAGATTTGATAAATAACGGCGCCGCGCAGCCAATCTGTGCTCATGCGCCGATGCTGGCCGTGCTCGCGCAGACGCGCAAGCTTAAAGCGTCCATGCGCCCGGACCGCCGCTCGCGCTCGCGGTGGAGGTAAAGCGCGTCACGATCGGCGCGCCCGCATGCGGCGAGCGCACATCTTCAAACGCCAGCCACTCGGACTCGCAGGTTGTACGCGTGAACTTCAGCACGCCATAGCCGCGATTGGTCAAATCGCAGAATGCCAGCTGCGGATTGCCCGAGCGCATGATGCTCTCGCGCTGGCCGGGCGTCGCATTGGTGAGCGTGCGCTCGAAGCCAGGCGAAGCAACACTGCCGCCCGCGAACTCAAGCGCCGCCAGGCGCGATCCATCGGCGGCGGCCAAATTGTTGACCCAGCAATTGTGCGTATCGCCGCCCAGGATCACGGCGTTGTTGGCGTTCGCGGCGCACGCCGCGAGGAAGCGCGCACGCGCCGCCGGATAGCCTTGCCACGCATCCAGATTCCACGGCAACCCAAGCGCGCTCATTTGCACGCCGGAGTTAAACCAAGCGCGCGATCCGGGCGAAGCGTCCGCCGGAAGCAAGTCCGTCATGCCAGCCGGCGCGAATTGATCGCCGACGACCAATTGCTGCGAAATGATCTGCCACGGTTGGCCGCGTTGCTTCGATTCCGCCAACGTGCGCGCGAACCATTGCTCTTGCGCCGCGCCCATCATGCTGCGGTTCGGATCATCCAGGATCGTGCGCCGAAACTCCGCCGCGAGCGAGGCCGCGTCAGCGCCGCCTTGCGCCAATTGCGGCGTCAATGTCGTGCGATAATCGATCTGCCGGTCGCGGCCGATATAGCGCGTGTCGAGCATGACGATGCGCGCGAGATCGCCCCAATCGAACGTGCGGTAGAGGCGCACAGAATTGTCCGGGCGACGGATCGGCATCCAATCGAAATACGCTTTCGACGCAGCTGCGATGCGATCGATATAGCGACCTTCCGTCGGCTCTTGGTGAGCCTGCGCGCCGCCCATCCACGCGTCGTTGGCGATCTCGTGATCGTCCCACACCACGCTCATCGGCTTCACGCGGCGGAGTTCGAGCAAGTCCGCGTCCGTGTGATAGGTGGCGTAACGCTGATAATAATCAGAGAGCGACACCGTCTCGGCGACGGGATCGATCAGGCGTCCCGGCACGGTTTCCGCAGCACTCGGATACGAACCGCGCTGAATTTCGTAGATGTAATCGCCCGTGTGCAGCACGAGATCTATGTCTTCGCGCACGGCGGCGTGTCCGTAAGCGTGAAAATAGCCGAACGGGAAATTCGCGCACGAGAACATCGCGACGGTCAGGCTTTCGCCACCTGTCGCCGGCGCAGTCTTGGTTTTGCCGGTGAACGACGGGCCAGCCCCAGAGAGGAAGCGATAGAAATAGGAACGCCCCGGCTGCAGGCCGCGCACGTCCGCCTTCACGCAATAATCAGAGGCGACGCTTGCGCGCGCCACACCGCGCTGCGCGACGCGGGTGAAGCCTTCGTCCTCTGCAACTTCCCAGGCGACGCGGCCATCACCGCCGACAAACCGCGTCCACAGGATCACGCCGTCCGGCAGCGGATCGCCTGAGGCAATGCCGTGCGTGAAGATGCCATGCGCAAGCGATTGCGCCCACGCCGCACGTGGCGCCGCGATTGCGGTAAGCGACGCAGCGGCGAGGAGGGAACGACGATCAAGCAGCATGGCCGCCTCCTAAAGCGCCTCTGCGACAGACGCACGACAATCGAGGAGCTTCGGCATTGATCAGCGCGCCGGCGCCGTCAGCTCCGGCAATTCCGGCAACGTTGAGCCTTCAATCGCCGCGTACAAGAATTCACGTACTGCGGTTGCTGATTCATCGGCGCGTTCTTCCTGCGGCACGTGCCCGGTGTTCTCGAACATGATCAGCTGCGAGCCGGCGATGGCGTCGTGAAATTGCTGGCCGTGCACGGGTGGGACGATCCGGTCGGTATCGCCATGCAGGACGAGAACGGGCATCTGCAGCGCCGCCAGCCGTTCCGGCGTCGCGTAGTTGCGCTCGCGGAAGCCCAACGTCAATTGCAGCAGAATGTCACGATGCCCGGGCGCGCGCGCCAATTGGACGTAACGCTGCACCATCGCGTCATCGACGAGAGTCGGATCATAGAAGGCCGCCTCCAACCCGCCGCGCGCGAGCTGCGTATTGTCGAGATCGCGAAGCAACGGGCCGAGCACAGGATTGCGCAGCACCTGGAAAATTGGCGGATCTTGCTCAAGCCCAGCGCGATCCTCTGGCCAGCCCGACGCGGCGACCAAGATCAGTGCATCGACCTGATCCGGAAACGCCAGTGCATATTCCCAAGCCACATTGCCGCCCATCGATGAGCCGGCGACCGCGAAATGAGTCAGATTCTGCGTCGTCGCGAACTCACGCACCGCGTCGCGAAACGCTTCGATGCTGGCCTGATAGCCCGCTGGCGCACGCGTCAATCCGTGACCAGGCAGATCGATGGAAATGACACGATACTCGTCGCCAAGGCGCTCCACCCACGGCTCCCACGTGTGCACAGAGGCGGAGAAACCGTGAATAAGAAGCAGAGGCGGCCCGATCGGTTGGCCCTCGTCGCGGTAGTGCATACGCACACCACTGGGCAGATCGACATAGCGCGAGGCCGCACTCTCGTAGCGCGACGCCAATGTTTCATAAGGAACGTCGTCGCGCTTCAGCACGAAATAGCCGCCGACCGCAATCAACGCGACCAAGCCGACAATCGCCAGCAATCCGCCAAACAGCCATTTCATGCGCCGCCCTCCCTGCCGCTAAAGTGCGGTTTGAGCGGCGAACGTCAAGCGCGCCAGCCGACGCGGCGGGCCCAGGCCTCGAATTCCTGGCGGCGTTCCGCCAGGTCGGCGGGCGCCGGTTGGTTTTCCGCGGCGGCATTGGCGCGCATTTCCGCGATCGTGTCGCTCATCGGCGGCAGGCCGACGCTGGCGCGACGCTCCTCAAGGTCAGCCAGGTCGCGCGTGGGCGCGGGCGAGAGCTGGCCGTCCGCATCCCAATCGAATTGCGTGCCGAAAGTTTGCTCGCCGCCCTCATAGATGGCGATGCGGTCGGAAAGATACGCCGCATCCATTGCATTGGCGTGGCCGTGCGGAATGGCGTCGAGCATCAGCGTAAGCCCGCGTCGCTGAATCTCAGGCCGCGCGATCGCGTGCTGCAGAATGATGAAGGCCGCCGCTGCGCCGTCGTCGCCAAGCCGATGCCGGCCAGGCCAGCCCATCACATCAAACACCTGCGCGAGCAGATCGGCGTTGGCATTGTGCACGGCTTCCATCTCGGGGTGGTAGCCCTTGAACAAATCGCCGCTCGCCGCGAGCCGCGCGCGCGTTTGCATATCGAGCTGCGCGGCTTTGATCAGCCGATCTTTCCAGACGATGTCATCCATGCCCGCACACAACACAGGCCGGATCGCGCGGCAACGCGACACGGCGGGCATTGGCGCCAAGGCCGTCGAACAACAGAATGCGGCCTGCGAGGCTTTCACCGGCGTCTGCGATCTCCTTGATCGCTTCGAGCGCCATCATCGAACCGATCACACCGGCCAGCGCACCGACCACGCCAACTTGTGCGCATGTCTCCGCGTTTGGCGGCGTCTCAGGCACGAAGCAGCGATAGCAGGGCAGACGCTGGCTTTCGGGGAGATGTTTGGTTGGCCCAGACTTAAACGTCGCGACCTGCCCATCCCAGCGGCCCACGGCGCCTGAGATCAAGGTCACGGCAAGCGCATGGCACGCCGAATTCACCGCAAAGCGTGTCGCGAAATCGTCCGTGCCATCGAGCACGAGATCGACACCAGCGAGCAGCTCTCGCGCATTGGCATTCGTCAGCCGTTCTCGTCGTGCATCGATCTCGACATGAGGATTGAGCTTTTTCAGCGCCGTCGCCGCGCGCTGAACTTTTGGCGCACCCGCATCGTCGCTCTCAAACACAATCTGCCGCTGCAGATTGGAAAGCGAGACCACATCGTCATCGATCAAACGCAAATGGCCGACACCCGCCGCCGCCAAATAAAGCGCGGCCGGCGCGCCCAAACCGCCCGCGCCAACAATCGCGACGCGCGCCGCTTTCAAAAGCTGTTGCCCCGGCCCACCGATCTCCTTCAGCAAAATATGGCGCGCGTAGCGCTCGCGTTCCTCAGCGCTCAGCACTGTCGCAACCGCTCAATGTCCAAAGCGCTTGAGGTAGGACACGGCGCGGCGTCGAATACCAAATCGCCGAACCGATCCCCGTCGCCAAAAGATGCGCCGGCGCAGCCTCACCAGATTGCGGCACGTTGGGCAGCACGTTGAAATCCGTATCGAAGCTCACGAGCTCGGAGCCGTTGTATTCGGGCTCCTGCTGCTCCTCGCCGGCGCCTTCGCCCGCATCCCCCCGACGCGCAGCTTCAAACGGATCGTCCGTGCGGCCCACGTAATTGCGCGAATAGCCAAGACTCGACACGAACGCGAACCAATAAGTCTCGCCTTCGAACGTCACACGCGCCGCGAGATCGCTGTAAGCGTTGAGCGGATGCGGCGTACGCATGAGGCGCAAGCTTGCGTTCGGCTCGCCGCGTAGCGCGTACACGGCGCGTTCGGTAGGGCAGGTTTGCGGTGTCGCGGTTTGAGCCGCGATCGTGGAGCAGGCAGAGACCGCGAGCGCGGCAGCCAAGAAGATGAAGCGCATGCAATCTTTATAAGCGAAGCCTTCGAATAGTCGAGCGCGCGGAACATCGCACCGAAGGCTGACGTTGCTTCTGCATGCGCTACATAGATGAGAGCCTCGCCCCCGGTGAAACCATCCTTCAACGCGGCGCATGGCCTGGCGTGTTCTGGTTTGGCGCCTGGGCGGCGCTCTTGTTGCTCGGTATCGTCTTGGTCGGCGTTTTCATCTTCATCCGCGCCGCCATCATCATGAAGACCACGGATTTCGCCGTCACCAATCGGCGCGTGATCTTGAAGCGCGGTTGGCTCAACCGGCGCACGCAAGAGCTGGCGGTCGAGAGCGTCGAAGGCGTCTCGCTCGACCAGACCATCATCCAGCGCCTGTTTGGCTATGGCCGTGTCGTCGTCACCGGCACGGGCGACGCCGTGATCGGGTTTCCGCCTATGGCCGACCCCGTCGCCTTCCGTCGCGCCATCGAATCTGCGCGCGCCGACGCAAGCGAGGTGCGTCTCGCCAGTGACGATCGCCAAGCCATCGAGCGCGTCGCCAACGATCGCGCAACCAATGACGAATCCGTCGCGGAAGAGCCCCCACGCAAGCGCCGCCTCAGCTTCATCGGCCTGCGCGCCCGCTAATTTTGCCGGCAGGCGCGGCGCACTCTAAGCTTCGTGCGCATGAGTCCCGTCGATACCGCCGCCCTAGTCATCTTCATCCTGTGCTGGGTCGGCTACGAGCCGCTGCGCCGCGCGTTGGCGAAGGGTAGAGGCGGCAGCATCAATATCGATATGTACCCGGTGCGCGAGGAATGGATTCGCCGATTCCTCGCCCGCGATAACCGCATCATGGACGTGAACCTGCTTGGGCATTTGCTCAATTCCGCGTCCTTCTTCGCGTCCACTAATCTACTCGTCATCGCCGCCGCGGCCGGTGTGCTGTTTGGCGGCGAGGCAATGCGTTCGAATTTGCAGGATTTGGAGTTTGCCTCGCCGGCGTCAGACTGGCTGATCGAGCTGAAAGTGGGCGTCGTCATCATCACGCTGTCGCGCGGCCTGCTCGATTTCGTCTGGGCCATTCGCCAGCTCAATTACGCGATGGCGCTCCTCGGCGCGGCGCCAGAGGCCACTGAGAAGGATAAGCACGAAGCCTTCGTCGCCGCTGCGAGCGACGTGCTGCACCCATCCTTCTCCGCCTTCAACACCGGCGTGCGCGCCTATTATTTCGCGCTCGCGGCGGCGGCGTGGCTGATCAGTCCGTGGGCGATGGTGTTGGGCGTGCTGGCGACGGTCGCCATTCTGTTACGCCGCCAAATGCACAGCCAAGCCGCGCGCGGCATCCGCGCGGCGCGCGATTTGTGCGTGAGGGATTAGCCGCGCCCGGTCGAGCCAAAGCCGCCGGCGCCACGCGCGGTTTCCGACAGCGTCTCGACCACATCCCAGACACCTTGCGTCACCGGCGCGATCACCATCTGCGCGATGCGTTCGCCGCGTTTGACCGTGAACGGCTCTTGGCCGAGATTGATCAGGATGACTTTGACCTCGCCGCGATAATCCGCATCTATCGTGCCGGGCGTGTTGAGGCAGGTGAGGCCGTGCTTTAGCGCCAGCCCGGAGCGCGGTCGCACTTGCGCCTCGTAACCAGCCGGCAGCGCGATGGTGAGCCCCGTCGGCGCCAGCACGCGTTCGCCCGGCGCCACCACGATCGGCGCATCTTCGGGAACCGCGGCGCGCAAATCCATGCCGGCGGAAAGCGCCGTCTCATAGGCCGGCAGCTGCAAGCCTTCGAAATGCGCCAGCGGCGCGACCTGGATTTGAATTGTCTTGCTCATATCCACCCCATGCGCGGATTCGCGCGCGCTGGGGAGGCTTTCAAGTCTTACCGCTTGCCTTGGCGCGCCTTGCGGGCGGCGTACTTCAAGTCGCGACGAGCCTTTTGTTCGAAGGCGAGGATTTCAGCGGCTTCCTCTTCTTCCTTACGCTTGCGCTCGGCCTCTTCAGCGGCGAGACGGGCGGCTTCGGCTTCGGCGCGCTCCTTCTCCTCGGCAGCCAATTTGCGTTCGAGCTTTTCCATCTCGACGCGCTCGCGGCGCTTTTGCTCGGCGGCGATGCGCTTTTCTTCCCGCGCCTTGGCCTCGGCGGCCCGCTGCGCGGCGACAGCCGGATCAATCTGCGGCTTGGTCTTAAATTTTTCCAGCATCGCCTTTTTGGCGGCGAGGGCGGCGTCACGTCGTTCGTTGTGGTTCGGGATGCTCATCGACAGTCCTGTAGCCCGCGCGTGCGCACGCGGCGCTAGAATCGAGAAGGTTGAGATTGGAGACGCTTACATAGCGCCCAAACCGCCGGGCTCAAGCCCTGCGATCACTTCCGGCCAGGACTTTTCGCGTTCAGGGCTGCGGCAATTTCTACCGCCAATTTCTGCGCGACTATTTCCTTCGGCATACGCGCCCAGGTTTCCGCGCGATCTTTGCTGATCAGCATGACAGTGTTGTCATCACCGCCCATGACGTCGCCAGAGACGTCGTTGGCCACGATCCAGTCGCAGCCTTTCTTGGCGATCTTGGCGCGGGCGTGCGCTTCGACGTCGTTGGTCTCGGCGGCAAAGCCGATCACGAGCTTCGGACGTTTTTTACCAGGCTTCGAGAGTGTCGCGAGAATGTCGGGGTTCTCGACCAATGCGATGCCGGGAATGCCGGCTTTGTCTTTCTTGATCTTCTCGTCAGCGATCGCGCTCGGGCGCCAATCGGCGACGGCGGCGACCATGACGGCGACATCGAGCGGCAACGCGGCTTGGCTCGCCTCCAACATCTCGCGCGCGCTTTCCACGCACACGCGCGTCACGCCGCGCGGCGCGCTGAGCGCGGTTGGGCCAGACACAAGCGTCACCTCCGCGCCAAGTTCGGCCAGCGCTGCGGCGATTGCGTAACCTTGCTTGCCGCTGGAGCGATTGGAGAGAAAGCGCACCGGATCGATCGCTTCGATCGTCGGGCCTGCTGTCACCATCGCGCGCTTACCTTTAAGCGGGCCGTCACTGAGCAAAGCGAGAGCTGCGTCGCGGATTTGCTGAGGCTCGGCCATGCGCCCCAAGCCGCGTTCGCCGCTCTCGGCCATCTCGCCTTCGTTCGGGCCGACGAATTTGCGGTTGTCCGCCTGGAGCCGCGCGAAATTGCGCTGCGTCGCGGGGTTCGCCCACATGAACGGGTTCATCGCCGGCGCCATCAGCACGGGCTTATCGGTGGCCAGCAGCACGGCGGAGGCAAGATCATTTGCCAGCCCGTTCGCGGCTTTCGCCATCAGATCCGCTGTCGCAGGCGCGACGATGATGAGATCGGTCTCGCGCGCGAGGCGGATGTGGCCGACGTCGAATTCGCGGGCCTGATCGAAGAGGTCGGTGAACACAGGCTCGCCGACCAAGGCGCCAGCAGCCAACGGCGTCACGAATTTCTGCGCCGCTTCCGTCATCACCACACGCACCGCAACGCCCGTCTCTTTCAAGCGGCGGATCAGTTCGAGGCTTTTGTAAGCGGCGATGCCGCCACCGATGATAAGGAGGGCGCGCTTGCTCATGGCGTCGGCTCCGGCGTCGCCGTTTCTGTTTCGGTGGTCGCCGCGTCCGTCGTTTCCTGCGCCTCTTCCACGGCGGGCGGAATCGGCGCGGTTGCAGCCGGCGGGGCGATTGGTTGTTCAACACGCGCGGGCTCGGGCGCAGGTTGCACCACTTCGCGCTCAACGCTGCGCGGGCCGAACACGAACATGATCAGCGCACCGCCGACCAAGCCCAGCCAAAACGCCGGCATCTGATACCATTTGCGCTCTTCGCGCGGCGCTTCGGTGCTCACCTTGCGGGCAGCGGCTTCGAGCGCGATCAACGTGTGCGGCAGGCGCCGCAATGCGCCCAGGCCGTGGCCCACTTCATCGATGGCGCGCTTGGCCATCGCTTCGGCGCCCAATTCGCGCTCGACCCAGCGCTCCACGATCGGGCGCGATGCCGTCCACATATCATGCTTGGGGTCGAGCCCGCGCGCGACGCCTTCGACCTGCACCATCGTCTTCTGCAACAGCACCAATTCCGGCCGCAAATGCATGCCAAACATATGGGTGACGTCGAAGAGCTGCAGGAGGAGGCGGCTCATCGAAATCGAGTCCGCCGTCTTGCCGAAGATCGGCTCGCCGATGGCGCGCAGCGCTTGAGCGAATTCCTCGACCGTGAATTTCTCGGGCACATAGCCGGCTTCTTGGTGCACCTCAGCGACGCGACGATAATCACGGCGCAGGAAGCCATAGAGAATCTCTGCGAGGTAGCGGCGCTCCTTGTGGCCGATGCGGCCCATGATGCCGAAATCGACGATCCAGAGTTTGCCGTCCTTGCCGTACATGAGATTACCCTCATGCATGTCGGCGTGGAAGAAGCCGTAATCGAGCGCCGCCGCCAGGAAGCCGCGCGTGATCTTGATGGCCAGTTCGCTGCGATCGGCGCCAGCTTTGTCGAGCGCGTGCGAATCCGTCAGCGGCACGCCGTCGATCCAATCGAGTGTCATCACGCGCTTGGACGAGCGTGACCAATCAATCTCCGGTACGGCGAGATAGCCGTCTTTCTCCGCGACTTCGCGGAATTCAGCGGCGGCGCCCGCTTCGAGGCGCAGATCCAATTCACGCTCGGTCGCCGAACGCACCGTATCGACGAACTGCACAGGCTCCAGGCGGCGCGAGCGCGGCGAGAAGAATTCGATCGCTTGCGCCAAGAAGCGCAGCGCGGCCATTTCCTTGGCCATCTTCTTCTCAATGCGCGGGCGCATCACTTTGATCGCAACCACGCCTTGGCGAGGCACGATGCCTTGATGCACTTGCGCGATCGAGGCGGCGGCCATCGCTTCGGAGATGCCGGCGAACAATTCTTCAGTGCCGCCGAGTTCGGCATTGATCGTGTCGAGGGCAACCGTGCGCGGGAAGGGCGGCAGACGATCCTTCAGCCGACCAAGCTCTTGCGCGACGGTGACGCCAATCATGTCTGGGCGCGTCGCTAAGAATTGGCCGACCTTGACATAGGCCGGGCCCAAGCGCTCCAGCGCCTTGGCCAAACGCTCACCGACACTGCGGCCGCGGCGACGCTTGGAGAAAACCGAGAGCGCGGTGTGGGCCGCCTGCAGCGAGGTCGGATAGCGATCGTAATATTCAGCCGGCAGCAGCACGTCGTAGCGCACCAGCGTCATCGCCACGCGCAGCAAACGCCACGTGTGGCCGATGGCGCCGGTGGCGAAGCCCACCAGCAGCGCGGCCGCGATGACAAGGACCAGTGAGAACCAGGAAAACACTAAACCGACCAACCCCAATGCAGCGCGCAAACGCCGCCGGCCATGTTCCGATAGGCCGTGCGTGCGAAACCCGCCTCACGGATCATATTGAGAAATGTTTCCTGATCCGGAAACCGGCGGATGGATTCGACCAAATATCTGTAAGAATCCGCGTCATTCGCGAGCAATTTCCCCAGCGCCGGGATCGCGTTAAAAGAATAGAAATCATAAACCGGCTCGACCCCGCCGATGGCGAGGCGCGAGAATTCTAAACAGAAGAACCGCCCGCCAGGCTTCAACACCCGTTTAGCTTCGCGCAGCACGGCGGGAACATCGGTGCAGTTCCGGATGCCGAAGCTGATGATGTAGGCGTCGGCGACGTGATCATCGACGGGCAGATTTTCCGCGTCGCCCTCGTGCCAGAAGAGCCCATCTTCGCCGCGTGCGCGGCCGGCTTCCAGCATCTCTGTGTTGATGTCGATGACGTGGATTTCCGGCGCCTCAAGCCCACGCCGTTTCGCAGCGCCATCGCCCAGCTTCTTGAGCCGCCGCGCGATGTCGCCGGTGCCGCCCGCGACATCGAGAATGAGTTCGCCTGGCTGCGGGTTGAGCTTGGCGGCGGCCGCGTCCTTCCAGAGCCGGTGCAGGCCACCGCTCATCGCGTCGTTCATGACGTCGTACTTGCTGGCGACCGAGGAAAAGACGGCGCGCACCTTCGAGGCTTTTTCAGCCCTGGGCACGTCCTGGAATCCGAAGGAGGCGGTCTCGCCAGCGGGGGTGTCGTTCATGGGCCGGACCATAGCGGCGCGGGCGGGGCGGGGCTATATCGGGGGTCCATGCTTTCGCGTTTGATTTTCGTCAGATACCTAGACCTTTCGCCGCATGCCTGAGCTGCCCGAAGTCGAAACCGTACGGCGCGGCCTGGCGCCTGCTTTGGTCGGGCGAAGGATCAAGCGTGCACAAACCAAGCGCGCTGATTTGCGCTTTCCATTTCCCGAACGCTTCGCCAAGCGGCTGTCCGGTCGGCGCGTCGATGCGCTGGAGCGGCGCGCGAAATATCTGCTGGCGCATCTCGATGACGGCAACGTCTGGGTCACGCATCTGGGCATGACGGGCCGCTGGTCGATCCTTGGCGCCAAAAAACAGCCCGGCGATTTCTATTACGCGGAGCCCACCAATCCGACGCACACGCACGTCGTGCTGGAGATGGAAGAGGGCGCGCGGTTGGAGTTCAACGACCCACGCCGCTTCGGCTATATGGATCTGATCGCCGAAGGCGAACTCGAATCCCATCCCTTCTTCAAAGCGATGGGCCCGGAGCCGCTCGGCAATCACTTCCACATGCCGTATTTCAAGAAGGCGCTCGCTGGAAAGAAAACCAGCATCAAAGCAGCGCTGCTCGATCAGCGTGTCGTCGCCGGCCTCGGCAACATTTATGTCGTCGAGGCGCTGCACCGCGCTGGCATTGCGCCGACGAAGGAGGCTGGCCGCATCGCGGCGCAGCGCTTGGAAAAACTCTATCACGCCATCCGCGCGGTGCTCGAAGAAGCGATCGAAGCCGGCGGCTCAACTTTGAGCGATTACGCGCAAGTCGACGGCGCTCAGGGCGGCTTCCAGCATCGCTTCCGCGTCTACGACCAAGAAGGCCAGCCCTGCACCACGCCGAACTGCACGGGCGTAATCATCCGCGCCACGCACAGCGGCCGCTCCAGCTTCTGGTGCCCCCGCTGCCAGCGTTAGGGTGCGTCAGCCCTCCAGCGTCCGCGCGTGCAGCATGAGCGCCAGATCAGCCGCCTGATTCATCGCGCACGCGGCGGCGGCGAAAATCGCCAGCGAGCCGCCTTCGTAGCGTGACGCTTCGTAGGCGCATCGTTCTCGTGCGGCGGTGGCATGGGCGCTGAGCGCGCGTTCGCGTGCAGATGTTTGCGTGGCGCTTTCCTGCGCGCGCAGGATCGCCAACGCGGCTTCGCCAAGCGCTTCCCATTGCGCGCGTTCGCGGTCTGCACACATCACCATGCCGGCGGTCGTGACGCCGCCATCGCTTTCGTTCTGACACGCCGCGCTCACTTGGCCGATGCATGCGCGCCGCGCGGCGAAGCCCTCGCCGAAATCGTCGCCGGCGGCCGCGACGCACGTCGCCACGGTCGTTTCTTGCCGTGGCGCCGCGGCTGCGGGTGACGCAAATCCGATCGCAAGCAAAACGAGCAAGAACCGCATGCAGATCTCCGAATGAGTTTGTTAATGAACAGAGCTAAACTGCGCGCATGAGTCGAGCGCTTTTCGCCGCCGCCGCACTGCTTTTCGCGACACCCGCGCAAGCGGAATATTTTGACGCGATCGAGGATTTGCCGGTTGCGCCCGGTCTCGATGAAAGCGCGCCGGGTTTTAGTTTTGACGGCGCCGCCGGCCGCATCATTGGCGCCAGCGCCAGCGGTGAGGCGCCGCCCGCCACCATCCGCACTTTCTACGCGCAAGCGCTGCCGGCACTCGGCTGGGCGCAAAGCCCCAGCGTGAGTGAGCAGGGCGATCTCATCTTCCTGCGTGGCCGCGAGCGTTTGGCTCTGACCATCGCACCGCAAACCAATGGTTCGGCGCTGCGCGTGCGGCTCTTCATGCGGCCGTCGTCGCTCGCGGATTGATTTTCGCCCATGCCCGGCGCAATCAAGCGCATGGCTTACGAAAACATTCTTGTCGAAACGGATTCCGGCGTCGGAATCATTCGCCTCAATCGCCCGAAAGCGCTCAATGCGCTGAACGATGCGCTGATTGCGGAGGTCAATGCGGCGCTCGATGCATTCGAGGCCGACGACGCGATTGGTTGCATCGTCATCACCGGCTCGGAAAAGGCGTTCGCTGCGGGCGCGGACATCAAGCAGATGGCCGAGGGCCAGTTCAGCGATTTCTACGCCCGTGACCCGTTCCAGAATTTGGAGCGTGTGCCGCGTTGCCGGAAGCCGACGATCGCGGCGGTGGCTGGCTATGCTCTAGGTGGCGGCTGCGAGCTCGCCATGATGTGCGATTTCATCATCGCGGCCGATACCGCCAAATTCGGCCAGCCCGAGATCACTTTGGGCGTCATGCCCGCCTGGGGCGGCTCGCAACGTCTGACCAAGAGCATCGGCAAGGCTAAGGCGATGGACCTATGCCTCACCGGCCGCATGATGGACGCGGCGGAAGCCGAGCGCGCTGGCCTCGTCGCGCGCATTGTTCCCGCCGACAAGCTGATGGAAGAGGCGCTTGGCGCAGCCAAGAAAATCGCCGGCTTTGGCAGGCTCTCGACGATCGCCAATAAGGAGGCGGTTAACGCTGCTTTCGAAACCCCGCTCAACGAAGGCCTGCGCCTCGAACGGCGTTTATTTTACAGCCTTTTTGCTACGGAAGATCAGAAGGAAGGCATGGCCGCCTTTATTGCAAAGCGGCCGCCCGAATTTAAACACCGCTGAGTATTTGACGCCGGCTTTTGGGCCGGCTATAGCCCCGCGCTTCCGTTACCGAAACCAAGTCAATCTGGACCATCTACACATGGCGAACACGAAGTCCGCAAAGAAAGCCAACCGCGTCATTGGTCGCCGCACGGCGGTCAACAAAGCGCGCCGCTCTCGCATGCGTTCGACGTGGCGTACTGTGGAAGAAGCGATCGCCTCGGGCGACGCGAAGGCCGCTGCTGCCGCGCTGAAGCAGGCCGAATCCGAGACCATGCGGTCGGTGTCAAAGGGCGTTGTTCACAAGAACACGGCCAGCCGTAAGGTGTCTCGCCTGACAAAGCGCGTGACCGCGCTTTCGGCGTCCAAGTAACACTGTAAAAAATTCCCGTTCGGCGTGCATTTTAGCCGCCAAGGGCTTGCGAATCCTCACGTTTCAGCTTTGCAATAACACCGTATCGTTATGGTGAATAATGCTCCGTGTCCGGAGTATTCGAACATATCGGATACATCGATTTTTCTCATAAAAATCAACGCAATAAAGCGTTCTGTGGATATTGCGAAGAAGTAAAGATCGATGGCCGTTTGGCCTATTGATTTCCGGTTTGGGCTGGCGCATCGTTTCCCTTGTCCGGCGAGCGCACTCGCTGTTCGACGCTTCAATGACACCGATGCCTAGGCATCGGGCCGAAAGGGTCATCGGCTCGAATAGCGAACCTGTGCCTGCCGTACGGGGCTGAAAATTAACCAAGATTCTTGCGGGGGTTGGCATGGATCCGGTGGAAGAAGTGGCTCGCCGCGATGCGGCGGGCCTGACGGCGGCTCAGGCGTATGAGCGCGTTCGTCGGGAATTGAATGTGGAACTCGGGGCGGACATCTACCGCTCCTACGTCAACGATCTGGCGCTGGTGGCGGATTGGGATGGCACGCTGCTGTTCCGCACGAGCTCGCAGATGGCGAAGGAGCGTCTGCGGCAGCAGATCCAGCCGCGGCTGGAAGCGCGTCTGCGCTCGTACCTGCCTGAGCTGGGCCCGGTCAGCATCCTCCTAGAACACGAAATTCCGGTCGACGTCCGCGATCTCGCCGACGCGCGCATCGGCGGCGAAGTGCGTCCGAGCGTGGCGCCGACCGAGGCGATGACCACGCCGGCCCCGCGCATGAACGCGCAATCGTTCAGCTTCGGCACTTTCTGCGTCGGCGCTTCGAACCAGCACGCCTTCACCGTCGCGCAGATGATTGCGCAGCGTGTCGGCGTCAGTTTCCCGGTGTGGCTTGTCCATTCGCCGCCAGGCTGCGGCAAGACGCACTTGCTGACCGCGATCGCGCATGACGCGATGGAGCAGGGCCGCAACGTTCTAATGATGACGGGCCAGGAATTCCTGGAGACGTTCCAATCGGCGCTGCACAAGAAGCGCGACTCATCGTCCTTCAAGGAAATGGTGCGCGCGCCGGATCTGCTGATCATCGACGACTTCCACCGCATCTGCGGCAAGCGTGCGACGCAAGAAGAAGCGTTCGACACGTTCCACGATCTCACGCGCCGCGGCGGCCAAGTTGTGCTCGCCGCAAACCATGGCGCAGAAGGGCTTGAAGGCCTCGACGACGCATTGCGCGCGAAATTGAAGGGCGCTGCCTCGTCTGAAATCAACGAACCGGACACGGCGCTGCGTCGTCGCATCCTCGACATGCGTGTTGCACATCACGCACGCTCGAATCCTGAATTCAGTGTGGCGCCAGAAGCTCTCGACATGATTGCAGATCGCATGCATGTCACCGGCCGCGAGCTGGACGGGGCTGTGTGCCAACTCCTCATCGAATCCAAAATCTCTGGAGGGACAACAGTGACGCTAGAAGCCGCCGCGAATGCTCTGCAAAGCAAATTGGCTGACGCTTCGGAGCGCCGCATCACCGTGCAACTGGTGCAGAAGGTGGTGGCTCGGCACTTCAACATGAGTGTTCAGCAATTGCTGGAGCGCACGCGCCGCCATTCGATCGCGCGCCCGCGTCAGATCGCCATGTTTCTGGCCTGCCGGATGACGCATGCGTCGCTTCCGGACATCGGCCAGCGATTTGGGGGATTCGATCACACAACGATCATGTACGCGCGTGACCGTATCGCCCAGCTGGTCGAACAAGACCCGGCGACCAAGGCGGAGATCGAGAACTTGGCGCGCGCCATCCGCCGCGAGCCGTGATCTTTGGCGCATCTTGGGGCGCCTGAAGCCAAACGATCGCTAAGTCTTGTAATTTTGGCTTTAGCATCGCGCGGCTTCTGCTAGTTTCTCACCCCCTGCGGGCGGCGACTCAGGCCGCGCGCAGGGGGTGTTCGTATCAGGCCCCCGCATAATGAGGGGGCGGCGGGACGGGAAGAAACTATGCGGCTCACGATCGAGCGCTCGGCGCTCCTGAAAGCGCTCAATCACGTGCAAAGCGTCGTCGAACGCCGTAACACGATTCCAATTCTGTCCAACGTGCTGCTGTCTGCTCAGGGCGACAGTCTGAAGCTCACGGCGACCGACCTCGATATCGAGATTTCAGAATCGGCCCACGCCGAAGTCGAACGCGGCGGCCAGACCACGGCGCCGGCGAACTATCTCTATGATTTCGTGCGCAAGCTGCCGGACGGCTCGGCCGTCAAGCTCGATGCTTCGACCGACGATCCGCGGCTCTTCCTCTCTGCCGGCAAGTCGCGCCTGCATCTGCCGATCCTGCCGGCTGGCGATTTCCCGTCGATGCCGTCGGATGGTTTCGAGACGCGGTTCGAAGTCGAGCCGACTGAACTTTCGCGCCTGATCGATAAGACGCGCTTTGCCATCTCAACCGAAGAGACGCGCTATTATCTGAATGGCATCTTCTTCCACACGGTCGATGCCGACGGCGCCAAGCTCCGCGCGGTCGCCACCGACGGTCACCGTTTGGCGCTTGCCGACGCCACCGCGCCGAAGGGCGCTACCGGCATGCCGGGCGTGATCGTGCCGCGCAAGACGATCAACGAATTGAAGCGCTTGCTCGACGATGCGTCCGACATGGTGGAGATCGCTGTGTCGCCGCAGAAGATTCGTTTTGCGCTCGGTGACGCAGTGCTCACCTCGAAGCTGATCGACGGCTCGTTCCCGGAATACGCGCGCGTCATTCCGAAGAACAATTCCAAGAAGCTGAAGATTGACAACAAGTCGTTCTCCGAAGCCGTCGATCGCGTCGCGACCGTGTCGGCCGAGCGCTCGCGCTCCGTGCGTCTG